>OY762911.1:0-472500 GCA_963666565.1 Thermoanaerobaculia bacterium | reverse complement strand
TCAACGGATAAAAGGTACTCCGGGGATAACAGGCTTATCGCCGCCAAGAGTTCATATCGACGCGGCGGTTTGGCACCTCGATGTCGGCTCATCACATCCTGGGGCTGAAGCAGGTCCCAAGGGTTCGGCTGTTCGCCGATTAAAGTGGTACGTGAGCTGGGTTTAGAACGTCGCGAGACAGTTCGGTCCCTATCTCATGTGGGCGCAGGATACTTGAGAGGAGCTGTCCCTAGTACGAGAGGACCGGGACGGACGAACCTCTGGTGCACCAGTTGTCGCGCCAGCGGCACGGCTGGGTAGCTATGTTCGGTTAGGATAACCGCTGAAAGCATCTAAGCGGGAAGCCAGCCTCGAGATGAGGTATCCCTGAAGACCCCTGGAAGATTACCAGGTTGATAGGCGGGGCGTGTAAGCGCTGCGAGGCGTTTAGCTGACCCGTACTAATCGGTCGTTCGGCTTGACCATCTTCGAGATTGCTGCACTCGGGACTTGGGCGCTTAGGTTCGCCGCGGCTGGATGCCGCGGAGGAGAAGACCCTGGAAGGATTCGATTCGGTTGATCGCGCCGCCGCGAGGGGCGCGGTCAGCCCGGCGATTTCCGGTGACCGTAGCGTGGGGGAAACACCCGTTCCCATTCCGAACACGGCAGTTAAGCCCCGCAGCGCCGATGGTACTGCACCGGGGACGGTGTGGGAGAGTAGGTCGTCGCCGGGATCTCTTGAGGCCCCCGGCGGGTGGAAGCCCGCCGGGGGCCTTTCTCGTTGGCGACCTGCGGGCGGTCGTTTGGGCTGGATCGTTACGGGTAGTAGCCGCTCATCGTCTTGACGTCGACGCCGGAGCGCCGCACGTCGACTTCGATCCGGCGGAAGCCGTCATCGGTCCGGGCGCTGCTCGACTGGTAGGCGAGCATGTACTGGGATCGAAGCTCCCGCTGAACGTTGGCGTAGATCTCGTCCAGCAAGGCCGGGTCGCGCACGAAGTAGCTCCGCCCGCCGGTCTGGGTGCTGAGCCTGGTCAGACGCCGCCTCGCGCCCGCTTCGTCGATCCCGAGGCCGATGGCGTAGACGGTGACGCCCGCGCGGCGGGCGTACTCGAGGGCGTCCTCGAAGGAGAAGCGGGAGACTTCGTCCTTGCCGTCCGAGAGGAGCAGGATCGCCCGTTGTCCGGTCACGCCGGCAAGGTGATACAGGCTGAAGATCAGGCTGTCGTAGAGGGCGGTCTGTCCTTCGGCCGTCAGCCCCGCCAGACCGCTGCCGAGTTCGCGAAGGTCGTTGGTCAGCCGGACGGCCAGTTGCGGAAACCGGTTGAACGTGATGACGGCGGCACGATCTCTCGGAGTGACCGCCTGCTCGAAGAACCGGAGCGCGGCACGGCGCGTGAAGTCGAGAGAGGCGCGCATCGAGGCGGAGTTGTCGATGAGTACGCCGACGTGGATCGGGAGGTCGACGACGCGCTCGAAGCGGCTCGCCCGCTGGGGCTGGCCGTCTTCCAGGACCTCGAAGTCTGCGAGTTCGAGTCCCTCCACCGGTCGTCCGCCACGATCCGTCACCGATACGAACAGCTCCACGAACTGGACGTCGACGCGCTCGATGTCGCCGGGCGAGTTGATGAAGACGAGATCCTCCGCCGTGTTGCCGTCCCGGAGATGCGCCACGGCGCGGACGTACGAAACGCCGGCGTTCGGCGGAAGCCGGAGCGGTTGGACGAAGGGTCCCTGATAGAGCGTCGAGGAGAGCTTCTCGTTCAGGTAGAACTCCAGCCGATCCAGCGTCGACCCCTCGGGAACCTCGACATCGGCACGCGCTCGCAGGCTCGAGACGTAGCTCCCGCCGCGCCGCGGCTCCACCAGCCGAACGGAGAAGTTGTGGTCGCCGGCGTTGATCGCCAGCTCGTCCCATGCCAGTACGTCACCGTTCTCGCCGACGCCTTCGACCCGCAGGGTCCGTGGTCGAGGAAAGTCCCCCAGGTCGAGCTCGACGCTGAAGGGCGGATGGGCCTTCCTGAGCACGGCCGTTTCGTCGAGCAGGAACGCGACCGCGGACACTCCCTCGCCTTCGACCACCGCGTCGAAGCGAACCAGTCCCGAGAGAATCTCGCCGGCGGGCTTGAGCAGGCGGATGTCGACGGATTCGGAGCCGACGCTTCGAGCCGCCTCGGCCAGCAGGCGTTCGCCTTCGGGTTCGGTCCTGGCCAGGGGGGCGAGGTCCGAGAGTCTGGGGACCCTGACGTCCTGCTCTCCGCGGAAGAACCGCCCGCCGTTGACGTCCTCGATGCGCAGGATCAGCCGGTAGTCGCCGGGGCGCAGGTAGCGCTGAAAGGGGAGCAGGAGGGGGACGCCCGTGGCGGGTGCTTCACTCTCGGCGGCGGGGAAGCCGAACTTGTAGCGGAAGGACTCGAACAGCTCCCGCTCGTTCACGACCTCGCCAACCAGGACGAAGTCGCGCGACCGGTAACCGGCGAACTCGCCCACGGCGATGGCGGCCGGGTCGACGAGAATCCGTCCCTGTACCACCGTGCGGCTCTGAAAGCGGCCCGGGAAGTCGTAGTCGACATCGGCTTCAAAGGTGTCGGCGCCGGGCGGCAGGTCCGTGCTCGCCGCCGCGAACGCGGCCACCCACTCTTCGTTGCGCGGCTTCGGCCTCGCCAGCACCCGCGCCAGTTGGCGCCCGTACTCGCCGCCCAGGCTGCGCATCTGCTCGACGACGTCCTCGAGCAGGTGGCCGTTGATGCAGGCCTTGGCGCCTTCGACGACTCCCCGGATGTCGCCCCGGCCCGGCGCCCACACCCGAGCTTCTCCCAGGCCTCTTCCGCGGACGAAGAGCAGCAGGAAATCGAACCGCACGCGGTCGCTTCCCCGGTACGTCCAGACTTCCGCCGGTATCCGCGTCGTCGTGCACCGGACCTGGACGATGCGGTGCGGCTCGCCGTGGATCAGCAGAACCTGGGAGCGCGCGTCGGTCAGGCCGCCGTAGTTCGTGCGGGCGTAGGCGACGCGCTCCTCCCAGCGCTCGCGCATCTCGTTGCGTCCCGTCTTCGGCACCGGGTCGCGGACCTGCCAGAACTTCCGAATGAAGGCCCGGCGCTGGTAGTCGCGCGTGAGCTGGAAAAAGAGGTCGCGTTCCTCGCCGGTCATGATGACCGACACCTCCGCGAGCCAGTCGGCGTGGCGCCTGCTCAACCGGTCCGCGACCGGCGATGAGGCGGCGGCGGGTTCGCTCCCCTCGTCGTCCCTGGTTGCCTGCGTGCCGGCAGGGGTGGCGGGGTCCAGGAGGCCCGCGAGTCCGACCAGCACCGCCGTCGCGGCGAAGCCGGTCCGGCGGTTCGGAGGCCTTGTTGCCCCGGATCGCCTCACGACGACGGAGAGTACCAGCCGGCAAGGGCGGTTCGGGCGCGAGCCGGGCCTCGCGCGGGCCCGTACCGTTGCTATACTCGCGCACCCTGTGTCACTGGAGAGGCGCCGGTGGTCGGCGCCGCCCGTTCGTTGTCGATTCTCAGCTTCGCGGAGGAATCCCCGCCCATGTCGATCAAGTTCTCTTCCGGCCGTCCGGCGTCTCTTCTCATCCTGGTCCTGGCGATGGCGCTCTGGGTGGCGCCGATGGCCGCGCAGTTGCCGCCCGACGCGGTCGACCTCGCCAAGGTGAAGATCCCCGAGGCTCTCAAGTCGACCGACCTTTGTCCGGTCAAGCTCGTGCCGTCGGCGGCCGACGGCGAGACTTGGGCGCATGGCGGCGTCGAGTACCGGGGCAGCGAGCCCGGCGTCGCCGCGAGCTTCGCCGACGATCCCGACGCGTACGCCGCCGGGGCCGCGGAGCAGCGCTACGTGGAGAACTTCATGCTCGCGATGAGCACGATCTGGTGCCCGATCACCGACGAGGTCACGCCCGGCGGCCGGAAGCAGGTCGACGGCCTGGGCTACACCTGGGAAAGCTGCTGCTCCTTCTGCGACGAAGAGATGTCGCCCGAGAACTTCGACGAGGCCCTCGAGCGTCTCCGCGAGCGCGCCGTCGAGTCGTTCGAGTTGACCGGCGGCATCTACACCGAGGGCGCCAGCAGCCCGGTCGAGGGTGCGATCAGGGACGACATCTAGGGCTCCCCTTGCCTCGCATCACCCGCGTCTACACGCGCACCGGCGATGACGGAACGACGGGTCTGGGCGTTCGCCTTCGTGTCCGCAAGGACAACGCCCGCGTTGAAGCGTACGGCGCGGTCGACGAGTTGAACTCGGCGCTTGGCGTCGCGGTGGCCGCCGGGCTGTCGGCGCCGGTAGCCGACGGCCTCGGCCGGGTTCAGCAGGAGTTGTTCCACCTCGGGTCGGACCTCTGCGTCCCGTCGGACGAGGGCGCGCCCGCCGTGCCGCGCATCGAACCGCGCCACGTCGAGGCCCTGGAGAAGACGATGGACCGCTTGCAGGAAGATCTGGAGCCGCTCGCGAACTTCGTGCTGCCAGGCGGCTGCCCCGGGGCGGCGGCGCTGCACCTGGCCCGGACCATCTGCCGCCGGGCCGAGCGGCGCCTGGTGACCCTCGCGGCCGTCGAGCCGGTCGGCGCGCCGGCCCTGACCTACGTCAACCGGCTCTCGGACGCGCTGTTCGTGATGGCGCGCTACGAGAACCTGGTTCACCGGGCGCCGGACGTGCTCTGGGACTCGAGGGCCTAGGAACCTGTGCCGCGGAACCGGAAGCGCCGGCGCCCACGTCCGCTTCCGGAAGGCGGCCCCGGAAGCCGTGGCGCTCCGCGGCGGGCGTTCGTTGGCGTAGGATGGACTCCGAATGCGCCTGCCAGTCCGTGTTCTCGACGTGGCCGTCATCGGCCTCGTCTTCCCGGTGGCCTCCGTCCTCGGCTTCCTTGCCGGCCAGACGGTCGGAGACTGGTTCGGCGCCGAGAAGACCGGGGCGATGATCGGCTTCCTGTTCGGTGTCGCGGCTGGCTTCTACAACGCCTACCAGACGATCCGGCGCGTCAGCGCGGACGAGGAGAACGATGAGCTCGGCCGCTCGTGAAGCGGCCCGTCTGCTCGGCTTCCGCGGCGCGTCCGGAAGGCACGACCGACTGGCCGCGATGTCGAAGCGCGTTCTTCGCTGGTCGCTGCTGCTGACGACCCTGGGAGGCGTGGCAGCCCTGGCATGGAGTCCGGGCGCCGCAATTGCCTTGACAGCCGCGGGGCTCGTCAGTAGTTTCAGCTTCCGCGGCCTGGAGATGCAGGTTCGCGCGTTGGAGCCGGACGCCAACGGGCGTGCCGGCGCCAGGAACACTCTCTTCACGGTTCTCCGCTATTCGCTGTTGAGCGCTTTCATCGTTGCGGCCCTGCTGGTGGGGTCAAGGGAGTTCATCGCGCTGATCCTGGGATTCTCGGTCGTGCCCCTCGCGCTGGTCGTCTCAGAGCTTGTGGGTCGCCTCGGTTCCGTTCGCTAGCTCCCGTATCGACTCCAGTTCGACCGGCACTTCGATTCGATACCGCGTAATCCCCACCACGCCCGACTCTCCCGTCTCAGCAACGGTCACCGTCCCTTCACGTCCGAACGTCTCCGACTGTCATGGCTGCCGGCGAACACTCCATCTTCTACGAGCCCGTGAACGCGGTCTGGAAGGCCGGCGTCGGCCTGACGGGCGCCGAAGATAGCCTTCCCCCCGAAGTGCCGGACCACGTCGTCATGGCGCTGTTCGTCTTCGGCGTCGTGACGACGCTGGGGGCGGTCGTGTCGAACGGACTGAATCGGGACGACCCAGGCAAGGTGCAACAGGTCGTCGAGATTGTCCTCGACTGGATGCGAAACCTCCTCGAGGAGACGATCGGCGAGGGCGGCTCGCGACATCTGCCCCTGATCGCCTCGTTCGCCTTCTTCATCTTCGTCAGCAACCTGTCGGGGTCCATCTTCTTCCTGCTGCCCCCGACCCAGAACGTCAACGTCACGTTCGCCCTCTCCATTACGGCATGGGTGCTGTACCACCTGTTCGGCCTGCGCCGGCACGGCCTGCGTTACTTCGCGCACTTCGTTGGTCCGGTCCTGTGGCTTGCTCCGCTGTTCATCCCGCTCGAGATCATCAGTCACGCAGCTCGCGTGCTCTCGCTCGGCATGCGGCTGTTCGGGAACGTCTTCGGCGAACACCTCGCCGCGGCCGCCATCTTCAGTCTGGTTCCCCTTGCACTGCCGTTGCCGATCATGGCGCTCGGCCTCCTGGCCGCGACGCTGCAGACCTTCATCTTCATCATGTTGACCACCGTTTACATCGCCGAGGCTGAGGCGTCGGCACACTGAAAGGGACTCTCAGGAAATGAAGAAGTCAAAGCTCGTCCTTCTCGTGGCCGTGCTGCTCACCCTGTTTGCCGCTCCGGCCCTGGCTCAGGACGGCGCAGAAGGCGACGGCGGCGGCGCCAATCTCGGCCTGCTGGGCGCCGCCGTGGGCATCGGTATCGCCGCGGCGGGCGGCGCAATCGGCCAGGGCCGCGCGACCGGCGAGGCCTGCGCGGGTCTGGCGCGGAATCCCGGCGCCGGCGGCCGCATCCAGATCATGCTGCTGATCGGTCTGGCGTTCATGGAGTCGGTCGTCATCTACGCCCTGGTCATCGCGCTTCGCGGCGCCGGCTTCGTCTAGGAGTATTCGCAGCCGTCAGGCTGCGCTGTCGCGCAGGGAACTGGCCGCATACTGGATGCGCCGGCGTCCCCGCCGGCTGCCGCCGCAGGCGGCCAAGGACTCGCGCCGGCCGGCAGGCTGGCTCCGTTCTGGCGGCCAGTTTCCATGCAAAGCCAACGCCGCGTCTGCGCGGCGCTGACTCGGCTGGCTTGCGCGTCCCGCGTGGCGCGCGCCGGCCATTTTGGCGCTTGACGGAGCGCCGCGTAAGCGTCGGCGCTCGCCTCAATGCTGGCTGCGTCGGGCCGAGAACCGTGCTCTGACAACGAGATGACGGTTCTGCCGTCCCGACTGCGGTACTTGGCACCGAATGTGCTGACTTCTCCCGCGCAAGGCGTCGCGATCCACTACAGCGACGGGGGAGGCAAACCGCATGAGCGCCATAGCCGATCACAACGGCCGCTGGAACTTCGAGGCCGAGGTGCTGCCCTTCATGGACAGTCTCTACAGCACGGCCTACCGGATGTCCCGCAACCGGCAGGACGCCGAGGATCTCCTGCAGGAGACCTACCTGCGGGCGTACAAGTACTACGACAAGTTCCAGGAAGGGACGAACTTCAAGGCCTGGCTCTTCAAGATCCTCAAGAACACGTTCATCAATCGCTACCGGAAGCGCCAGCGCCAGCCGCTCAAGAACTCGTTCGACGAGATCGAGGGAGCCTTCGAGTCGAAGCTCCTCGAGTCCCCGTTGACCGCGCGCGGCGCCACCCCGGAGGAAGAACTGATGATCGGCGCTCTCGACCAGGACGTTCAGCAGGCTCTCGAGGCGCTTCCCGAGGACTACCGGACGGCGGTCGAGCTGGCCGACCTGCAGGGACTGTCCTACCGCGAGATCGCGGATCGGCTCGGCATTCCCCTGGGGACCGTCATGAGCCGGCTCTACCGGGGCAGGCGCAAGCTGGAGGCCGTCCTCCTGAGGTACGCCCGCGAGCATGGCTACATCCGCTCCGGCATGCCCAGGAAGATGCGGTCGAGGCAGCAGGACGCGGCCTGAGGGCGCAGCGCGCCGCCCGGTGCCTGGGCTCGGGGCGGTTCGAGAGACGCGCGCTTCAGACTCCGCGGCTCCGGGTGCGCGGGTCTTACGACCCGCTGCCGCGGGAGGCGGCCAGGAGACCGCGCCGCGAAGCGCCGACGACAACTGCAAGCTCGTGCCAGACCGGGCCCAGCATGGCAGAATAGGGCTTCCGGGCTCCGGCCCGGCAGGTTCCTGAATCGTGCGTACTGAACAACGTGGGCGCTGGGCCGCGGTTCTCTCGAGCGTCGCTCTGGCGCTCGTCCTGGGCTGGCTCGCGGTGCGTCCCGCGCCGTCCCCCATCAGGTTGGACGCCGCGGCCCCGGGCGGCGCGGTCGAGGACGATTCGGCCTCGGCGTTGGACCCGGCGGCGTTGGACCGCGCGCCGTTCCCGCTGGAGCGCGAGATTCGGAGGGGCGACACCCTCGACGAGGTCCTGCTCCGGGCCGGCGTTCCGGCGGCCGAACTCCACCGGGCCAGCACGGCGGTCAGCGAGGTCCTGGACCCCCGGAAGCTGCGCGCTCGGGAGTTCGTCTACTCGATGGTTCGCCGGGACGAGGGACTCGTCGGCATCGTGCTGCCGCGCCGCGGCCAGGGCGTCGTCCTGGCGGACCGGAATCGCGGGGTCTGGACGAGCCGCTACCGTCCCTACCGGCGCACTCACGTTCGCCGCCTCGTCCGCGGCGAGCTGCGGGGCGCCCTGGAGACCTCGCTTCGCCGAGCCGGCGGGCCTGCGAACCTGGCCGGCAGCATGGCGAGGGTGCTGCAGTGGGACCTCGACTTCAATCGGGACCTGCGGGTCGGCGACCGCTTCGAGATCCTGTTCGACGAACTCCTGCTGGACGGCCGGACGCAGGGCGCGGCTCGGGTCCACGCGCTCCGCTACCGGAACCGGGAGCGCTGGCTCGAGGCCTACGGATTCCAGGGCGAGGACGGCGGCCAGACGGGCTCGAACCGGTACTACGACGGCGACGGTCAACCTCTGCAGCGGCAGTTCCTGCGTTCGCCGCTGCCGTACTCGAGAGTCACGTCCCGCTTCTCGCTGAGTCGCTTCCACCCGATCCTGAAGCGGCGGATGCCGCACTACGGCGTCGACTACGGCGCGCCGGTCGGAACCCCGGTGCGGGCGACCGCGGACGGCACGGTCGTTTCGGCGGGCGTGCGAGGCGGCGGCGGACGGACGGTCCGGTTGCGCCACGCCAACGGCTATCTGACGGCGTACCTGCACCTCTCAGGCTACGCGCAGGGCATCCACGCGGGAGCGCGGGTCGCTCAGGGGCAGGTCGTCGGTTACGTGGGCTCCAGCGGTCTTTCGACGGGACCTCACCTCGACTATCGGGTACAGCGGAACGGCCGCTGGATCAACCCGGCGGCCCTGGTGAGCGAGCCCGTGCCGCCGCTGGCGGAGGACTTGCTGCCGGCGTTCTTCGAACGCCGGGACGCCTTGCGGCACGAACTCCTCGGCGGATCGGACCGCGCCGTCCGGCTGGGTCCGTAGCCCGAGCCGCGTCCGTCTTCGGCGGCATCCCGGACTCACCCGCCTGCCGGGGCCAGGGAAGGGGCGCCCAGCGGCCGCTCGCGCTCTCTTGGTGAAGGGTAAGCCGCGCTCGCTTCGGTCGGCTGCGCTCCACGTCGGCGTCGGTTGGCGTGGCGGCGTCAGGCGGCGCTTGCCTCCAGCCCGCCGGGCGCCCCTTCGCTGGCCCCGGCAGGCTGGACGTCGTCATCGGCCAGTTGCTGCCGGGAAACGCGCCGGCCGCCAGGCCGGCACCGATTCGACGGAGAGTACGTGACGTGCTCGACCCTACTCGAGGGAGCGGGCGCGATCCCGAAGCATCGAATAGGCCTCGGAGCGCGAGAGCGTGCTGCCGATCTGGAGTGTGTAGGAGTTGCTCCAGGCGTCGCTGGCGAAGTCGCCGGGCAGCGTCTCGACGTAGCGCAGGATGTTGCCGTTCTCCCAGACGACGACCGCGCCGGCGCCCTTGGGCGAGACGAAGATCGTCGGTTCGCCTTGGCCGATAGTGGGCGCGACCCGCTCCGACTTCACCTGCAGCCGGGCGAGGTGCTGGACGTAGACGTCGTCTCCGACTTCCTGGGCGGCGGCGAGGAGGACGTGGGCATCGTTGTTCGCGGCGCCTTCAAGGAGCTCGCCCTCCTGGGCTCGGGCGCCTACGAGCACGATGTGGACTCTGGCGGCACTCGAAACGCTCATCAGTCCGCCGTCAGCGCAGAGAGCAGCGCCTCGGCGGACTAGTACGTTCTTGACGTCTTCGGCAAGCGGGCTGAGCACCCGACTGCGGATTCGACGCCCCACGAGCACGATGTGAACTCGTGCGGCTTCGGCAACGCTCGTCAGCGCAGCCGACTCGTCGTCCGCGATCCGTTTACAGAGATCGGACGATTCGAGATGGTCTGCCACGCTGTCAGCGAGTTCGGAAAGCTCGGTGGCCGGCGTCGAAAGCTCCAGTTGGACGAGGGCTCCGGTGTCGCCGTCTGCGAAACCGATGACCACGGCGTTCGGTTCACTGCCCGCGTCAACTGTGGGAGCGGAGAGCAACTTCGTCGCTACCTGGCCGTGGTGCGGATCGTCGACCAGTTGCTGCGATACGTAGTGGTTCAGCGTGTGAACGCGGCGCCAGGTGGAGGCGAGCTCGCCGTCGATCAACACGACTGGTGCGTACATGACCTTCTCGCCGCCTGTGCCTTCCGACCAGACCACATGGAGGACTGTCCGGGTACTCGACTCGCCGGTAGTCTCTCCGGCCAGTTCAAAGCGATCGTGGGTGACGGCGAGGCGCGGCGCCGACTTCTCGCTGTAGATGTTCCCGGAAACCTCGATCGTCGCGGACCACTCGCTACCGTCGAAGGAGGCGAGGTTGATCCGGGTCAGAGTCGAGGTGTTGCTGCTCGACCACACCACGTACAGCTTCCCGGTGGAAGCGTCGAAGAAGAGGGACGGCGTCCGGTCGCTGTCGTTCGATTCACTGCCGGGAACCAGGTAATGCTCGACCCTGCCGGCACCGCGCCGAGCCTCCAATCGCAGGACCTCTGCGTCGCCAGAAGCCTCACTGCCGCCCGGGAAGAGGTCGCTGTAGATTCCCACGGCGATCTGGTAGACGTCGCCGCTCTTGCCCAGTACGGGCGCACTGCCCGTGGCGTGCACTGCACCGCCGCTGAGCATCAGGGCCAGCGTCGTCCAGACGAAGATGCCCGCCGGCTTCACGCCATTCAGGAACTTGGTGAGCGTACCGTTCATCATGCTCTCAGGTTCACCACTTGACGGAAGTCGACCGACATCAGCAGGTCGGCCAAACCGGCTTGATGGGGGTAGAAACGCTCTCCGAGTTCGTCGAAGCACTGACGCGCTGCTTCCGTATCTCCTTCCAGCAGTGCCGCATGGCCGAGCAGGTAGAGCGCGTTCTTGAGTGTCGCGAGATCCTCGTAGCGCTTTGCGAGTGCGAGTGCGCGTCGTCCGTGCCGCCGTGCGGAGGTGGGACGTTTCAACTCCAGATGGGCGAAGCACAGGTCGAGGTGCGGAAGCATGCTGTACTGGAGCGCACCTTCGCGCCGGAACGTCCGAATGCTCCGGTAGATCAATCGCAGCCCTTCTCGCATTCTGGCGCGGCGAAGTCCTCGGCTCGTTGTTGCGCTGACGAGCAGGCAGTAGCCCAGATTCGTCTCGGCGCCGGCCCTCCACGTGGAAGGTGCGTCCTCAGCGCGGCGAAGCGCCGCTCGATAGCAAACCGCAGCCTCGTCTTCCCTGCCCTCGGCCACCAGGAGGTTGCCCAGGAGGTTCTGCGCCAAACCGGGGAGCCCTCCACGCTCGACGTACTCCGCGCGGTCGCGGAACAGCCGGGCATAGAACAGCGCCTTCTTGACCTGACCTTCCAGCTCGTGGGCGCGTGCCAGCGTGTAAGCGGCCAGGCAGCAGTTGTGGTCGACCGGACTGCCAAGCAGGATCCGCCGGAGCTCCGGCATCACCTCGGCGCCGTTGCCGAGTTCCGTTTCCGCCGCGCCCCAACCGCAGAGGGCTTCGTCGGCGAGGTCGGTCTCTCCGGCCGCGGTCGCTACCTCGACGGCTCGCTGGTAGACCGTGGCCGCTTCCCGGTATGAACCTCTGGCGACGAACTCCCGAGCGCGATCCCTCAGCGTCTCGAAGTCCTCGGCGGAATCCACCACGTACGTCTCCGGCTCGGGAGCGGGAACGCTCTCCGGGATGAACGCCGGCTTGGGCGACGAGTGGAAGGGAAGAACCGTCGCGGTCATTGGACCGTCGATTCTACACGAAGACCGAGGAGTTGAGGATTCCGTGGACTCAAGACTGCCATCCTCCGGCCTTCCGCCCTGCACTGCAGTGCGGTACTGACGCCGGGACCAGCGGGACAAAGCCCGCGCCGGCCCCGATCCTACACGTCCAGGCCGACTTGGCGCATCAGGTCGAGGGCGTTGCTGCGGGTGACGGTGCCGTCGCGCAGCCGGTAGTCGAAGCGGATCCGGCCGTCCTCCAGCCGGTCCTGGAAGTGGACGTTGCGGAGCCGGGACGGTGTAGAGGCGCCGGCGATCTTCGCCAGGGCCAGGTCGTGGGTGGTCACGAGGCCGATCGCGCCGCGATCCAGCAGGCCGCGGATCAGGGCCTCGGCGCCGACTCTCCGGTCGTGGGAGTTCGTGCCGTGAAGGATCTCGTCGAGGAGGAACAGCACGGACGTCCCGCGGCCGGTCAGATCGAGTACGGACTTGAGCTTCACGATCTCGGCGTAGAAGCGGGACTGGCCCGCGGCGAGAGAGTCGCGAAGCTGGATCGAGGAACCGATGGCGAGCGGCACGAGCCGCAGCGACTGCGCGCGCACCGGGGCGCCGGCGAGGGCCAGGACGACGTTCGCGCCGACGGTTCTCAGCAGGGTGCTCTTGCCGGACATGTTCGAGCCGCTGACGATGAGCGCCTGGGGCGGCGTTCCCGGGGCGCCGCCGCCGTCGAGCGGCTCGGCGCCGGGCGCCGTGCCGCCTCGTTCCGCGTTCGCCGGACGGGCCGAGAGGACGACGTCGTTCGCTACGCATTCGGCTTCCGGCAGCAGGGGATGTCCGAGACCTCGCCCGACGAGCAGCGAAGGCCGCTCGTCCTCCGGCGCCACGACCGCCGGGAAGACGTGCTTCGGGTGTTCGAAGGCGTAGGACGCGAGGCTGGCCAGGGCTTCGACCTCGGCGACGACGCGCAGCCACGACCCGATCCGGTCGCCGTGGCGCCGCCGCCAGGAGTCGATCGCCCAGGCGACCTGCGGCGTCCAGAGCAGCAGCAGTCCGAACGGGACGAAGAAGGCGTTGCGCATCGAGTCGAGCAGGTCGACGAGCCGGCGCAGCCGCCTGGCACTGGCGGAGGCCGTGGTTCCGTCCCCGTTCCTCAGTTCCGCCGACAGTTCGGCCAGAAGAGGGCTCTCGAAGCGCTCCCGCTCGACGATGTCCAGCAGGACGGCGACGAGGTTCAGGTCCCTGCTCGCGCGGGTCACGCCGGCGACGGCGGCCGCCAGTCGCCGGCGGACAGAGAGACTCCAGAGGATCTCCAGCACCGCCGCGCCCAGGAAGGGCGACGGTCCCCAGCCCCAGGACAGCCAGCCGGCCAGCGTGATCACGTTGACGGCGGCGGCCAGCGCCAGCAGGGTCCTCGCCAGCGCCCTGCCCCGGTCGCCGCCGGGCAGGGCGCCGGAGGCGTCGCGCTCCGCCCAGCCGGCCAGCGCGGCCGGATCGAGTTCGCTGCGCGCGGCAACTCCCCGAACGGCGAGACGCTCGCGGAAGTCGACCCCCGGCGCCAACTCCTTCACGGCGTCCTGCCGTCTCCGCACCACGTCGGGCGGCGCCGGCTCGAGCAGCCAGGCAGACAGGAGCTCGTCGCCGCCGCGGGTGCGCGAGCGGCTCAGCATCTGGAACAGGGAATCGGGGCCGAACAGGTCGAGGTCCCCGGCGTAGAGGTGCTCGGCGTGTTCGGCGGCGATGCGCGAACCCTCGTGCCCGCCCCGCCGCCAGTCGCCGTCCAGCCGGGCGAGCGACTGCCGGTAGAAGGTCCGGCGCCGCTTGAGGAGCGCCACCCGGCGAACGACCCGCTCGTGGAGGACGACCAGCGCCACGAACACCAGCGCCGGTGCACCGGCCACCGGCAGGGGGAGCAGCCTCTCCTGGATCGAGAGCCAGGCCAGGACCGCCGCCAGCAGCACGGCGGCCAGCCGCGACCAGGAGATCGCCTTCTCGATTCGCCGCGCCCGCCGCAATTCCGCGTCGCGCTGCCCGGCGCGGCGCTCGCAGATCGCGCGGGGGTCGTCCACGGCGGCTCAGGTCAGCGCCGGATAGACGATCGACTTGAGCTGACCCCGGAAGTTGAAGGTGCCCGACATCCAGAACTGGACCATGAAGATGACGATCAGGTCCTCCTTCGGGTCGATCCAGAAGGCGGTGCTGGCGGCGCCGCCCCAGCCGTACTCGCCGACCGAGCCGATCGACTGCGCGACGGCGAGGTCGAGGGTGACCGAGACGCCGAGGCCGAAGCCGACCCCCTCGTAGGTGGTCTCGCTGAAGGCGCCGACCGCCAGGTCGGTCAGGTCGCTGCCGCCGGGGAGGTGGTTCATCGTCATCAGTTCCACCGACTTGCGGCCGAGGATGCGCGCGTCGTCCAGCGTGCCGCCGTTCAGCATCATCTGGCAGAAGCGGTAGTAGTCGTGCATCGTCGACACGAGTCCGCCGCCGCCCGAGAAGAAGCTGATGTCGCGCGTGTAGTGGCTGGTCAGGGGGTCGTCGAGCAGGACGAGCTCCTTGTTCCGGTTGCGCCGGTAGTTGGCGGCGAAGCGGTCGACGTTCGCCGCCGGCACGGTGAAGCCGGTGTCGACCATGCCGAGGGGCCCGGTGACGTGCTCCCGCAGGTACTCGTCGAACGGTTGGCCGGAGAAGACCTCGACCAGGTAGGCGAGCACGTCGGTGGCGACCGAGTAGTTCCAGGCGGTGCCGGGCGAGAACTCGAGCGGCAGTTCCGCGAGCTGCTCGATCATCTGCCGGAGACTGCCGCCGGCATGCGGTCCGCCGACGCCGAGCTTGCGGTACGCGGCGTCGACGTTCGTGCGCTCCATGAAGCCGTAGGTCAAGCCCGACTGGTGCGTGAACAGGTCGCGGATCGTCATCGGGCGGTCGACCGGCCGGGTCAGGAAGTTCGGGTGGTTGCCGCTCTCGAAGACGCGCAGGCCGCGCCACTCGGGGATGAACTTCTGGACCGGGTCGTCGAGCTGGAAGTGGCCCTGCTCGTAGAGCTGCATCAGGGCGACGGAGGTGATCGGCTTGGTCATCGAGTAGATGCGGAAGATCGTGTCGGGCCGCATGGCGCGGCCGCGCTCGCGGTCCATCAGGCCCTGCGCGGAGAGCCAGGCCGGCCGGCCGCCCCGGGCGACCAGGGTGAGGCAACCCGCGATCTTCCCGGGCTCGAGGTAGCGGCGGCGCAGGTGCTCGTCGATGCGGTCCAGTTGCGCCGCGTTCAGGCCGACCTCTTCGGGTCGCGCCAGGTCGAGTTCGGGCGGTGCTGAAACCAGTACGGGTCGGGCCGGCATGGAGGATCCTCCGTTCTGCTGGTCGGTCCAGAGTCTGCGGCGCGGCGATCTTTGCAGATTGTCCGTCCGCGAGGCGGGCGCGCGTTTCGTGGCCGGCCGAGCCGGCCGTCGAGGCGCGATTCGTCCGTCCGCGGGCAGGGGCGCATACAATCGCGCAGCCGTGGCCCAGACCCAAGTCCAGGCGCCCCCGGCCTCGACCTGCCTCGAGGTCGAGGGCGTCACCCTCTCGTTCGGCGGAGTGCATGCCCTGGACGACGTCGCCCTGGACGTTCGCCACGGCGAGGTGTTCGCCATCATCGGGCCGAACGGCGCCGGCAAGACGTCGCTGCTCAACTCGATCAGCGGTCTCTACCGGCCCCAGCAGGGCTCGATCGCCTACACGCCGGCCCCGGAAGCGGCGCCGCTCCCGCTCATCGGGCGGGCGCCGCACAAGGTCGCCCAGGTCGGCATCGCCCGGTCCTTCCAGAACATCGAGCTCTTCCGCGGCATGACCGTGCTCGAGAACCTGATGCTGGGACGCCACATCCACATGCGGGGCAACGTGCTGACCTGCGGCCTCTACTGGGGTCCCCAGCGACGGGAGGAGATCCGGCACCGGGCCGCCGTGGAGGACGTGATCGACTTCCTGGAGATCGAGAACCTGCGCCACCAGGCGGTCGGCACCCTCGCCTACGGCCTGCAGAAGCGGGTGGAACTCGCGCGGGCGCTGGCGCTCGACCCCAGGCTTCTCCTGCTCGACGAGCCGATGGCGGGGATGAACGTGGAGGAGAAAGAGGACATGGCGCGGTTCATCCTCGACGTGAACGAGGAACGGGGGGTAACGACCGTCCTGATCGAGCACGACATGGGAGTCGTCATGGACCTCTCGGACCGCGTGGCCGTGCTCGACTTCGGCCGCTCGATCGCCTGCGGCACGCCGGACGAGGTGCGGGCCGACCCGGCGGTGATCCACGCGTACCTCGGAGACGCCGAATGACCGAGCTCCTGGAACTGCGGCCGGACGCGGACACCCTGCCCAAGCTGCTGCTCCGCAACGCCCGCGAGCGCGGCGACGAGGCCGCGCTCCGCGAGAAGGAGTTCGGCATCTGGCAGAGCTTCACCTGGGCGCAGTACGCCGAGCGCGTCAGGAACTTCGCCCGCGGCCTGGTCGAACTCGGCCTCGAGCGGGGCGACATCGTAGCCGTCGTGGGCGACAACCGGCCCGAGTGGCTGATCGCCCAACTCGCGGCTCAGGCCGTCGGCGCGCGCTCCCTGGGCGTCTACCAGGACTCGGTGGCGAGCGAGGTGCGGTACCTGATCGAGTTCGCGGGCGCCCGCTTCGTCGTCGCCGAGGACCAGGAGCAGGTCGACAAGCTGCTCGAAGTCTGGGACGAGTTGGCCGGCGCCGCGGACGGCGACGGGCGGGGGATCGAGAAGGTCATCTACTACGACCCCCGCGGGCTCGGTTCCTATCCGCACGACTTCCTGCTCGACTTCTCGGAGGTGGAGAAGATCGGCCGGTCCGCCACGAGCAGCGCGGAGGACGACTTCGAACGCTGGGTCGAGGCCACGGCCGCCGACGACGTGGCCCTGCTCTCGACCACATCCGGCACTACCGGCAAGCCGAAGCTCGCGATGCTCTCTCACCGCAACCTGGTGACGATGGCGCACAGCTTCCAGAGCGTCGATCCGATGCAGAGCGACGACGAGTTCGTCTCCTTCCTGCCCCTGGCGTGGATCGGCGAGCAGATGATCGGCGCCGCCTGCGGCCTGCTGGTCGGCTTCACGCTGAACTTCCCGGAAGAGCCCGAGACGGTGCAGCACGACATCCGCGAGATCGGACCGCACACGATGTTCTCGCCGCCGCGCATCTGGGAGAACATGGTGTCCGACGTCCAGGTCCGGATCGAGGATTCCTCCTGGCTCAAGCGCAAGGTCTACGAGTGGGCGCTTGGAGTCGGCTATCGGGCGGCCGACGCGCGGCTCGAACACGGCGCCCCGCCAAGGTTCGTGGCGATGCTGAACGGGGTCGCCAACGCCGTCTGCTTCTTCTGGCTGCGCGACAAGCTCGGCGTGCGGCGGATCCGCCGGGCCTACACGGGCGGCGCGGCGCTCGGGCCGGACATCTTCCGCTTCTTCCACGCCATCGGCGTGAACCTGAAGCAGATCTACGGCCAGACCGAGGTGTCCGGGATTTCGGTCGCGCACCGCGACGACGACATCAAGTTCCAGACGGTCGGCACCGCGGTACCCGGGGCGGAGGTCCGGCTCGGCGAAGGCGGCGAGATCCTGACCAGGAGCGCCTCCGTTTTCCTCGGCTACTACAAGAACGAGGAGGCGACCGAAGAAGCGCTCCGCGACGGCTGGCTCTACTCCGGCGACGCCGGCTACATGGACGACGACGGGCACCTGATCGTCATCGATCGCAAGAAGGACGTGATGGAGCTCCACGACGGCACCCAGTTCTCGCCGCAGTTCATCGAGAACAAGCTGAAGTTCAGCCCCTACGTCAAGGAGGCGGTCGTGTTCGGCGGCGGCGACTACCCGTTCGTCACGTCGCTCGTCACGATCGACTTCGCCAACGCGGGCAAGTGGGCGGAGCGGCGCCAGATTCCCTACACGACGTTCACCGATCTCGCCCAGAAGCCGGAGATCTACGAGCTCGTGCTGGAGCACACGGCCGGCATCAACGGCGACCTGCCGGAGTCGGCCCGCATCCAGCGCCTGCTGCTCCTGCACAAGGAACTCGACGCCGACGACGAGGAGCTGACCCGCACCCGGAAGGTGCGGCGCCGCTTCATCGCCGATCGTTACCGCCTGCTCGTCGACGCGCTCTACGGCGGCGGCGACGCGGTCGAGATCGAGAACGAGATCGCCTACCAGGACGGCACGACGGCCGTCCTTGAGACCCGGCTGCGCATCGCTCAGCCCGCCACCGCCGGCTAGCAGCCCGTAGTGAAAGTCGCGCTGCATTCGAGCGGCCGTGCATCCCGCCCGGCATCGTTGCTCCTCGGTCGAATACGGCCCGGTATGCTCCCTCGTCGCGCCTTGCCGGACGGGCGCCTGACCGCTCTCGGTGCGACGCGCACTTCCACCACGGGCTGCTAGGAGCGGACGATGGACTCCGACGTCTTCCTTCAACTCACCGTCTCCGGCCTCTCGAACGGCATGGTCTATTCGCTCGTGGCGGTGGGCTTCGTCGTCATTTTCAAGGCGAGCGACGTGATCAACTTCGCGCAGGGCGAGTTCCTGCTCTTCGGCGCCTACCTCGCGTTCGCCTTCATCGCTCAGCTCGGGTTGCCCTGGAGTCTGGGCGTGCTGGCGACGCTGCTGGGCGCGGCAATGATCGGCCTGATCGTGGAGCGCCTCGTTCTTCGGCCGCTGATCGGCGAGCCGGTGATCTCGATGATCATGGTGACGATCGGCCTGTCGAGCCTGCTGCGAGCCGTGGTCAACGGCATCTGGGGAGCGCGGCCCAAGGCCTTCCCCAACTTCATTCCGTCGGGAGAGGTCGAGTTCCTGGGCGCGATCGTCGGCATCGACCGCCTGCTCGTGATCGCCATCGCGGCGATCCTGCTGACGGTCCTGACGCTGTTCTTCCGTCACACGCGGGACGGCATCGCGATGCGCGCCATCGCCGACGACCAGCAGGCGGCGCTGTCGATGGGCATCAGCATCAAGCGGGTCCTCGCGGTGGCCTGGGCGATGGCGGCGATCACCGCCGCGGTCGCCGGCATCATGCTGGCCAACACCGTCGGCGTCAGCCACGACATCATCTTCATCGGCCTGCGGGTGTTCCCGGTCGTCATCCTCGGCGGCCTCGACTCGGTGCCGGGCGCGATCGTCGGCGGCGGCGTCATCGGGCTGCTCGAGTCGTACACCGCCGGCTACACGACGTCGGGCCTGGAACTCATCGTGCCCTACATCGTGCTGATCCTGGTCCTGATGGTGCGCCCCTACGGCCTGTTCGGCAAGGAGATCATCGAGAGGGTCTAGCGCCGGCGGCGCCGCACGACGACGCGTCCCGCAGTCCCCTTGCCCACCATGGAATCCGGAATCTTCTTCAGCGACTACCGCTCCGACATGGCGCTGCGGCGCATGCCGTTGCAGAAGGTGCGCACGGGCCTGCTCCTGGTCGGCCTCGTGGTGTTCCCGTTCCTGGCGACGCCCTACTGGCTCAACTTGGCCAACCAGATCGCGATCGCCACGATCGGCGCGATCGGCCTGAACATCCTGGTGGGCTACACGGGCCAGATCTCCCTCGGCCAGGGGGCGTTCATGGCGATCGGCGCCTACGGCGCGGGTCTTCTCACCGTGCGATTCGGCGTGCCCTTCTACATCAGCATTCCGGTTGCCGCCGTGATTACCGCCTTTGCCGGCCTGGTGGTCGGTCTGCCGTCGCTGCGGCTCAAGGGGCTGTATCTGGCCGTGGCCACCCTGGCGGCGCAGCAGATCGTGGAGTTCGTCGTCACGCACTGGGACGGGCTCACCGGCGGCACGGAAGCGCTCGTCGTGCCGGCGCCCGAACTGTTCGGCGCCCGGATGAACACCGACGGCCGCTACTACTGGATCCTGATCGTCGTTGCGCTCGCGGTCGCGCTGTTCGCCGCGAACCTGTTCCGCTCGCGCGTGGGGCGGGCCTGGGTCGCGATCCGGGACCAGGACATCGCGGCGTCGGCCATCGGCGTCAACGTGTTCGGTTACAAACTGCTCGCCTTCGCCACCTCGTCCTTCCTGGTCGGGCTCTCCGGCGCCCTGCTCGCCCACTACCGGTCGATCGTCACCTGGGAGCGGTTCACGATCGAGGTGTCCATCCAGTACCTGGCGATGATCATCATCGGCGGCCTGGGGACGATCTCCGGTTCGTTCTTCGGCGCGTCCCTCATCGTCCTCCTGCCGGCCATGATCAACACCCTGGGCCGCTCGCTGCAGGACACGGCGCCCTGGGCGGCCACGGTTCTGCCGTATGTCCAGCAGGGCGTCTTCGGGCTCGTCATCATCCTCTTCCTGGTGCTCGAACCGGAAGGGCTCGCCAGGCTCTGGCGCAACGTGAAGGACTACTTCCGCGTCTGGCCGTTCTCGTACTAGGAGCCTGCGCCGCGGAACGCAGCGAAGCAAGTTCGGGGCGCAGGCTCCGCCGCGCGGACGGGATGGGCCGAAACACCGAGTCTGCGAGGCGTTTCGGGGCGCTAGCCGGAGCGCCCGTTGGGGCCGCCGCGGGCGGTATGATCCCCCGGCTTGCCGACACGTCACGATTCGGGGCGCGGCGCGCCCCTGGAGGGGACCTTCACGATGAACCGTCTCGTATGCCTTGCCGCCCTTGCGCTGCTCCTTCTCACCGCCTGCGGAGGCGGCGAGCCGGTTTCCGAAGCGGACGCTCCGATCACCATCGGCGCGATCTTCGACCTGACGGGCGCCACCTCGGATGTCGGCACGATGTACGCCGAGGCCATTCGCGACTACTACGCCTGGCTCAACGACCGCGGCGGCATCGCGGGCCGCCAGGTCGACCTGCTGTGGAACGACTACGGCTACGACGTCGCCAAGGCCGAACAGCTCTACTCCGAGTACGTCCAGGCCGGAGCGGTCATGTTCATGGGCTGGGGCACGGGCGACACCGAGGCCCTTAGGGGCCGGATCGCGGACGACCGCATTCCCTTCGTCTCGGCGTCGTTCTCCCACGTGCTGGGCGACCCGGACGAGGCGCCGTACAACTTCCTGGTCGGCACGACCTACACGGACCAGTTGTACATCGTGCTCGACTACCTGGTGGCGGAGGCTTCGGGAGGTCCGGCGCCGAACGTGGCGCTGATGCACCACCCGAGTCCCTTCGGTCTCTCGCCCTGGCGCCAGGGAGGCGAGGAGTACGCGCAGCAGATCGGCATCGAGATGGCGCCGCACGAGATGGCGCGGGGCAACACGGACTTCAGCGCGACGCTGACCCGGATCGCCGAATCGGGCGCCAACTGGGTCGTCTTCCAGAACACGTCGGGGCCGGCCTCGATCGTGCTGAAGAACGCGAGCGACCTGGGTCTGGATCTGCGCTTCGCCTGCCTGAACTACTGCAGCAACGAGGTCCTGGTGGAGCTCGCCGGCGAGACCGCGGAAGGCGTCCTCGGTTCCATCCTCTTCTCGCCGACCGGCGAAGGCCTGGACGTCGCCAGGGAGTACCTCGCGTCGAAGGGCGAGTCGATGGAGGGGAAGGAACTGCTCTACGGTCAGGGCTGGACGGTGGCCGAGCTGGTGACGGAGGCGATCCGGCGTGCCGCCGCCGCGGGCCCGCCGAGCGGCGAGGCCATCCACGCGGCCTTCGAGTCGTTCGACGGCGTCGAGACCGGAGGCGTGACCGTGCCGGTCACCTTCACGCCGGCCGACCATCGCGGGGTCAAGGGCATGCGGATCTTCGAGGTCCGCGACGGCAAGTGGCAGCCCGTCACCGAGATGCTGATGGCTTCCGGCGGGGAGTCGGCGGAGCAGGGTTGAGCACGCGTCGGGCGGCGGCCCGTGACGGAGATGCCGGCGGCTTCCGGCGCGGAGTCGGCGGAGCAGGGTTGAGCGCCCGGTCCGCCGCCAGCCGGGGCGTGCGGCCGCCGCCGCGGCGGTGCGCGGCTTCGGGCCCCTCGGGAGTCGAGCCATGCTGTCCCTGAACAACGTCGAGGTCATCTACAACGACGTCATCCTCGTCCTCAAGGGCCTGTCCCTCAAGGTGGAGCAGGGCCAGATCGCGGCGCTGCTGGGCACGAACGGGGCCGGCAAGTCGACGACGCTGAAGGCGATTTCGGGCCTCCTTCATCCCGAGGACGGCGAGGTCACGGACGGGAACGTCGAGTTCGAGGGCGTCCAGATCGACAAGCTGCCCGCCGAGGACATCGTGCGCCGGGGGATCTTCCAGGTCATGGAGGGCCGCCGCGTGTTCGAGCACCTGACGCCGCAGGAGAACCTCCTCGCCGGCGCCTACACCGCCCGCGACAAGGGCGGCACGGACGAGTCGCTGGACCGGGTCTACGGCTACTTCCCGCGCCTCAAGGAGCGGGGCGGCTCGATGGCCGGGTTCCTCTCGGGCGGCGAGCAGCAGATGCTGGCCATCGGCCGGGCGCTCATGGCGCAGCCGAAGCTCATGCTGCTCGACGAGCCGTCCTTGGGCCTGGCGCCGCTCCTCGTCCAGGAGATCTTCGAGATCGTCCAGCGCATCAATCGCGAAGAGGGCACGACGATCCTGCTGGTGGAGCAGAACGCCACCCGCGCGCTCGAGATCGCCCACTACGGCTACATCATGGAGAGCGGCCGCGTGGTGCTGGAGGGAACGCCGGCGGAACTCCAGGACAACGCGGACGTCAAGGAGTTCTACCTCGGACTGACCCAGGTCGGCCAGCGGAAGAGCTACCGCGACGTCAAGCACTACCGGCGCCGGAAGCGCTGGCTGTCGTAGGAGCCTGCGCCGCGCGCTCGTAGCGTTGACGCCCGGAACGGCCGCGTGCCGGTGCGCGGGTCTTCTGAGCCGCCGCCGAAGGCGGCCAGGAAACGCGCCGCGAAGCGGCGGCGAGATCAGTCGTCCCGCTCGATCGCCTCCTCGATCTCCCGCAGCCTTTCGCGGAGTTCCCGGCGGGCCGCGGCGGCGTAGGGGTTCTCGCGGGCGATCGTCAGGAACAGATCGTCCGAGTCGTCGCGGAGGTTCTCCTCGATCTTCATCATGTGCCGGTAGGCGACCGTGCCGAGGGCCGGGTCCGGGACATGAATCTCCCTGAGCGCCTTGGCCATCCAGTGGGTCAGGCCCTGGACGTAGGCCATCTCGGAGTCGTGCTCCTCGGCCGACATCTCGAGCACCTGGAGCTCCAGGTCCGACTCCAGGAAAGTCTTCACCGCTTCGACCCGTTCGGCGTCCACCGGGCGTTCCGGGAGGCACAGCACGACCTTCAGGCCGCGGATCCCGCCGCGGGCGCTCTGGGGACCGAACATCGGGTGAGTGCCGATGAACTGGACCTGCCGGGGCAGCCGCCGCTCGAGGATCCGGAGCGGCTTCACCTTGACCGAGGCGACATCGACGACCAGCGCGCCCGGCGCGAGGTGCGGGGCCAGGTCGGCGATCAGCCCGTCGAGGTCCTGGACCGGCACCGCCGGGATCACGATGTCGCAGCCGGCGCAGCCTTCGAGGCCCGTCCAGCGCGCCCCGAGCGAGGCGGCTTCCGCGCTCAGGTCCCGGCGATCCCAGACCTGCAGATCGAAACGGGCGCCCAGGCGGCGAACCAGGAAACGGCCGAAGCTGCCCAGACCGACGATGCCGATCATCCTTGCCCAGCAGCCCTGCACCGGGCGATCCTATTCGTTGCCGGTTCCCCTACAATCGCCGCCTGACGAGGAGGGAGCCAGGATGAAGAGAAGAACCGGCGCCGTGCTGGCCGCCGTCGTGGCCGCGGCGGTGAGCTATGGTTCACCGCCCGTGACCGAAGCCCAGGAGGACCGCGCCAGCCGGGAGCACGTGCTCCGCCTGCTTCGCGAGACGCCGCTCATCGACGGACACAACGACGTGCCCTGGCAGTACCGGACGCGGGTGTCGAACCGCCTCGGCGAGATCGACTTCCGCGACACCGCCGCGCTCGTACCGCCGATGCACACGGACCTGCGGCGCCTGCGGCAGGGCGGCGTCGGGGCGCAGTTCTGGTCGGTCTACATACCGACTTCCTACACCGGGGCCGGGGCCGCCCGGGTCGTGTTCGAGCAGGTCGACATGGCCATGCGGCTGATCGAGCGGTACCCGGACGACCTGGAGCTGGCCCTCGGCGCGGACGACATCGAGCGCGTCCACGCCGCAGGCAGGGTCGCGTCCCTGCTCGGCGCCGAGGGTGGGCACTCGATCGAGTCGTCCCTCGGGGTCCTGCGGCAGCTTTACGCCGCCGGCGTTCGCTACATGACCCTGACCCACGGGAGCAACACGGCCTGGGCCGACTCGGCGACCGACCAGCCGGCCCACGGCGGCCTGACGGACTTCGGCCGGCGGGTGATCCGCGAGATGAACCGGCTCGGCATGATGGTCGACCTCTCCCACGTTTCGCCGCAGGCGATGCACCACGCGCTGGACGAGTCGGAAGCGCCGGTCATCTTCTCCCACTCCTCCGCATTCGCGGTCACCGCCAGCCCGCGCAACGTGCCGGACGACGTGCTGCGCCGGCTGCCGGAGAACGGCGGCGTGATCATGGTCACCTTCGTGCCGTCCTTCGTCAACGAGGCGGTCCGGGCGTCATTCCAGCTCATGGACGCCGAACGCCGGCGTCTGATGGCCGCGGGGATCGCGCCGGAGGACATCCGCGCGCGGTTGATGGCTTGGCGCAGCGAGAACCCGGTCGCCCGGGCGTCCCTCGCCGACGTGGCCGACCACATCGACCACATCCGCGGCCTGATCGGCACGGCGCATCTGGGGATCGGCTCCGACTACGACGGCATCCCGACGGTGCCGGTCGGCCTGGAGGACGCCTCCACGTTCCCCGACCTGTTCGTGGAACTCGTGCGGCGCGGGTACAGCGACGAGGAACTGAAGGACATCGCGGGCCGCAGCTTCCTCCGCGCCATGCGCGCGGCGGAGGAGACGGCCCGGCGGCTGCGGGCCACGACGCCTCCGGACGACGGCCCGGTCGAAGAGCCGGGGGGCGAGAATGGCTGACCGGGCGGCGTCCCCCGTGGCGGCCCGGCACGCCTCGACCGTCCTCCTGCTGCGGGACAGCGACCGCGGGGTCGAGGTGTTCATGGAACGCCGCCACATCCGGTCCGATTTCGTCGGCGGCGCCTACGTCTTCCCGGGCGGCCGGGTCGACCCCGAAGACCGGGTGGACGAAGCGCTGTGCCGCGGTCTCACCGACCGCGAGGCCAGCGCCCGGCTCGCGCTCGACGAGGGTGGCCTGACCTTCTATGTCGCCGCCATCCGCGAGTGCTTCGAGGAGGCCGGCGTCCTCCTGGCCTACGACCGCGATGGACGGATCCTCGACTTCTCGGACCGGGCCGTCGAAGAGCGCTTCGAACGCCTGCGAGCCGAACTGAACGCCGGCGAACGGTCCCTGCTCGACATCGCCGCCGCGGAGGGGTTGACCCTCGCCACGGACCGCATCAGCTACTGGGCGCACTGGATCACTCCCGAAGGGCAGCCGAGGCGCTACGACACCCGCTTCTTCGTCACGCGGGCGCCCCGGAACCAGACCGCCGCCCACGACGACCACGAACTGACGAGTTCCGCCTGGGTCACCGCCCGGGAAGCGCTGGAGCGAGCGTGCCGCAAGGAGTGGATGATCATCTTCCCCACCATCCGCAACCTGCGGAAACTGGACCGGTTCGAAACCGCGGCCGCCGCCATCGCCGCCGTCGACGCCCAGGCCGAGTTTCCCGTCATGCAGCCCCGCGTGCTGATGGGCCGCACCCCGGACGAGCCCGCGCGCGCCGTGCTGCCCGGCGACGAGGGCTACGAGGAAGCGGCAATGCGCCCCTCCGCGGCGAACGCGAAGGACTGGCAGCGGGCCTTCAGCCGCTAGGGCCCAAGCCCGTCGCAGGCGCCATGTCCGGCCTCAGCCCTCACCTCGCCGGGACTCCACGTCGCGGAAACCGCTGCGCCGACTCCTGGCGGTCCTGACCTTGCACCCGCTTCTGAAGGGCACGCCGGTGCGGCTGTCCGACCGCGTACTCCGCGTCACCCAGGACAACCCGGGCATGTTCACCGGTCCGGGCACCAACACCTGGGTCATCGGCGACGCCGGCGGCCCGGCGTTCGTGCTCGATCCGGGGGAGGAAGACGACGCCCACTTCGAGGCCATGCTTCACGCCGTCGGCGGCCGGGACGTGGCGGCCGTGCTGATCAGCCATACGCACCGGGACCACTGGCCTCTGGCGCCCCGCGTCGCGTCGCACTTCGACGCCGAAATCCGCGCCTTCAGCGAGGAGCCGCCGTTCACCGCCGGTCCCCGCCTGGAGGACGGTACCCGCCTTTCGGCCGGCGGCACGACCCTGGTGGCTCTCCACACCCCGGGCCACGCCAGCGACCACCTCTGTTTCCTGCTGGAGGAGGAACGGGCCGTCTTCACCGCCGACCTGGTGATGGGCTGGTCCACGTCGATCATCGCCCCGCCCGACGGCAACCTGAACCAGTACATGGCCTCTCTCGAGCGGCTCCTCGACCTCGGCCAAGGCGGCGGCATCGACATCCTGCACCCGGGCCACGGCGAGTCGATCGAGCCCCCGCTCGACCGGATCCGCGAGATCCACCGCCACCGCCAGCAACGAACCGACCAGGCCCTGGAAGCCATCGCCGCCGGCGTCGCCACCATCCCCGAAATGGTCGAACGCATCTACGCCGACGTCGACCCGAAGCTCCACGGCGCCGCTGCGTTCTCGCTCCGGGCCCATCTCGACGCCCTGGTCGAAGAGGGCAAGGCGGCCGAGACCGAACCGGGCCGCTACGAGTTGGCAGCCGATTGACGCTCGGAAGGGGCCTTGGCCCTAGTGGTGCGTTGATGCTATGGTGCGTTGACGTCGACGTCGGTGACAAACACGGAGTGCCCACCCGATGACCCGCCTGACCGTTACGCTGGCAGACCAAACGCACCGCGCATTGAAGGAAGCAGCGGCCCGCCAGGGCCGTTCCATGGCCGCGATCATCGAAGAGAGCCTGGAACTGAGGGGCATCCGCCCTTACGAGACGGCACGAGAACTCGTACTCCAGGCGCGCGCGAACTCAGGGCTCGACTCCGATCAGGCCATGGCTCTTGCGGTCCGGGAGACACGGCGCTACCGAGAAGGGAAGTAGACCTTGGCGCGCGGATCACGGCCGCGGAAGAGCGGCCGCGGTCCGCGTTACCGGCCACTTTGCATTGTCGACACGAATGTGGTCGTTTCGGGGCTGATCGATGGCGGCTCGAACGCGCCCCCCGCCCGGATCATGGACGCCATGATCGGCGGCAGGCTCCTGTTCCTGATGTCGCCCGCCTTGTTGAGTGAGTACTCGGCCGTGTTGCAGCGTCCAGCGCTCGCCGAACGGCACGGCCTGACGTCCGCATGGCTCGACCGGTTCCTGACCGACTTGGTAGCGAACGCCGTGTGGCGGGAGCCGCTCGCCGCCGGCGACGCCCCGGACAAAGGCGACAACCACCTTTGGGCACTGCTCGCCAACGAACCGAGCGCCCACCTGGTTACCGGTGACCGACTGCTTCTGCGGACTCCGCCGAGCGGCGTCTCGGTCGTGTCTCCGCGGCACTTTGTTTCGGTCTTTCTGTCCTGAAGAGCCGGAAGGTCGGCGTTCGGATAGCCTCCGGAGAAGCCATGAGCAGGGAATCCCGCTACGGTGCACTCATCCGCGTTGACGTCGAGGCCGGAAGCTCGGAGATCTTGCACCGGGTCCGTTTGGGGTTGCGCCCGGCGGATGGAGGCGTTGACGAGGCGACCCTTCAGAAGCTCCTATTCGACCATCCGGAGTGTCTCCCGATCGCCGCTATCGACTCGGCGTACGGCGACGCGGTTCCGGTCTGCCGGGAACTCTCGGTGCCCGCCGGCAGCATCGACGCGCTGTACGTCAATGCCCAGGGCCGCTTGACGCTGTGCGAGTTCAAGCTGTGGCGCAATCCCCAGGCGCGCCGCGAGGTGATCGGCCAGATCCTCGACTACGCGAAGGATCTCGCTTCATGGAGCTACGAGGACCTGCAACGCCAAGTCTCCCTGGCACTTGGCAGGGAGGGCTCCAACGTCCTCTACGAGTTGGTCTCCAGGCGGAATCCGGACGTCGTCGAGGCCGAGTTCGTCGACAACGTCACGCGTCATCTGGACCGTGGCGAGTTCCTGCTTCTGATCATCGGCGACGGCATTCGGGAGCGGGCCGAGAAGATCGTCGACTTCGTGCAAAGCCACAGCGGTCTCCGCTTCAATCTCGCCCTCGTCGAGGCGGCGCTGTACCGGGATGGGCCTGACCGGCTCCTCGTTCAGCCCCGTGTCCTGGCCCGGACCGAGATCGTGCAGCGGTTTGTCGTGGAGGGTGCAACGCCGGTCCAGTCCTTGGAGGAGGAGCCCGATGTTCCCGAGGACGACTGGGATAGGGAGACCGAGAGGTTCTGGCGAGCGGTCTTCAGCGAGGACTTCGCCTTCGCCGATCCGGACTCGGAACTCGAGAAGGGCCACCCAATGCACGTCAAGGTCCGTGGCTCCGGCTTGAACGGCGAAGCCTTGCGGTTCGTCTTTTCTCTCTCCCGTTACGGAAAGGCCATCGCTTGTTACTTGAGCGCCCGGAAGGGCTGGGCGCGAGAAGAACGGGTCTTCGATGAAGCGCTGGCTGCGGTCGACGATCTGAAGCGGGAGATGCAGTCGCCTCAATCCGACGGGGATCGTCCTTGGGACGATCTGGAGGAATGGCCCACTTCGCATGGAGGCAAGTGCGTCGGCTTCCGTCGAGAATGCGTGCCGCCACTGTTCGGAAGCAGCGAAGAGAGCGCGGAGTATCGTGAGGCCGTCGCCTGGATGCGCGATCGTGCGAATCGCCCCGTCAGCGTTCTCCATCCGCGCCTCCGGCAGATGCTCTCCGATGGCTGAACGCTCGTCGTAGTGCGCTCCGCAGCATCTTGATGACCGAAGAGAGGTCGCCGGCCTCGGCCGGTGGCTGTTCTTTTGGCTTCGCCGCTCCGCGGCGTCGCCCGGAGGCGGGTCGGAAGACCCGCGCACCCGGAGCGCCGCGTTCGGCATGGGCTGTCGTTCTGCTGCAATCACCCGAAGCAACGGGGGCCCGTGCCGTGAGCCTGTAGCGGTGTCGGCCGGAACGCCGGCGCACCGACACTCTGGGTGCCACGTGGTGCCCGGCTGAGAGCGTTCAGCCTCGGCAAGGACCGAAGGGAAGGGGTCCCAGCGGGCTGGAGGCAAGTGACTTCCCAGGTCGTCCCGAAACCGACGCCGGAGCGGAACGCAGCCGACCGAAGCGAGCGCCGACCTTCCCTCTACTCAGAGAGCGCGAGCGGCCGCTGGGACCCCTTCCCTTCGGTCCGGCCGGCCGAGGCGGCAGCAGGCACCGTCTCCGCGTTGCAGAGCGTCGTTACGCTGCGGTGGCCACGCTTCCGTCGCCACGCGACAGCCATCGCGCCGCGGACTCAAATGGTCGCCGGCCTGTGGCCGGCGGCTGTTCTCCTCGGGCTCCTCCGCTTCGCGTCGTCGCCCACAAGCGGGTCAGAAGACCCGCGCACCCAGCGGTCGGAAGACCCGCGCACCCGGCCCGTCAGCGGCGCCAGGGGGCCCGGACCGGCTGGCCGGCCTGGTACGCGGCCAGCCGCTCGCGGGCGGCGGGCAGCGCTTCGGCGGCGCCGGCGCGTTCGAGGTTCTCGATCAGGCGTTGCTGCCACGCGACGGCCTGCTCGAAGTCGCCGGTCGCGGCGTAGGCGAGGGCGACGACGGCGCCGTGGGCCGGCGTTTGGGCACGCTGGAAGAGGTCCATGGCCAGACGCAGAGCCGCGTCGCCGTCCCGCACCGAATCGTCTTCGGATGCGGCCAGGACTTCGGCGAGGAGCAGGGCGAAGAAGCCGCTGCCGCCTCGGTCGGGAAGCTCCAGCGTCTGTTCCAGCATCAGGCGGACCCGGGCGTCCTCGCCCGCCAGCAGCAGGGCGGTCACCTCGGCCGCGCGGGCCCTGCTGTCGTCGGGATCGAGTTCGAGCGCGCGGCGGGCGGCGAGCGCGGCTTCGGTGAACTGGCCCAGCCGGCCGAGCGCCGTGCCCAGGTTGAAGTACGCCTCCTTCAGCGTCGGGTTGAAGGCGATCGCGCGCTGGTAGTGAGGAATCGCCTCCTCGTAGCGCTCCTGCTCCGTGCGGATGTTGCCGAGTTCGAAGTGCGCCTGACTCAACTGGGCCGGCTCGGCCCCCGCCTCGACCAGTTGCTCGAAGCGGCGGACCGCCGAGGCCGGCCGCCCGAGTTCCTGCTCGATCCGCCCCAGCGTCAGCACGATCTCGCGGTCGAATCCGAAGTCCGCCAGCAGGGACTCGAACTCGCGCAGCGCGAGTTCCCGCCGGCCGCCGAGCCGGTAGTTGCCGGCCCGGTGGAACCGGAGATTGCGGTCGCCCGGGGCGAGTTCGAGCGCCCGCGTCAGAGCCTCCGCGGCCTCCAGGCGGTCGCCGGTCTCGCCGAGGCTCCGGGCCAGCTCGACCCACGCCGGCCCGAACGACGGCTCGATCTCGACCGCCCGCCCGAGCCGTTCGGCCGCGGCCTCCCAGCGGCCCTCGCTGTTGTAGAGAAGGCCGGTCCGGAACAGGAGCCCGACGTCGTTCGGGCTGAGTTCCAGGGCCTCCTGGTACCACATCGCCGCTTCCGCCCGCCGGCCCATGCCCTCCAGTGCCGCCGCCAGCGAGCGCTTAGCCGCCGCGCTCTCGGGATAGTCGCGGACGGCTTCGCGGAACTGCTCTTCGGCGGTCTCGAACGCGTTCGCCGACAGGGCTACGCGGCCCAGGAGCAACCGGGCGCCGATGCCCGTCGCCGACTCCTTGATCTCGGCCGCGATCGGATCGGCGAAGGCCACCGGCGCCTCGCCGCGCAACTCCATCGCGGCGCGCGTCGCCGCGTCGTCGCCGCGCGCGCGATGGGCGAGGGCGATGTGGTAGTGGAGCGAATCGGCCCGCGGCTGCTCGCGCAGCGCCGCCTGGAAGTGCCGGAGCGCGGTCGTCGGGTCGTCCGTCTCGAAGGCGACGCGGCCGAGGCCGAAGTGGGCCGCGGCGACCGAGCCCGGCAGGCCGAGGGCCCGCTGGTAGTTGCCGCGGGCTTCCTCGTACCGCCCGAGTTCGAGATGCACGCGGCCGAGCCGGATCGCGATGGCGGGGTCGTCGGGACGGAACGCCCTGGCCTGGCCGTAGGCGTCGACGGCTTCCTCGAGCTCCCCCAGGTGCTCGGCGGCGCTGCCGAGGAGATAGCGCCAGCGGAAGTTCGCGGGCTGCAGCTCGGCGGCGTTCGCGAGACAGGCTCTCGCGGCCGGCAGCAGGTCGTAGACCAGGTAGAGCTGGCCCGCGTCGCCGAACAGGAGGCCCAACTGCTCGGCGTCGGCTTCGGTGGACGCTCCCCGGGCGAGCGCGTCCTCCAGCAGCCCGCGCTGCCGGTCGATCTGGTCGCGCACCGCTTCGTCGACGCCCCGCAGATCGACCTCGGGAATCGGGACCAGCCGGGCCGGCGCCACGTCCTGCGCGTGGAGACCGGCGGCCGCGCAGAGGCAAAGCAGAGCCAAGGCGCACCCGGCGACCGCGGCGCCCGGTCCGTGCAGTCCACGGAACGCCTCGCCGCGACCGCGAGCCCGCCGGGGACGCCGAAGCGGCGCCGGCCGCACTTCGCCGCGTTGCGCGAGGGCGTACCGCTGGAGGCGCGTCGGATTCGTCATGGTCTCTCTTCCCGCCCGCGGCGCTTCTCGCCGGCGCCGCGAACCAGGGAAGTGTAGGCCGTGAGCGGCGGCGCCGGCCACTCCTCGACCGTTCCGTCCGTCCACTGGACCTCGACGCGGTCGATCCCGGCGCCGTCCGCCGGGACCGCGACCCGGGGATCTCCCCAGGAAGCGTAGCTGCCCCCGCCGCCCGCAAGGCGAACCAGCGGCGCGGCGCCGGTCCGGTGGAACCGCACGGTGACGCCCGACGCCGGCCGGCGGCCCCGCTCCGCGTCGAGCCGGGGCGCCACGCCGAACCAGGCGCCGGTCGCCGGGGCCTGGTTGAGCAGCAGCCGGGCGGGACCGTTGTTGTTCGTGACGACCAGGTCCGCGTCGCCGTCGTTGTCCACGTCGCCGGCGGCCAGGCCGCGGCTGACCAGCGGCGCCGCGCCGTCGAGCAGACCGCCCGGCGCCGGTTCGAAGCGGCGTCCGCCCCCGCCATCGGCCACGTTCAGGAAGGCCTGGTTCGGCTGGTCCAGGGGGAACGGATCCTCGTCCGTCCGGGGCCTCCCGGCGGCGAAGGTGACGGCGCCGTTGACCGCGGCGAGGTCCAGCCAGCCGTCGTTGTCGAGATCGACGAAGGCGGTGCCGAACGAGGTCGCGTCCCAGCTCGGCCGCCCCAGTCCAGCGGCGTTCGTCCGGTCCCGGAACTCCGCTGCGCCGGGTTTCGAGTCGTTCCGGTAGAGGGTGTTCGTCTCGCGGTGGAAGTGCGTCAGGAAGAGGTCGAGGTCGCCGTCCCCGTCGTAGTCGCCGCCGGCGACGCCCATGCTCGCCTCGGCCTCGCCCTCCGCGTTGAGAGCGGCGCCGCCGACCAGGCCGTCCTCGACCAGTTTGCCGCCGCCGTCGTTGATCCAGAGGTGATTCGGCATCAGGTCGTTCGCGACGTAGAAGTCGAGCCTGCGGTCGCCGTCGAGGTCGGCCGCGAGCACGCCGAGTCCGTTGCCGGGGCGCGCCGCGGTCAGCCCAGCCCGCGCCGTCGCGTCCTCGAACCGTCCCGCGCCGTCGTTCGCCAGCAGGCCGTCCGGCGCCGGCTGGTAGGCGCCCGGCAGGCAGTAGTCCACCTCTCCCCGTTCGGTGAGGCATGTCTTGTGGGTGGCCAGGGAGAAGTCGAGGTAGTTCACGACGAACAGGTCGAGGTCCAGGTCGCCGTCGTAGTCGGCGGCGGCCGCCGCGACGCTCCAGCGCGGGTCGCCCGTGCCGCTCGCTTCCGTCCGGTCGGTGAACGTGCCGTCGCCCTCGTTGCGCCAGAGTTCGTTCCTGCCCAGGTTGAGGACGTAGAGGTCCACCCAACCGTCGTTGTCGAGATCGGCGGCCACCGCGCCCATTCCGTAGCCGAAGGCCGCGATGCCGCTCTCCTCCGTCACGTCGACGAAGCGGACCGTCGCGCGGCCGTCGCGCACCGCGAGGTCGTTTCGGTACAACCGGTCCCGGGGCGGCCATTCGCCGGTCCAGGGCGTCGTCGCCGCGGCGGGATCTCCGTCGGCGCCGAGCAGGGCGCCCTGGACCAGGTAGAGGTCGAGATCGCCGTCGTTGTCGTAGTCGAAGAGGGCCGCGCCGGCGCCGACGACCTCCGGGTAGTAGAGCTGACCGCTCATGCCGTTCCAGTGCCGGAAGTCGAGGCCGGCGCTCCCGGTGGCGTCGGTGAAGAGGACCTCGCCGGCGCCGGCCCGGGTCTCCACGGGCGCGGCCGCCGAGGCCAGGGCAAGCCCGACGATGCCGGCAACGGACCTCAACGCTCGCCGCCCAGCCTGAAGGCGGGCGCCGCGACCCGCTCGAGCGCGGCGGCGCCTTCGACGATCCGGTAAACGGCCCGAGGCGCGACCGAGCGGAACCGCTGCTCGCTGCCGCTGCCGGCCCAGCGCACGCGGATCTCGGTGATCTCGACGGCGTCGCCAAGCCCCACTTCGAGCTGCATACTGTTGCCGCCGAAGGAACCCCCCGAGCCGACGACGCGGTGGATCGTCCGCTCGCCGCCCGAACCGTCGACGGAGAGGGCGACCCGCGAGCCGACGCCGAAGCGGTTGGCGCCCTCGCCGCGGCGGCCCGCGCCGGCGAAGCGCAGCGTGACCCAGGCGTTGTCGCTGCCGGGGTTCTCGAACAGCGCGTTGCCGAAGGTGTCCGTCGGGTAGAAGCCGCCGAGCTGGTGCAGCAGGTCCATGTCGCCGTCGCGGTCCAGGTCGCCGAACGCCACGCCGTGTCCCTTCTGCAGGTGGCCGAAGCCGCCGGCGAAGGTGACTTCCTCGAAGGCGCGGCCGTCGAAGCGGTACATCACGTTCGGCATCAGGCTGGCGAGATCGGGCTCGCCGGTTCCCAGATAGAAGTCGAGCCAGCCGTCGTTGTCCAGGTCGCCGTAGTTGGCGCCCATCGGCAGGGCCGGGCGGCGGATGCCGAGCTGCCGCGACACTTCGGTCAGCCGCGGTCTGCCGCCGCAGCCGGGCGCCGGGCCGCAGTCGTTGCGGTAGAGCAGGGGCTGGCCGACTCCGGGATCCGAGCCCATGTAGGACGCGACGATCTCGGTCGCCTGGTCGCGGTAGTCGCCGACGTAGATGTCCAGGTCGCCGTCGTTGTCGTAGTCGAAGAACCAGGTCGCGAAGCTCTCCCGTTCCGGCTCGGTGACTCCCGCCCGGACGGCGGTGTCCTCGAAGACGCCGCCCACGTTCACGTAGAGCCGGTTGGCGCCGAAGTTGGAGACGTAGAGGTCGAGGTCGCCGTCGTTGTCCACGTCGCCCCAGGCGACGCCCTTGGCGTAGCGCAGGTTGGCGACGCCGGCTTGCTCCGCGACGTCCTGGAAGGTGCCGTCGCCCCGGTTGCGGAACAACTGGGACGGGTATTCGTGCGCCTCGCTCGCCTCGTTGCCGACGTAGAGGTCGAGGTCGCCGTCGCCGTCGTAGTCGCCCCAGGCCGCCGCCTGGGTCGGCCAGGCGGGCTCGGCCAACCCGGCCGCCTCCGTGACGTCGGCGAAACGGCCGGCGCCGCCATCCAGTTCGTTGCGCAGCAGCGAGTTGCGGATGCGTCCCTCCTCCAGCAGCCAGGCGCCGCGCAGGACGAACAGGTCGAGGCGTCCGTCGTCGTCGTAGTCGGCATGAACCAGGTTCAGGCCGCCAAGTTGATCGCCGAGCCCCCAGGCTTCCGTCACGTCCTCGAAGCCGCCGCCGTCGCCGCGGAAGGCCCGGAGCGGGCCGCACGGATCCCAGGTCGAAGTGACCAGGTCGAGCATGCCGTCGCCGTCGAAGTCGTCCACGATCGCTCCGCCCGCCAGATCGAGAGCGTCGACGCCGAGTTCCGGACCGAGATTGCGCCAGCGCTGACCCGGAAACGACTGCGACGCGAAGACGTCCTCGGCGATCCGGAACCGGGCGGGCACGCCGTCCGGAAAGTCGCCCGTCAGCCGCCGCGCGACGTTGAGCAGCCAGGTCGCCCGCTGTCTCCAGGCGCCGGTCGGGCGGCCTTCCTCCAGCATGTCGAGGAACAGGTCGCCCGCGGCGCGGGCGTGCTCGGGGCGGTCGTGGACCGCGGACGGAGCGAGCGGGAGGATGCAACTGTCGGCGGAACGGCGGACGCGCCGGGACTGCCCCTCGCGCGCGCTCCCGTCTTCCGCCGGCGCCGCGCCGTCGGGGCGATGAACGCAGTTCAGGTCCTCGGCCCGCTGGAGATGGGCCAGGGCCAGGTTCCACTCGGGGATGGTCGGCCGCACGCCGGGCGCGGCATCGAGGGCCCCGGTCGCCGCCGACAGGTGCTCGATCGCCCCTGCCGTGTCGCCGAGCCGCAGCAGCTCGCCGCCGAGCTGCGCCGCCGTTTCGGGGCTGTCCGGGTTGGAGGTCAGTTCGGCTCGAAGCTCGTCCGCGAACCTGGTTCCGAAGTAGGCGTTCGAGCCGTCCTGCAGCCGCCGGCAGGACTCCGCAAAGTCGCCGGCGGGCGCAGCGGCGACTGGAGGAACTGCGAGCAGGACCAGACTGGCGAGCCCGCGGGCCGGCATGGAGGGAGACTACTACGCGCGCGGGCCTTGCTTCCCGCGGCAGCCGTCTCAGGAGGACGGAGGCTTCGGAGTCTCCGCCTCGGAGTCGTCGCCAGGCTCCTCCGCGGACGGCTCGGCGGTGTCCGAAGCGGCGGCCTCGTCGCCGTCGCCGCCGTCGCCGCCGTTGCCGCCGTCGCCGCCGTTGCCGTTGCCGCCGTCCTCACCGCCGCCATCGCGGCCGCCTTCGTCGCCGTCGCTCCCCGGCGGAGGCGTCGGCGGCAAGGTCCCGGCCGCCGCCGCGCCGAAGCGGGACGTGCCGAACGCGGTCATGCAGGCGGCGCCGAGGCCGATCGTCCAGGCCAGGTAGCAGATGACGAGGCCGGGGAAGCCGAACATGAACCGGAAGAACCACGGCAGACCGAGGAAGCCGAGCAGATCGGCCGCGAGGGCCAGCGCCTGGATGGTGAGCACGCCGAGGGCGAGGGCGCCGAAGCTGCCGGCCGGGACGCGGCTGGTGCCCCTGAACCGGTTCCGGAACCAGTCGCCGGCCGCCGCCGCCGCTCCGGTGTAGCCGAGCACCAGGGCGAGCGCCAGGGCGATCAGCGCCGCGGGCCACAGGAGGACGGCGAACGGAATGCCGATCACGGTCACGATCAGAAGAAGGCTGGCGACGATCAGCGCCGGCAGGATGAGCACTTCGATGCCGAAGCCGACCGCGAGCATGACCCACGGCGCCGACACGGCGGCGGACCGCACCCGGTCCACGCCCCTGGGCGACACGAGCAGAACCAGGCCGCTGAGCACGATGAGCAGTCCGGTGAAGACGATCGCCCGGACGAACTCGAACATCTTGCCCATGCGGAAGAACGGGGGCCGGTCGCCGACTCTGGGGAACCAGTCGCCGCTCCAGCCCTCGAACCAGTCGCCCTCCCAGTCCCAGTTGAAGTCGCCCCAGTCGACCTCGGTTGTCTCTCCGAGCACGGTCGCGCCGTCCTCGCGGCTGACCCTGCCTCCGACGGTGACGATGTCTCCGAGCACTTCCGCGTCGGGACCGAGTTCCACGTCTCCGCCGATGGCGACCACTTCGCCGGTCACCCGCCCGTCGATCTTCGCGTCGCCCCCGATCGCGACGGCGTCGCCGCGGACCTCGCCGTCGACCTTGAGGCCGCCGCCGATCGAGGTGACGTCGTCGGCCACTTCGTCGTGACCGACCCGCACCGTGCTGCCGAACGCCACCTTGTTGTCGAGGTCGACGCGCAACCGCGGCCCGCGCTCGCCGGCGGAGTCTTCGGCCTCGGCCAGGTCGCGTTCGAGATCGTCGATGCGCTCCATCGCGTCCTCGACGGCGCCCTGCGCGCGTTCCCCGGCTTCCTCGAGGGCTTCGTCGAGCTCCTCGCGGACCTCCTCGAGCACCGCGGCGGCCTCTTCCCGGGCCTCTTCCTGCGTCGTCCGGGCTTCCTCCTCCTGGCGGGACTGGCCGAACGCCGCGCCCGTGCAGCACAGGCCGAACGCGAGCAGCAGCGCGCCCGCCCGGAAGCCGCGGCCCCGCGGCCGGTGCGCGGGCGCCCGCGACAACCGGTGCAGGAGATGGACTCCCGTCAGGCAGAGCAGGGTGACCGCGGCGATCGCGACCGTCGCCGCCGGGGTGTTCAGAACCAGGTCGAGGGTTTCGCCCACCCGGACCGCGCCGTTCAGGAAGGCCAGGCTCCCGGCCAGCGCGGCGGCGGCCTGGGTCACCAGCCAGACGCCGCCGAACAACGAGACCTGAAGGCCGTCCAGCAGGCCCAGCCAGGACGATGGGGCCAACCATGCCGCTCCGGCGAAGAGCAGGACCGCCGCCGCGGCCGAGGCGGCAAGCGGCAGCCGTACCCAGCGGGGGATCTCGAAGGGCAGGATCGGCGCGCGAGCCGGCGCCGGCGCCGGCCGGGCGGCCGCCGCCACCTGGCGCATGATGCGTTCGGTGAGTCCCGCCGGTACGGCGGGATCTTTCAGCGACTGGAAGAGGGTCCGGAGGTCGATTCGATTCCGCATGTTCACTCCTCGCGGCGTGTGCGATTGTACGACGAGCCTGACGCGACGTTGCCCATGCCCTTCGCCCTACGGTCGGAGAACGTTCCCGGTTTCACACCACGCCCTCGTTGCGCAGGCGCTCTTCGATCTCGCGGCGCGCCCGGCGCAGGTTCGTCTTGACGGTTCCGAGCGGCATGCCGGCGACTTCCGCGATGTCCCGGTAGGGGAGTTCTTCCCGGAACCGGAGCAGAACGACCAGCCGGTACTCCGGCCGGAGCGCGGCCACCGCCGCCTCGAGGGCGGCCGACAGCTCGCGTCGCTTGACCAGGGTGTCCGGAGACTCCGAGCGTTCGTCCTCGATCCGTTCCAGGATGGACGACCGGTCCGGGTCGCCGCTCTCGATCGGCGTCGTGGGGAGCTTCTTGCGCCGCAGGTGGTCGATCGCCGCGTTGCTGGCGATCTTGAACAGCCAACTGGCGAAACGCCGTCTCGGGTCGTAGCGCGCAAGCGCCAGCCAGGCCTTGACGAAGACCTCCTGGGTGACGTCCTCGGCGATGCCGTGGTCTCTGACCATGCGCAGGATCAGGCTGAAGACGGGCCGCTGGTAGCGCTCGACCAGCGTCCGGAAGGCGAGTTCCGAACCCGCGATCGCTTCCGCCACGAGGGCGGCCTCGTCCTGTGGTCCGTGGGGCACCGGTTTCAGTGTGGCACGAGGCGAGGCAACCCGTATCATTGCCGCGGCATGGGCGACTCGCTCGATATGGGGAACTACGGAGAACTGGCGGCGGCGGTTTGCGCCGTGCGCGTCGCCAGCCGGGTGACCCGGCGTCTGCAGGCGGACATCGGCGGCGCCTTCCTGACCAAGGACGACCGCTCGCCGGTGACGGTGGCGGACTACGCGGCGCAGGCCCTGGTCAGCCTGACGCTGCCGCCGGAGGACGCCATCGTCGGCGAGGAGACGGCGGCGAACCTGACGACTCCGGAGGGCCTGGAGGTCCTGGCCAGGGCCGCGGACGCGGTCCGGTCCGAACGACCCGGCGCCGCCCTGGGCGAGGTCCGCGACGCGATCGATCGCTGTTCGAGCGGCGGCGGCGCGAAGGGCAGGTTCTGGGTGCTCGATCCCATCGACGGCACGAAGGGGTTCCTGCGCGGCGCTCAGTACGCGACCGCGCTGGGTCTGATGGAGGACGGCGAGATCGTCGGCGGCGTGCTCGGCTGCCCGAACCTGCCCACGGCGGACGGCCGCGGCTGCCTGTTCGTCGCCGTCCGCGGGCGGGGCGCCTGGGAGGCGCCGCTCGACGAGGAGGGGCCGGCGCCCCGCCGCATCGGCGTTTCGCCGGTGGCGGACCCGTCGGAGGCCGTCTTCTGCGAGTCGGCGGAGTCGATGCACTCGGACCGGGGCGGACACGCCGGGATGGCCGAGCGGCTCGGGGTGACGGCCGCGCCGGTGCGGATGGACAGCCAGTGCAAGTACGCGGCGATCGCCCGGGGCGACGCCTCGATCTACCTCCGCCTGCCCTCGGCCGCGGCCTACCGCGAGAAGATCTGGGATCACGCCGCGGGGTCCATCGTCGTGACGGAAGCCGGCGGCGCCGTGACCGACGCCCACGGCCGGGAGCTCGACTTCCGCCTGGGCCGGACCCTGGACCGGAATCGCGGGGTCGTGGCCACCAACGGCCTCCTGCACGGCAAGGTGCTGGAGGCCGCGGCGGCCGTCCTGCCGGAAGCTCCGGCCGCCTGGTGACCGGGGCCGGACGTTTCCATTGGCTGCGACCGAGACCCTCCTCGTTACCGGCGGCGCCGGTTTCATCGGCAGCAACTTCGCCGCCGCGGCGTTGGCCGACGCTCGCGGTCCGGACCGCCGGGTCGTCGTGTTCGACAAGCTGACCTACGCCGGCAGCCCGCGCAACCTGGAGCGGGTGGCGGACGATCCCCGCTACGCCTTCGCGCTCGGGGACATCGCCGACCGCGAGGCGGTGCGGCGGGCGTTCGCCGAGCACCGGCCGACGGCGGTCCTCAACTTCGCGGCCGAGAGCCACGTGGACCGCTCGATCGACGGTCCCGGCGCCTTCGTCCGGACGAACGTCCTCGGCGCCTTCGAGCTGCTCGAGGCGGCCCGCGTCGACCTCGGCCGGCGGCCGGAGCGGGAGCGCGCCGGCTTCCGGTTCATCCACGTCTCGACCGACGAGGTGTTCGGAAGCCTCGGCGACGACGGACGGTTCCGGGAGGACACGCCGTACGACCCGAGTTCGCCCTACTCGGCCTCCAAGGCCGCCGCGGATCACCTGGTGCGGGCCTGGGGCCGCACCTACGGCCTGCCGGCGATCGTGACGAACTGCTCGAACAACTACGGTCCCTACCAGTTCCCCGAGAAGCTGATCCCGGTGATGATCCTGAACGCCGCCGCCGGGCGGCCGCTGCCGGTGTACGGCGAGGGCGCCAACGTCCGCGACTGGCTGCACGTGGACGACCACTGCGAAGGACTGCTCCGGGTGCTCCGCTCGGGACGGCCGGGCGAGAGCTACAACCTCGGCGGCGACGCCGAACGAACGAATCTGGAGGTCGTCGAGGCGGTCTGTTCCGCGCTCGAGGAGGAGTTCCCGGCCGCGGAGAACCCCGCGCTGGCGGCGAAGGGGCTGGGAAGCTACCGGGAACTCGTGACCTTCGTCGAAGACCGGCCGGGCCACGACCTGCGCTACGCGATCGACGCCGCCAGGGCGCGGGCGGAGCTCGACTGGGCGCCGCGGCGCGAGTTCGAGTCGGGCCTGCGCGAGACGGTGCGCTGGTATCTCGGCCACAGCGAATGGTGCGAGGCGGTCGCGGGCGGCGCCGAGCGGCGGCGGCGAGGCGTCCGGCCGCGGCTGACGGCGGCGACATGACTCCGCTTCGCGGCATCCTGCTCGCGGGCGGGGCCGGCACCCGGCTGCACCCGGTGACGCGGGCGGTCAGCAAGCAGTTGCTGCCCGTCTACGACCAGCCGATGATCCACTACCCGCTGTCCAGCCTGATGATCGCGGGGGTGCGGGAGATCCTCATCGTCACGACGCCGCACGACCAGGCCGCGTTCCGGCGCCTGCTCGGCGACGGCGGTGACCTCGGCATCTCCCTCTCCTACGCCGTCCAGGAGGCGCCGGAGGGCATCGCCCAGGCGTTCCTGATCGGGGCGGAACACCTGCGCGGCGGCCGGGCGGCGCTGGCCCTGGGCGACAACATCTTCCATGGCCACGGGCTGGCGGATGTCCTGCAACGGGCCGCGGCGCGCCACCTGTCGTCGCCCGGCGCGACGATCTTCGGCTACCGGGTCCGGGATCCGGAGCGCTACGGCGTCGTCGCCTTCGACGAGGAGCGGAGGGTGGTCGGCCTGGAGGAGAAGCCGCCGGCGCCGAAGTCGCCGTACGCGGTGCCGGGCCTCTACTTCTACGACGACCGCGTCGTCGAGCTGGCGCGGACGCTCCGTCCGTCGGCCCGCGGCGAACTGGAGATCACCGATCTCAACCGGATCTACCTGGAGGAGGGGACGTTGCGGGTCGAGCTCCTTGGCCGTGGCGTCGCCTGGCTCGACACGGGAACCCACGAGGCGCTGCTGCAGGCCGGCAACTTCATCCAGGCGCTCGAGGAGCGGCAGGGCCTGAAGGTGGCCTGCCTGGAAGAGGTCGCCTACCGCATGGGCTACATCGACGCCGAGCAGCTTCGGCGGCTGGCGGCGGGGACGAACGACGCGTACGGCCGCTACCTGAACCTGGTGCTGGAGGAGGGCCGGTGAGCGCGCCGCCCAGGGTCCGGGTCACCGGGCTGTCCGGGGTCCTGGTCGTCGAGCCGGTGGTTCATCGCGACGGCCGCGGCTTCTTTCTGGAGAGCTACAACGCGGCGACGTTCGCGGAAGGCGGCATGGGCCGGCCCTGGGTCCAGGACAACCACTCCCGATCGGGCCGCGACACGGTCCGGGGGCTCCATATCCAGTGCCGCCGGGAGCAGACCAAGCTCGTCCGCGTGACCCGCGGCGAGGTCTTCGACGTGGCGGTCGACGTGCGGCGGGGCTCGCCGTCCTTCCTGGAGTGGACCGGCTGCCGGCTCTCGGAGGAGAACTTCCGCCAGCTCTATGTCCCGCGCGGATTCGCCCACGGCTTCTGCGTGCTCAGCGACGCCGCCGAGGTGCAGTACAAGTGCGACGCGTACTACGACGGCGACGACGAACTCGCGATCGCCTGGAACGACCCGCGGATCGGCATCGACTGGCCGGTCGACGAACCCGTGCTCTCCGACCGGGATCGCGTGGCGCCGACGGTCGCGGACTGCCTCGACCGGTTGCCGGCGTTCCGCCGCGAGGGATGAGGCCGCCGACCGCAGGCGAGGGCGGCCTGAGCGCGGCCGACCGCGACCGGCTCGAAGCGCACGGCATCGGCGTGGAGGAGGCCCGGCGGCAGCTCGCCATCCTGCGCGACCCGCCGCCGAAGGCCAGGCTGGCACGGCCGGCGCTGCTCGGGGACGGCATCGATCCCCTGCCGGCCGGGCCGGAGGCGGACCGGCTCGCCGAGGCCGGGCGCTCCGCGGCGCGGTCCGGAGACCTCGTCCGGTTCGTGCCGGCTTCCGGGGCGGCCTCCCGGCTCTTCGCCGAGCTCGAGGCGGCCGCCGCCGGAGGCGAAGCGGCCGCGGCGGTTCTCGGCCGCTTCGAGCGCGCGCGGCCGCATCTGCCCTTCGACGCCGGCGTGACGGAGATCCTGGAACGCTACGGCGACACGCCGAAAGCCCTCATCCCGTTCCACCGCTATCCCGGCGGCGAGGTGCGCACGGCGCTCGAAGAGCACCTGGTCGAGGCGGCCGGCGTCCTCGGCGAGGGCGGATCGACGGCCGTTCACTTCTCGGTCGCTTCGAGCCGCCGCCCGGCGTTCGAGGCGCGGCTGGAGGAGCTGCAGCCGGCGTTGGAGCGGCGCCGCGGATGCCGCTTCGAGGTCGCGCTCTCCCACCAGTCGCCGGCCACCGACAGCATCGCCCTCGACGAGCGGGGCCGGCCGTTCCGGCTCGCGGACGACCCGGCGGCGCCCCTGCTGTTCCGTCCCGGCGGACACGGCGCGCTGCTTCGCAACGTCCAGGCCTTGGCCGACCGCGGCTTCGGGCTCGTCGCGATGAAGAACATCGACAACGTGCAGCCGGAACCGTTCCAGGGACCGGCGGTCAGGGCATTCCGGATCCTCGCCGGGATGGCCCGGGAACTCGCCCGGGAGGCGGACCGGCCGTCCCGGGTCTGCGGCGTCGTGCCGACCCTGGGCACGGCCGGCGGCGGTCCCTTCCGGGTGCGGGACGAGGCGGGCGAGGCCAGCCTGCAGATCGTGGAGACGGTCCAGATGGACCTGGACGATCCGGAGCAGGCGGCGATCCTGGCCCGGTCCACCCACTTCAACCCGGTGTTCATGGTGTGCGCGGTGCTCCGGCCGGGGGGCGAACCGTACCGGCTGGAGGACTACGTCGACCACGCCGCCAGCTTCCTCGTCCGCAAGAGCCACGGCGGCAGGCCCCTCCTCGCGCTGGAGCGTCCCGGTCTGTGGAACGGCTCGATGGCGGGGTGGGAGACGCGGTTCGTCGAACTCCCGGGCGAGACGTACACGCCGGTCAAGACCGTGTTCGATCTCGCGGGCGCCGAGCACCAGTGCGGGGAAGGGAGCTCCCGATGAGCGGAACCGAGGGTCGGGTCGCCCCGCCCGACGGCAGCGTCGCCGGCGGCGGGCCGGCAAGGGCCTCGAAGGCGCGGCTTGCGGTTCAGGCGGCGGTCGTCGTCCTGGGGGTCGCCGCGCTGCTGCTGTTCGGCCGGCGCGTCGCCGGCTACCTGCCGGAGTTCTCCGCCTGGGTGGACGGACTCGGCGTGTGGGGACCGGTCGTGTTCGTGCTCGGCTACGTCGTGGCGACCGTCGCCTTCATTCCCGGTTCGCTGCTCACGTTCGCCGGCGGCGCGATCTTCGGTCTCGCCGAGGGCACGGCGTTCGTGTTCGCCGGCGCCTCCTTGGGGGCGACGGCGGCCTTCCTGGCGTCCAGGTACCTGGTCCGCGGGGCGATCGAGAAGCGCGTCGCCGCGGAACCGCGGTTCGCCGCCATCGACCGGGCGGTGGGCCGCGAGGGGTTCAGGATCGTCCTGCTGCTGCGTCTCACGCCCGTCGTTCCGTTCGTGCTGCTGAACTACGCTCTGGGACTGACGCAGGTGAAGCTCCGCGACTACGTCCGCGCCTTCGTCGGCATGCTTCCCGCGACGCTGCTCTACGTCTACACCGGCAGAGTGATCGGCGACGTGGCCGAGATCGCGGCCGGCGTCGGCGAGGAGCGGGGCTGGGGCGACCATGCGCTCTTGGGCCTCGGGCTGATCGCCACCGTTGCGGCGACCGCCATCATCGTCAGGATCGCCCGGCGGGCGCTCAGGGAGGAGGTCGGCGAATGAACGGCGGCGCTTCGAGGCTCTCGGCGGGGAACCCGGTGAACCATGCCGGCTAGACCGGAGATGCTGGCGGAAGATCGCCACGACCGGGCGCTGACCGCCCGGGTGGCGCCGGCGGACTGGACGAATCCCGAGCCGTCCGCCCGCTACCACCTGGTCGTGATCGGCGCCGGCAGCGCCGGCCTCGTCACGTCCATCGTGGCGGCCGGCCTGGGCGCGCGGGTGGCGCTGGTCGAACGCCGGCTGATGGGCGGCGACTGCCTGAACTTCGGCTGCGTGCCGTCCAAGGGGGTCATCGCCGCCGCGCGGCGGTGGAGCGCCGGGCGGGCCGGCGCCGCGTTCGGCGCGCCCGCCTTCGAGCGCGCGGGCGACTTCGGCGCCGCGATGGAGCGGATGCGCCGCGTGCGCGCGGCGATAAGCGGGGACGACAGCGCCGAGCGGTTCCGGGACGCCGGCGTCGACGTCTACCTGGGGGAGGGGCGTTTCCTCTCCGATCGCGCGGTCTCCGTGACCGGCCCCGCCGGCGACCGGGAGCTGCGCTTCCGCCGGGCCGTGATCGCCACCGGCGCTCGTCCCGCGGCGCCCCCGATTCCGGGTCTCGAGCGTTGCGGCTACCTGACGAACGAGACCGTGTTCACCCTGACCGACCGGCCCGAACGGCTGGCCGTCGTCGGCGCCGGCCCGATCGGTTGCGAGCTGTCCCAGGCGTTCGCCCGGCTCGGCAGCCGCGTCACGGCGGTCGAGGCGCTGCCCCGGATCCTGCCGCGGGAGGATCCGGACGCCGCCGCCCTGGTCGAACGGGCGCTCCGGCGCGACGGCGTCGAGCTGGCGCTCGGCGCCCGGATCGAGGAAGCGGCGCCGGACGCCGGCGCCATCCGGCTGGTCCACGTCGGCGCCGACGGCGAGCGCCGCGAGACGCTTTGCGACGAACTCCTGGTCGCCGCCGGCAGGACGCCGAACGTCGAGGGCCTGGGCCTCTCCGGGATCGGCGTCCGGTCCGGCGCCGCCGGCGTCCAGGTCGACGCGAAGCTGCGGACGACGAACCCCCGCATCTTCGCGGCCGGCGACGTGACGCCCGGACCCCGGTTCACCCACCGGGCCGACGCCCATGCCGGCGTCGTGATCCAGAACGCCCTGTTCCTGCCGACGGCGCGGGCCGACCGTCTGGTCGTGCCGCGGTGTACCTACACGTCGCCGGAGGTGGCGCACGTCGGCCTGGACCGCGCCGAGGCGGAAGAGCGGGGCGTCGCCGTCGACACGATCGACGTGCCGCTCGGCGAGAACCACCGCGCCATGCTCGACGGCGAGGACGAGGGTCTCCTCCGGGTGCTGTTGCGGAAGGGAAGCGACCGGATTCTCGGCGCCACCGCGGTCGCCGAGGGCGCCGGCGATCTGGTCGCGCCGCTCTCGCTGGCCGTTACCCACCGGATCGGCCTCTCCCGGTTCGCCTCCACCATCCTGCCGTACCCCACCCGAGCCGAGGTGCTGAAGAAGGCCGCGAACCGGTGGCGCGCGACCCGGTTCACGCCCCTGGCCCGGCGAATCTTCGCCCGCTGGTTCCGCCTGACCGGCTGACGCCCGCGCCGAACCGCCGCCCGCCGGGTACGCGGGTCTTCCGACCCACTGCCGGGTGCGCGGGTCTTCCGACCCGCTGCCGGGTGCGCGGGTCTTCCGACCCGCTGCCGGGTGCGCGGGTCTTCCGACCCGCTGCCGCCGCAGGCGGCCAGGTACACCCGCCGACTCCTACAGGTGACGCCGTCGCCGCCGGCCCCGTCGCCGCCGGCGTCGCCGCGGCTCGGCGGCGCCTTCCGCCGCCCCCGGCGGCGCAGCCCCCGCGTGCCGCCGCCAATCCTCCAGCGCCTCGACCCCGCTCCCCGTGGCGGCCGACAGCAGGCCGAAGAGCTCCAGCGCCGGCCCGAAGGCCTCGCGCCGGACGAGACTCTGCACCGTCCTCGAACTCCGCGGCGCTTCGCACAGCCGCTGAAACGTCTCGATGGCCCGCTTCATCTTCATGCGGCGCGCCGCCGAGAGGGCGAAACGCTCGCCGAAGTCGGCCACCACGTCGTCGACGAGTCGCTGCAGGCGGTGCCGATGCACTCTGGCCCCGCCGGCCTCCAGGCGGTCCCTGCCGACCACGATCCGCGGCAGCAGCAGGGACGAGAGCAGCACCGCGGGCGAGACCCCCGGGCCTTTCCGCACCCGTTCGTCGAGCAGACGGGCCAGTTCCGAGAAGCCGCTCGCTTCGCCCGGCGATCTCCGCACTTCGTCGACCTCGGGAAGGATGACCGGCAGCAGTCCGCAGCGTCCCATCCAGTCGAAGGCCGCGGCGGCGCGGCCGCTCGCGAGCAGTTGGAGCAGCTCCTCGATCAGCCGGTGCGGGGAGGCCTTCTCCATGTCGCGCCGGTGCGCCAGGGCCGCGCCGAGCGTCTTCTCCTCGATCTCGAAGTCCAGCCGGGCGGCGAACTCGCAGGCCCGCAGCATGCGGACCGGATCCTCGCGGTAGCGCACGTTCGGATCGCCGATCACCCGCAGGCAGCCGCGCTCCAGGTCGCGGATGCCGCCGACGTAGTCGACGATCGCCCCGTCCGAGGCGCGGTAGAGCAGCGCGTTGACGGTGAAGTCGCGTCGGAACGCGTCCTGCCGGGGAGTGCCGTAGGTGTTGTCGCTGGTCACGAGCAGTTCGCCCGGGGATCGCCGCTGGCGGTCCGGGTCGGGCGCGCCCCGGAAGGTCGAGACCTCGACCACCTCGCCGGCGAACAGGACGTGGACGAGGCGGAAGCGGCGGCCGATGATCCGCGAGTTCCTGAACAGCCGTCGCACTTCCTCGGGCCGCGCGTCGGTGACGATGTCGTAGTCCTTCGGCCGCCTGCCCAGCATCAGGTCGCGCACGCTGCCGCCGACGAGGCAGGCGTTCCTGCCGTTCTGGCCGAGCCGGCGCAGCACCTTCCGGGCGCCGCCCGAGAGCCGGCGAGAGACGATCGGATGCTTGGAGCGCGGCAGAACGGTGGCCGGGGCCGGCGCTTCCATTTGGGCAGGGTATCAACGCGGCCCGCGGCGGCCGCCGGCGCCGCCGTCATCCCGCGGGCGGCCGCCGTCCTCCCGCTGGGATGCCTCGCGCGACGGCCGCCGCCGGCGCCGCGTTTCCGCGACGGCCGGGGCCGCCGCCGGCTGCTGTAGGCTCCGCCCCCGTGGGCGCGCTCGACGGATTGCGGGTTCTCGACCTGTCGCGGCTGGCGCCGGGCCCCTACTGCTCCATGCTGCTCGCCGACATGGGCGCCGACGTCCTGCGGGTCGACAACGCGGTGGGCGGCCCGGTCCGCTCGGGCGACATGCTCTCGCGCAACAAGCGCAGCATCGCGCTCAACCTGAAGACCGCCGGCGGCCAGCGGGTCCTCCACGAGTTGGCCCGGAGCGCGGACGTCTTCCTCGAGGGCAACCGGCCCGGCGTCTGCGCGCGGCTCGGCTGCGACTACCCCGCGCTGTCCTCGCTGAACGAGCGCCTGGTCTACTGCTCCCTGACCGGCTACGGGCAGACCGGGCCGATGTCGCGGGCCGCCGGCCACGACGTGAACTACATCGCCCTCGCCGGCGTACTGTCGCAGATCGGCAACGGCAGCGATCCTCCCCTGCCGCCGCTCAACCTGGTCGCCGACTTCGGCGGCGGCGGGCTGATGGCGGCCTTCGGCATCCTCTGCGCCCTGTTCGAGCGGGAGCGGTCCGGCCGCGGCCAGTACATCGACGCCGCGATGATCGACGGGGCGGCCTCCCTGATGGCGGTCCACTTCGCCCAGAAGGGCGCCCGCTCGACGCCGGGGGTCGGCCTGCTGGGAGGCGGCGCCGCGTTCTACCGGTGCTACGAGTGCAAGTGCGGCGGCTACGTCTCGGTCGGCGCCATCGAGCCGCGGTTCTTCGCGGCGCTGTGCGAGGGGACCGGAGTCGACGTGGCGGACGAGCAGATGAACGAGGAGCGCTGGCCGGAGCACATCGAGGCCTTTCGCCGCGCCTTCCTGACCCGCACGCGGGACGAGTGGGCCGACGTGTTCACCGAACTCGACGCCTGCGTGTCGCCGGTGCTCGACCTCGACGAGGCGCCCCGGCACGCCCACAACGCGGAGCGCGGCGCCTTTCCCGTGGGGCCGGACGGCGAGATCCACGTCGCGCCGGCGCCGCGGCTGGAGCGCACGCCGGGAACGCTGCGCCGGCGCGAACCGCGGATGGGCGAGCACACCGAGGAGGTCCTCGCCGAACTCGGCCTGGACGTCTCGGGCATCCTCGAACTGGAACGGAAGGGAGCGATACTCAGGGCATGAGCGACGACAACGTAGGTGACGGCGCCGGCAGGCCGGTTGAAGCAGCCGAGGACTCCTCGAACTCGAAGGCAGGGCGTCGAGATGAGTGACGCGAACACGCACACGGGTCCGCCGGCCGATGGCGCGGGCAGGGTCTTCGAGGACTTCGCCGTCGGCCAGGTGTTCGAGCACGCGCTGGGCCGGACGGTCACCGAGGGCGACAACGTCTGGCTGACGATGATCACCCTGAACCCGAACCCGATCCACTTCGACCGGGAGTACGCGGGACAGACGGAGTGGGGCCGGCCCCTGGTCAACTCCTGCTTCACCCTCTCCCTGGTGACGGCCCTGACCGTCGCCGACCTGTCGCAGAACGCGGTCAACCTGGGCTGGGACCGGGTGCGCCTGCCCAACCCGGTGTTCGAGGGCGACACCCTCTACGCCCGGAGCGAGGTGCTCTCCGTGCGCGAGTCGAACTCGCGGCCGCACCAGGGGATCGTCGGCTTCCGGACCGTCGGCTACAACCAGGACGGCAAGCCCGTGATCACCTTCGACCGCACGATCCTGGTCTACCGCCGGGGCCACGTGCCGGCCAAGCCGACCCGCCCGGAACTCCGCTCGTAGCCTTGTCGGTGCGCGGGTCTTCCGACCCGCTGCCGGGTGCGAGGGTCCTCTAACCCGCTGCTGGGTGCGCGGGTCTTCCGACCCGCTTGCCGGCGTAGCCGGCCGAAGAACACGCGCCGGCCGAAGGCCGGCTCCGCCGGTGACGAAGCGGCGACCGCTCTGCCGCCTCTACCGGTCCGCCAGCGCCTTGTAGTCCCGCGCCTCCGCCCCGGTGTAGATCTGCCGCGGCCGGTTGATCCGGTTGTCCGGGTCGCCGCTCATCTCCTTCCAGTGAGCCAGCCAGCCGGGCAGCCGGCCGAGTGCGAACATGACGGTGAACATGTTCGTCGGCAGGCCCATGGCGCGGTAGATGATGCCGCTGTAGAAGTCGACGTTCGGGTAGAGCTTGCGATCGACGAAGTAGTCGTCCTGGAGCGCGACCTCTTCCAGACTCTTGGCGATCGCCAGCAGCGGATCGTCCACGCCGAGTTCGGCGAGGACCTGGTCCGCGGCGCCCTTCAGGATGCTGGCCCGCGGGTCGAAGTTCTTGTAGACGCGGTGGCCGAAGCCCATCAGGCGGAAGGAGTCGTCCCGGTCCTTGGCGCGGTCGACGAACCGGCTGAAGTCGTCGCCGCTGTCGCGGATGGCCTCCAGCATCTCGATCACCTGCTGGTTCGCTCCGCCGTGAAGCGGGCCCGACAGGGCGTCGATGCCGGCCGAGATCGCCGCGAACAGGCTGGCGCCGGAACTGCCGACCATGCGCACCGTCGAGGTGGAGCAGTTCTGCTCGTGGTCGGCGTGCAGGATGAGCAGCATGTTCAGTGCCCGGGCCAGGACCGGCGGCGGCTCGTACGCCTCGCACGGCACGGAGAACATCATGTTCAGGAAGTTCTCGGCGTAGCCCAGGCCGTTCTGCGGGTAGACGAAGGGCTGGCCGATCGACTTCTTGTAGGAGAACGAGGCGATCGTCGGCAGCTTGGCGAGCAGCCGCACCACGTGCCGGTCGACGGGCTCGTCCTCGGAGTAGAAGGTGGCCAGCGACGAGATCATCGAGGACAGGATCGCCATCGGATGCGCCGTCGGCGGGTACGCCTCGAAGAACTTCTTCATGTCCTCGTGGATCAGCGTGTGCCGCCGCAGCTTGTTGCGGAAGTCGTCCAGCTCTTCCTCGTTCGGGAGCTCGCCGTAGATCAGCAGGTAGCAGACCTCGACGAAGGACGCCTCTTCCGCGAGTTGTTCGATGGGGTAGCCGCGGTAGCGGAGGATTCCCCACTCGCCGTCGATGAAGGTGATCGCGCTGCGGCAGGAGCCCGTGTTCCCGTAGCCGGGATCGAGGGTGATGGCGCCGGTCAGGCTCCGAAGCGCGTGGCTCTGGATCGCCACTTCGCCCTCGGAGCCGACGATAAGGGGGAACTCGTACTCCTGATCCTCGTAGGTCAGCTTGGCCGCTTTCATCTTGACTGTCTCACCCCTTCTTTCTCCCGGCGTTCTGCCTTTCCGGCATCCGTGTCTTCCTGGGCCGTATTCGGCGCGGAGTGTAGCAGTCCGGCGAAGGCCCGTGGGGCGCCCGCCGTCCCGTTCAGACACCCCTCTCCTGGGAGCCCCATAGAGTCTTGTGAAGCTGCAGCGACACCCGCGCCGGCAGCCGGTCCTCGAGCACCCACGAGGCGAGTTCGGCGGGCGCCAGGGCGCCCCAGACGGGCGACAGATGAACGGTGCAGCTCTCGTCGATCCGGTGCTCCCGGATCGCGTCCCGCGCCCACTCGTAGTCGCCGCGGTCCTGAACGACGAGCTTCACCTCGTCCGTCGCTCGCAGGCAGTGGAGGTTGGCCCACCGGTTGTTCGCGGCCTCGCCGCTGGCCGGGCACTTCAGGTCGACGATGCGTCTCACGCGCGGGTCGACGCCCGAGATGTCGAGTCCGCCGCCGGTCTCCAGCAGCACCTCGAGGCCACGGTCGCACAGCCCGCTCATCAGCGTGTGGACGCCGGGCTGCAGCAGCGGTTCGCCGCCGGTGACCTCCGCCAGCGGACAACCGTACGAGAGCACCCGGTCGACGATCTCGTCGACCCGCATCCAGTCGCCTTCGTGGAAGGCGTACTCCGAGTCGCACCAGGTACAGCGCATCTGGCAGCCGGTCAACCGGACCAGCACGCAGGGGCGGCCCGCGAAGGTCGATTCCCCCTGGATCGAGTAGAAGATCTCGTTGATCTTGAGCCGCTCGCGCGCCGGCAGGGCGGCGACCGGGTCGATCTGGAGGCGTCGATCAGGCGTCGTCGTCAAGAAGCTGCCGCAGCACGTACTGGAGGATGCCCGCATGCCGGTAATACTCCGCCTCCTGGGGCGTGTCGAGGCGGACGCGGGCGCGGAAGGCGATCTCGCCGTCGTCGCCCGCGGCCCGGACGGTGACCTCCAGGCCGGGTTCGAAGTCCCCCGCGAGCCCGGCGGCAAGCCCCTCGATGGCGTACTCCTCGAAGCCCGTCAGCCCCAGTTCGGCGGCGCCTTCGCCCTCCAGGAACTCGAGCGGCGCGACCCCCATCCCCACCAGGTTGCTGCGGTGGATCCGTTCGTAGCCCTTGGCGATGACGGCGCTCACGCCGAGCAGCCGGGACCCCTTGGCCGCCCAGTCGCGCGAGGAACCCGTGCCGTACTCGACGCCGGCCAGGACGATCTGGGGGACGCCGCGGTCGCGGTAGGCCATCGCCGCGTCGAAGATCGACATCTGTTCGCCCTCCGGCAGGAGCACGGTGTAGCCGCCCTCGACTCCCGGCACCAGTCGGTTGCGGAGGCGGACGTTGGCGAACGTGCCCCGCATCATCACCTCGTGGTTGCCGCGGCGGGCGCCGTAGGAGTTGAACTGCGCCTGCTCGACGCCGAGGCCGCGCAGGTAGTCGGCGGCCGGGCTGTCCGGGCTGATCGGGCCGGCCGGCGAGATGTGGTCCGTCGTCACCGTGTCGCCGAGCAGGGCCAGCACCCGGGCGCCGGCGATGTCCTGGACCGGCGCAGGTCGGCGCGGCATGTCGACGAAGAAGGGCGGTTGCTTGACGTACGTCGAATCCTCCCGCCAGGCGAAGGTCTGTCCGGCGGGCACGTCGAGCGCCTGCCACGCCTCGCTGCCCGCGAAGACGTCGGAGTACTGGCGCTTGAACATCTCCGGCCGCAGCGAGGTCTCGAGCGCGGCCTGGATGTCGCTCTGGGCGGGCCAGATGTCGCGCAGGTAGACGGGACCGTCCGGACCGTCGGCCAGGGGCTCCCCGTGGAGGTCGATGTCGATGCGCCCGGCCAGCGCGTATGCCACCACCAGGGGCGGCGAGGCGAGGTAGTTGGCGCGCACTTCGCTCGAGATCCGGCCCTCGAAGTTGCGGTTGCCGGAGAGGACGGAGACGGCGACCAGCTCGCCCTCGGCGATCGCGGCCGAGGTCGCGGGAGGCAGCGGGCCGCTGTTGCCGATGCAGGTCGTGCAGCCGTAGCCCACCGTGTGGAAGCCGAGCTGCTCCAGGTAGGCGGTCAGGCCGGCCTCGGCCAGGTAGTCGGTGACGACCTTGGAGCCGGGCGCCAGGCTCGTCTTCACCCACGGCCGGGTCCGCAGTCCGGCCTCGACGGCCTTCTTCGCCAGCAGCCCGGCGGCCAGCATGACGGACGGGTTCGAGGTGTTCGTGCAGCTCGTGATCGCGGCGATGACGACGGAACCGTCCACGACTTCGGGCCGCTCGCCGGCGTCGCCGGTCTCGTCCGCCGCCGGGGCCTCGTCGTCCGCGCCGGCGCCGTCGTCGCCGTCGAGCACCGGCAGGCCGCCGCGGGGCGAGAGTTGCGGCAACTGGCCGAGGAAGGACTCCTTCACGCCGGACAGCGGCACCCGGTCCTGGGGCCGCCGCGGTCCGGCCAGCGACGGCTCGACGGTCGCCAGGTCGAGCTCCAGCGTGTCGCTGTACTCGGCCTCGGGCGCGTCCGGACCGTGGAAGAGCCCCTGCTCGCGGCAGTAGGCCTCGACCAGTTCCACCTGCGCCTCGCTGCGCCCGGTGAACCGGAGGTAGTCGATGGCGGCGCGGTCGATCGGGAAGATGCCGCAGGTGGCGCCGTACTCCGGCGCCATGTTCGCGATCGTCGCCCGGTCGGCGAGCCGGAGCTCGGCGAGCCCGGGGCCGAAGAACTCGACGAACTTGCCGACGACGCCGTGGTTGCGGAGCATCTCGGTGACCCGCAGCACGAGGTCGGTGGCGGTCGTGCCCTCCGGCAGGGCGCCCACCAGGCGGAAGCCGACGACCTGGGGCACCAGCATGGCGATCGGCTGGCCGAGCATGGCCGCCTCCGCCTCGATGCCGCCCACGCCCCAGCCCAGGACGCCCAGGCCGTTGATCATCGTCGTGTGGGAGTCGGTGCCCACCAGGGTGTCGGGATAGGCGAAGGGCGGCTCGGCGTGGCCGTTCGGCGAGTGCATGACGCCGCGCGCCAGGTACTCCAGGTTGACCTGGTGGACGATGCCGGTCGCCGGAGGCACGACGCGGAAGTTCTCGAACGCGGTCTGGCCCCAGCGCAGGAACAGGTAGCGCTCCTCGTTGCGCTCGAACTCGCGTTCCGCGTTGATCAGGAGCGCGGCCGCCGAACCGTACTCGTCCACCTGGACCGAGTGGTCGATCACGAGCTCCGCCGGCTGCAGCGGATTGATCTTCGCGGCGTCGCTGCCCATCGCCGCCATGGCGTCCCGCATGGCGGCCAGGTCGGCCACCGCGGGGACGCCGGTGAAGTCCTGGAGCAGCACCCGGCCGGGCATGAAGGCGATCTCGACGTTCGGTTCCGCCCGAGGTTCCCAGCGCGCCACGGCCTCGATGTCCGCGGCCGGAACGACGCGGCCGTCCTCCCGCCGGAGCAGGTTCTCCAGCAGGATCTTCAGGGCGTACGGCAGGCGCTCCACCGGCAGGCCGGCGTCGCCAAGGGTCGGCAGGTGGGCGATCCGGAAGGATCGGCCGGAGGCGGACATCGTCTTGATCGCGCCGAAGCTGTTCATCATGTCTGGCTCGTTCTTCGTGATTCAAGTGTCGCTTGTGGAGCTGGCCGTCCGCTGGGTGCGCGGGTCTTCCGACCCGCTGCCGCCGCAGGCGGCCCGGGAGATTCGCCGGCCGCAGGCCGGCCCGCTTCCGGCGGCCCGTTCCATGCAACCCGGAGACTACCCAAAGCGCCGCGGCGGTCGGCGCTGTCGGTGCGCCGGCCATCCGGCCGCGTGTAGAGTCGCGCCCATGTCCGGGCTGGACGATTTCGAGACGCCGACTCTGCTGGTCGCCATGCCCCAGGTGCTCGATCCGTTCTTCTTCCGGGCGGTCGTACTGCTTGCCGCGCACGAGGACGGCGGCGAGGGGGGCAGCCTGGGTTTCGTCGTCAACCGGCCGAGCCAGCTCAAGGTCGACGAGGTCCTGCGGGAGCTGGACATCGAGTGGTCCGGCCGCTCGGAAGCGACGGCCTACGTCGGCGGTCCGGTGCAGCCCGAGGTCGGCACGGTCTTGCTGTCGCTCGACGGCATGACCGGCCTGGAGCGGGACGGCATCGCCGAGATCGCTCCAGGCGTCGGCGCCACACAGAACATCCTCGCGCTGCGCACGCTCGCCCGCAGCGCGCCGGACCGGATGAGGCTGCTCCTGGGCCACGCCGGCTGGGCGCCGGGCCAGTTGATGCAGGAGGTCGGCCGCAGCGACTGGCTGACGGTGCCGGTCGAGGAGTCCATCGTCTTCTCCGGCGACCCGGTCGACGCCTGGTCCGGCGCGCTCGCCTCCTTGGGGATCGACCCGGCCTCCCTGCCGAGCTGGACCGCCGGCAACGGCGACTCGAACTAGCGGCCACTGGGTGCGCGGGTCCTCTGACCCGCTGCCGCCGGAGGCGGCCAGAAAAGTGCGCCGCGAAGCGGCGGCGATTGCGCCTGCTGCTTCGCCCCGAGACTTGGCTCAACCGCAAGGCTCACGTCCTGCCCTGGGAACGTGTGGCGCGTGTCGGGCTGTCAGCGGTCGTCCTCGAAGAACCTCGCGACAGCGCCGTTGGCCGCCAGTTCATTGGCGGCATAGCGGGCGGCTGTCTTGGGGTCTTTCCATCTCCCGGCCTGCATGAGTTCGGCGGTCGAGGCGCCTCTGGCGACGAGCGACTGAGCGCTGCCCACGCGGAGGGAATGTCCGCTCACGCGCCTCCGGAAACCCGCCGCCCAGGCCCGTCGGCGGATGATCTTCCGCATCCCGCTCTCGGTCAGCGCCGCCTCGCCGACGGTTCCTCCTTTGGAGACGCCGCGGAACAGAGGCCCGGACCCGATCCCGGAGGCCTCCCGCCAGGCGGCGATCGCCGCCATCGTCGCCTTGCAGACGTAGAGCGTTTGGCCTTCGCCTTCCTGGTCCGTCTTGCTCCGGGGCACTTTCAGGCAGCCGCTCCCGTCCTCCGCGCGCTTGAGGTGCTTCACATGAACGGCTGCCAGTTCGCTGATCCTCAGCAAGCAATCGCTACCGAGGCGGAGAAGAGCGGCATCGCGTAGTCCGGCCGTCGTGCCTTCAGTGGCCGCGAGCGTCGCGACTGCGTCGACGTCCTCCCGCTTGAGCCCGGCAACCTGTCCCCCGCCGCGGGCGCTGTGCGTTCTCTTCAGGCGTCCGAGGGTCTGGTAGGTCAGCCGGCCCCGAGGATCGTCCGCGCCGGCGGACTGCGCCTGGGCCCCGATCGCCGCGGAGACGAGCGACAGGGACGCGGGCGCGAGGCCGCGTTCGGCCTCGGACTCAAGAAAGGCCGCGATGGTGGCGTCCTCGGCAGCGCGGCCTCCCAGGAACGCGTTGAAGCGCTGGATGACGTGGCTGTATGCCTTGCGGGTGTTGGCTGCGTAGGCGCTCTTGTCCATCGTCCGGGAGGGGTTCGGCCGGGGACTCCGCTTGCAACGAGGGCCGATCCTAGGTCAGGACGACGGGGTTTTGGGCCGTCGGCAGTCAGGGCAGATAAGGGCGATTGTCTGCCAGGAAATCGCGCTTGTCAAGTCCCGCTCTTCTCCTGAGGCTGCCTTCCTGGGTCCCGAAGCGGGTGGATCTCAGTGTCCAGGACGCGATTGACGGTGCCTTCCGCACCAAGGGGCGGCTCGCCGACACTTTTTTCGGCTTCACAGGAGGTCTCCGGAGTCTAGGTGACGACCAAGTCACGAATCAAGCGTTTTCTCTGTTTAGACAATCGCCCTTATCTCGACGTCCACATGACCTCGGGAGGCGAGGATCGTGAAGCGCCTTGGCACACCAGTACTGTCCTTCTTCCTCGTTCTGGCCGCCGTGGCGCCCCTGGCCGCACGGGCCTCGGAACGGCCGGCGCTGTTCCTGCCGAGCATTCCCAACTTTCGGCTACCGCCCGGCGGGGTCATCGACACGGTGTTCCCGGCCGCGTCGGGCGGCAGGTCGCCCTACAGCTACAGCGTGTCCGGTCTGCCGCCGGGGATCACGTTCTTCCCGTCGACGCGGCGTGCGAGAGGAACGCTGCCGACGGTCTGGGTCGACACGACCTACACGGTCTCCTACTTCGTCGCGGACCGTGACGGCGCCCGCGCTTCCGTCACGTTCACTGCCACGGTCGTGGCGCCTTCGCCGCCGCCGCTCTCTTTGCCGAGCATTCCCGACTTCCGTCTACCGTCGGGCGGGGCCATCGACACGGTGTTCCCGGCCGCGTCGGGCGGCAGGCCGCCCTACAGCTACAGCGTGTCCGGTCTGCCGCCGGGGATCACGTTCTTCCCGTCGACGCGGCGTGCGAGAGGAACGCTGCCGACGGTGTGGGTCGACACCACTTACCTGGTCGCGTACGCCGTCTCGGACCGGAACGGCGCCGCCGCTTCGGTCACGTTCACCGTCGTTGTGGCTGCCGCAGCTGCGCCGCCGCCCTTGTCCGTGCCGAGCATTCCCGACTTCCGTCTGCCGTCGGGCGGGGTCATCGACACGGCGTTCCCGGCGGCATCTGGCGGCAGATCGCCCTACAGCTACCGCGTGTCGGGTCTTCCGCCGGGGATCGCGTTCACCCCGTCGACGCGGCGCGCGAGAGGAACGCTCCCGACCGTGCCAGTCGACACGACCTACCTGAGCACGTACACGGCCTCCGACCGGGACAAAGCGAGGGCTTCGGTGACGTTCACCGTCGTTGTGGCCGCGGCGGCGAAACCGCCACCACCGCCACCACCGCCACCACCGCCGCCGCAGAAGCCGGTGCGACGCAAACTGGAGACGCGGGTCGGGCTTGTGTATGCGAGCGAAACCAAGAGTGCCGCGCGGACCTACTCGTTCACGTTGGCGTCTCGCCAGACCGTGAACGTCTCGCTGACCGGCATGGACCAGGACATCGACTGTTCCGTCAGTGGCTCCGTCTGCTCAAATCGCAGCGGAACGAAGGACGACCACTGGAGCGGCGAACTGGGGACCGGGTCGCACAGCGTGCGGGTGTATCCTTTCTTCGGAGGAACGGGTACCTGGACCGTCGCCGCGATAGTCAACTGCCCCGCGGGCCACTTCGCGTTTCGCGGCGCCTGCTATCGGTACGTCGTGCCGGATCGACCGTCCGGACCGATCCCGGCCCTTGGAGGCGAGACCGAGGTGCTAAGCTGCGACGACGACACTGAGCTATCGGAGGATCAGGACTGTGTGGACGGCATCTTGGTCTTCAAGGACGAGATCACCGTTACGGACAAACCGATATCACCACCGCCTCCACCTCCACCGCCGCCACCTCCACCGCCTCCGCCGCCACCTCCACCGCCGTCTCGGCCGCCAGAACGGTTGGACGTCGTCCTGCGGGCCTACATTCCGTCGGCCTGGGTTCCCTCGGTACGGTCGCCGACTTGTCGGGGTGCTTCCATGATCTTCGGTGGGGACGATCGCGGTCCCTCAGCGGGTCCGCCGACGCGAATCGTGCCGACGAATCCAGTTAAGACGCTTGATCCCTACCGGCTTCAGGCGGTGCTGGCTCTGGTGCCGCCTTCTGAGGAGTCCGCGTTGCAGCTACTGGGCGAGGCCTACTGGGCGGGCCTGACTACACTGTTCCACAAGGCAACGACTCTGGCTGATGGCCTTATCGACGACAACGACTACGACGAAGAACGGGACTGTCATCGTCTTCACCGAGCGGAACGGCTTAGCGGGACGTTGGGGAGTACAACCTTGACGGGTGGGGCCGCCTTGGCCCTGGAACTCGCGGGCGGAAATCCTCTTGTGTTCTCGCCGGACATCAATGCCAGCGTGGAACTGGACTTTCGGACATCTGCCACGGAGGGGCTGGTCATCGACGGCGAGATAGCCCACGACTGCATGCCTGCCTTCGAGCTCTACATCGAAGGAACACCGGCGTATAGTTGGGCTCCGCCAGCCGACACATTAGAGAGTCCGGCCCGGATCTTGGCGTGCTTGACTCCACCAAAGAACAAGAGAGGGCGCTTTGAGTGCATCGAACATCCCCAAGGAGGATACTCATGTGGCCAACGATAGAAGGGAGTCTGCGGCGGGGGTCATGGGCTGGCCTGAGGGTGCCCAGGCGTGCATGGATACGTGAGGTCATAATGGTCGTCCTGTTGACGTCCATGACGCCTTCGCCAGGAGGTGCCGCGGCTAGCGAGTGGGTGCTCCGGGATGTTCTATCCGAGGATGCGGCGACCGTGGAGGCGGCCTTGCGGGAGCTGGGGACCGCGCTCTACGGTCCGTTCGATGGCGAGTGGCCGGTCGATTCGGTCGGAGCGTTCTTTCGAGAGGACGTGGACGTTGCAGCGTGGTTTACGGAAGTTCTGGCGAGGGGCCGTCCTGAAGCACGTGAGGCCGTTAGCCAGTTTGTCGTGTTCTTGATCCCGCTCTACCCAAGCCCGGAGAGGATCGAGTTCGCGGCGGAAACTCACAGGTCCGCAGAAGACGTGAAGGGTGCCTTTCAGGGCTTGCTCGGCAACTTTGAGGACTGGATTCCGACCATGGAGACTCTACGCAGCAGGGCAGCTGGCGACGGACTGCTCGCCGAGTTGCCGGAATCCGTGACGGAGAACGAGGCTAGGCGCTTGGCACTCGTGTTCGCGAGTCAGATGAGGCGGGTCCAGGCGGCTTTGCCCGAGATCCTGGAGGAAGAGTACGACCGAAGGCGGCGTGCGGGCACGATCGGTTCCGATGAAGTGCTCGGCCTACTCCTTCAAGGCCTCGCCTTCTTGCAGAAGGAGTGGGGCACCGAAGAGACGCGTGCAGCGGCTTGGGCGAACTGGGTGAAGGTCCGGGAGGCTCGAGGTCTTCCGGCGGAGGTGGTTGGGGTCGAGGCACCTTGGAACCTGTTCGGTATGGGCATAGCGCGCTATGAACTCGGCGAGTCCGGTCTTCCGGTCGAGGGCCGAGTACTCCCGCTCGGGGTTCGGCGCGTGGCCTTGGCTCTGACGGCAGAAGCGACGACGGAGCTTGGGCCTCGTGACATCTGCCGGCCCGGGCCGTGTCCCCCTTCCGACGGCTTTGAGGCTGCAGTGGCGCTCTTGGCGAATGAGCGGCCCTTGGCCGAGGAAACCGGGAGGCGGGTCTTCGACCTCTACTGTGGGTCGCTCGAGGGCGCCTGTTTCGAGAAACTGAATCTGCTGTATGCCGGGCCGGACGATCCGTCCTTGCGTTCGATCGAGGCGGATGTCGGTGCGCGCGTGTTGAAGTCGCTCGCCGGGCTGGTGGAAGAAGTGGAACTTCAGTGCGGCGTTCTGGCGCGGTTCGATGTTGATGTCGCGTCGGTTCCAGGAGGCTCGTCCGATGCGGCGCTACGGGCTCGACGTCTGATTTCGTCGATTGGCGAGGAATTAGAGGAGACTCTCGCTCTAGTGGAGCGGCTGGACACTGTTTCTCGCGGCATTCTCGATGGCGTGTTCGAGTTCTGGTCGACGGAGCGATTCCCGAAGGCTCGCCGCATTCTGGAGAAGCACGGCTGGTTGGAACCGGATGTAGCGGCAGTTTCGTCGGCACAGAGGGCGGAATCGCGGCTTGGTTTGTCGCCTAACCGAGGTGTCGGCGTGGCAGAACTCTGCACAGGGAGAATCTGACTTCGGCATTGACGCGAAAACGGCAGTGGTTCTGGTTCGTACGAATCGATAGGGTCGCACGGCATCCTGCGGAGTTCTCGCGAGGTCAGTTTGCGAAGCCGTCGACGGAGCATGCACGTCATGGCGCGGAGGCTTGCGCTTCTCGGCGGCAACTTGCTCTGGCTGGTGCTGCTGGCTTGGCTGGCGTCGGCGGCCTGGTTCTTGTGCGACGACGCCTTCATCAGCTTTCGGTACGTCCGCAATCTGGTGGAGGGACGCGGCCTCGTCTTCAATCCCGGAGAGCGGGTGGAGGGCTACACGAACCTCCTGTGGGTGCTCAAGCTGACGGCCCTCTGGAAGGTCTTCGGGCTGCGCCCCGAGCATGTCGCGCCTTGGCTGTCCGTGCTTTGCACGATCGGCACGCTGGCGGCAACCGCCTGGTGGACGGCCTTGCTCCCTGGACTCCGGCGGCGCGGACTCGTGATCTGGATGGCGCTGGGCCTCCTGTGCACCAGTGCCACCTTTGCGGTGTGGACTTCGGGCGGCGGACTGGAGACGCGGCAGTTCACTTTCTTCGTCGTGCTGGCGGTCGTGTTCCTGAGCGTCCGCTCCGACAGTCGCCGGGGGCTGCTGGGCGTTTCGCTCAGCCTCGTGGCAGCGGCGTACACGCGGCCGGAGGGACTCTTGATCGCAGCTTGTTGCTTCGGCTGGTTCGTGGTGCAGCGGAGCCTCGCTGCCGAACGGTCCCGGGTCGCTCTCAGGGAGCTGGGTTGGCTCATCCTGCCGTTCGTCGCCTTCGTCGGGGCGCAGTTCCTGTTCCGGTACGGCTACTACGGCGAGTGGCTGCCGAACACTTACTACGCCAAACACGTTCGGCCCTGGTACGAGTCCGGCTTCAACTACCTGTGGGCCGCGGCGATAGAGACCGGGCTCTATCTGCTGATGCCGCTGGCGGTCGTGGCCATGCGACGCGCGTGGCGGGAGCGCGGCGATCTTCGCCTCGCACTACCGTTCGCATGCATCTTGCCGCACATGGCCTACGTGTTCCGGCTCGGCGGGGACTACTTCGAGTACCGGCCACTGGACTTCTACTGGCCGCTGCTGGCGGTTCCGGCGGCGTCGGGGATCGTTCATCTCGGTTCCGCGGCGGCAGACCTGCTGCGCCGGATCCGGTCGGCGCGGGCCATGAACCTGCGGCCGGTTCCCGGCGTCTGTGCCGTCGTCCTGTTCGTACCGACACTCTTCTACGCCGGTGCGCTGCAGGGCCACCTGCTGTTCCAGGGCGCTGGCATCGGCGACTATCAGGAGCGGTTCCACCCGGAAGTGAATCCAGAGAACGCGGGTTGGCTGCTGGCGGCACCCGGCATGAGGGTTCTCGCCTCGATCTCGAACGAGCTTCGCGGCCGAATGACGCGGCAACTGGTGGGACTGCGCTTCGCGGAACACCGGGAGGCCGCCAAACTCAAGCTGAAGGAATGGGCGGACTACCGCCACCTGGAACGGGGCGCGTTTCCAGCGGACGCCGTGACGGCGACCGGCGCCCTGGGCATCCAGTCCTACTACCTGCCGGATCTGAGGGTCGTGGACGGACATGGTCTGGTGGACGGGGTGGTGGCGCGCAACCCGGTGGTGCGGCCTAACAGCGAGCGACTGATGGCCCACGACCGAACGCCGCCGCCGGGTTACGTCCTTGAGGAGCGTGGCGTGAACATCATGGTGCTTCCATCCGCGACCAGGGAAGAAGAGGCTCTCGCGCGGGGCGCGTATGCCCTTCGGGTCGCTCCCGATGTGTGGATGCCGTTCGACGCTGCGGGCCGCGATTGGGTTCTGGACCATTTTGGTCCGAAGCGCCTCAGCATGCGGGAAGCGCCCGCGAGCCGCTGGGAACTCCAGGTCGCGGCCATCCGGAGTTACGAGTCGCGGCCGGCGGGGCCGGTTTGCGAGCCGGCGCCGACCGCGCTGTGCCTGCAGGACGGTCGCTATCGCGTGACGCTCGACTGGTCGGCGCCGGACGGCGGAAGCGCCGCCGCGCTCGTTTCCGACGCACGAACAGCGGAAGCCGGTGTCTTCTCCTTCTTCACGGCGGCGAACTGGGAGGTGCTGGTGAAGGTGCTGAACGGCTGCGAAGTCAACGGCCACCATTGGGTTTCCGCGGCTTCCGCGACCGACCTTCAACTCGACCTGGTGGTGCACGATGTGCGAACGGGTGTGGAACGCCGCTATGCGAAGGCGCCGGGCGAGCCCGATGCCTTCCAGGATACGTCCGCCTTTCGCGAGGCGTGCCGCCCGAGGGAACCGTGATCGTGGGCGAGATGGCGCACCAGAAGTTGAGGGACCGGACGACAGGGCCGCCGGCCAAAGGCCGGCGCGTCTTTCCGGCCGCCTCCGGCGGCAGCAGGTCGGAAGACCCGCGCACCCAGCCAGTCAGGTGCCGGTGGAGCCGAAACCGCCGTCGTTCCGGCCTCCCGCCGCCGGCCGCGCGCCCAGCGCGTCGTCCTCGCGGAACGCGATCTCGGGAACGGCGGCGACGACCATCTGCGCCAGCCGCTCGCCGCGTTGGACGGTGATGGGTTCGTGTCCCAGGTTGACGAGCAGCAGCTTCACCTCGCCCCGGTAGTCGCTGTCGATCGTGCCGGGGGCGTTCAGCACGGTGAGGCCCTGGCGGAACGCGAGGCCGCTGCGCGGCCGGATCTGCGCCTCGTGGCCCGGCGGCAGGCCGAGGACAAGCCCGGTCGGGATCAGGCGGCGCGTGCCGGGCTCGATCCGGACCGGCTCCGACGTCGCGGCGCGCAGGTCGTAGCCGGCGCTCCCGGCGGAAGCCCGCTCCGGCAGGCCGGCCGCGTGCGGCAGCAGGCGAACCCGGACGTCGACGGCGTCCTGCTCGCTCAACGGCCCCCCGCCGCCGGCAGCCGAGCCGTCGTGCTCGCTCAACGGCTTCCCGCCGCCGGCAGCCGAGCCGTCGTGCTCGCTCAACGGCTTCCCGCCGCCGGCAGCCGAGCCGTCGTGCTCGCTCAACGGCCCCCCGCCACCTGCAGCCGAGCCGTCCTGCCCGCCCCGCGGCTCTCCTCGCCCGGCACCGAGTCGTCCCGTCCGCTCAACGGCCCTCCGCGCCGGGGGCCGAACCGTCCTGCGTTTCCGGACCGCCGAGCACGCCCGGCGGGAACGGCTTGCCGATCCACTCGCTGGTGAGCCGCGGCGGCGGCCGTCCGTCGGCGGCGTTGCCGGGCCGGAGCTGGATCAGTTCGCTGGTGAAGTACCAGTTCTCGATGTCCTCCTGGCCGTTCCACACCTTCATGGAGGGACCGGGCGTGGCGCTGTAGACCCCCAGGATGGGTCCGACGACGGGGCCTTCGCCTTCCTCCTCGTTCGGCGGAGGCACCGCGGTCATCGATCCGCCGACGCCGGCCGCGGCGGCTGCCGCGGCATTCGTCGCCGGCTGGGCGCCGCCGCTCCTGGCGCGGCCCTCGCCGGCGCCGGCCGGCGCGCCCTGCATCAGCAGGCCCCAGCGGCCGTCCTCGGCCATCGGGTTCGTCCACAACTGGCGGATAGCCCGCGGCTGCACCTCGACGAGCTCCTCGAGCGCCGTCGGCAGGCGTCCCTGGCGGACGCGGAAGATGCGGATCGCCTCGGCGTACTGCAGGCCGCGGAAGACGAGCTCCTCCTCCTTCTGGCGCTGGGCCCAACTGCTCCAGTAGGGCAGGGCCGCCGCCACCGCGATGTTCATCACCGTGATGAGGACGGCGAGCGCCACCAGGTTGTAGCCGGCCTCCGCATCGCGGACCGGGATCCGCTCGCTGCGCGCCGCCCGGTCACCAGTCGGCATAGGCCTCCCCGTTCAGCGAATTCTCCTCCGAACCGGAGTGGACGTCCTCTATGCCGGGATCCCCGAAGGGCGACAGGTCGGTCTCGGCCCAGGGGTCTTCGTCGGCAGCGGACGGGTACTCGGCGAAGACCTCGACCCAGGTCTCGGGGCTGCGGGTGATCGGGTCGGGCGGGATGGCCCGCAGGTATTCCTCCTCGACGAGCGCCTGCAGGCTCGGCGGGTAGTGGCCCTTGTCGGCGTGGTGCTGCTCGATCGCGTCGCGCATGACGCGGAGGTTCTGCTTGAGCGCCGCCTCCTGCGCGCGGCGCGGCGCGTTCTTCAGCAGCGGCACGGCGACCGCGGCCAGGATGCCGATGATCGCCATGACGATGATGAGTTCCAGCAGGGACATGCCGCGCTGGCGGGTCATGGTCGACCGAAGAGCGACGATGCCGGGCGGGATGCGTGGTCCCTCGAATGCAGCGCGACTTTCGCCATGGGCCGCCGAGATGCGTTCCTTCATGTCACCACTCCTCGTATGGCACGCGGTTCAGGCCGACGCCGTCGCTCAGCGAGTACACGTCGTAGACGTTCTCGCCTCCCCAGGAGCTGTCGTCCGGGTCGTCCTGGTAGCTCCGCAGGCCCCAGTCCTCTTCGCCGGTCATCGGGTCGACGGGGATGCGGCGGAGGAAGCGGATCTCGCCCTCGGCCTGACCGATGAGCTGGATCGGCTCCACCAGCTTCTCGAGCTCGGCGGGATAGCCGTCCGTGCCGATCTCGATGGGGATGAGCCCGATGTCGCTGTAGCGCTTGTGTTCGTCGATCGCGTTGCGCATCTTGCGCAGGTGGGAGCGCAGTTCCGCCTCCTTGATCCGCTTGTTCGTGAAGGTCGCGGTCGGCAGGGCGACGGCGGCCAGGACGAGCATCACGGCGCTCACCGTGACCAGCTCGACCAGCGTGTAGCCGGCCCGGCGCCATGCGCGCTCCGTGCTCATGCAACCGTCTCCGCCGGTTCGTCGTCCGGAACCCGGTCGTCCCGGATCTCGATCTCCAGCGGCCGGACATCCGGCGGCGTCAGCTCTTCCAGGGCCGGGCCCCTGGGTCTTGCGCGCTCGACGGCGATCGTCGCGCGGCCGGGCCCCGTGGCCTCCACCTCGAGCGCCAGCAGGCGTCCCCTGCCCGCCACGCCGGGCCGCTCGCCCAGCCGGCTCAGCCCCACGACGACCGTGCCCGGAGAGGACTCGTCGGTCATCAGCGACACCTCCTCCTCGCCGCCCAGGAAGGACCCGGCCCGGACCGCGGTCACCGCGATCAGCGCCGGGTCGAACCGGAGCCGCAGCGGCAGGTGCGAGATGGGCGCGAGGGACCGGACGTCGAGCCGCACCTCGAAGCTGTCGCCGACGCCGGCGCGCAGCGCCTCCGGTGCGAAGGTGAGTTCGACGCCGGCCGGACCGCTCGCCGCCAGCGCCTGGAGCGCCGCCGGCACGACGCGCGGCAGACGGTCGAGCGCGTGCCCGGGATCGAGCGGCCGACCTCCGGGGCCGTCGAGGAGGGCGGCGTTGCGCGGCGGATCGCTCGGCGGCGGCGGCACGAGCTCGACGCCCAGCGGCGGTCCCTCGTCCTCCTCGCCCGGCGGCGGCTCGCCTTCCGGCGCGGCGTCGCGCAGGCCCGGCGGCAGGCGGTCCTGGAGTTCGTCGCGCGCGTCGCCCTCTTCCGGTTCGTCGAAGGGTCCGTCGACGCCGGAGTCGATCCGCGGGCTCGATCCGCGGTACCGGACGTTCGTCTCCGTGCCGACCCAGATGGGCGCGAGGTCCTCCTCGCGGATGTCCGCGCGCCGGATGATGTGCGGAGTCAGCGTCAGCACGATGTCCGTGCGCTCGTTGTCGGTCGAGCGCCGCGAGAACAGGCGGCCCAGCACCGGAATCTCGGACAGCCCGGGGATGCCGCCCTGGACGTTCGTCTCGGAGGTGCGGATCAGGCCGGCCAGGAAGTTCGTCTCGCCGTCGCGCAGCCGGATGCTGGTCTGGATGTTGCGGCTGCCGATGATCGGCTGGCTCTCGATCTGGCCGCTGATGTTGCTGACCTCGATCGTCAGGTCGAGGGACACCTCCTCGTTGTGATGCACCCGCGGGGTGATGTCGACCTCGATGCCGACGTTCTGGTACTGGTAGGAGGTGATCGGCACGATGTTGCTGCCGGCCGTGTTCGCGGTGTTGAAGCTGGTCACCGGGATCGGCACCCGGTCGCCGATCGAGAACGAGGCCTCCTCGCCCTCCGTGATCCGCACCTGCGGCTTGGCCAGTGTCTGCGCGTCGGTCGCGTTCTTGACGAAGTCGAACAGGAAGCCGGGCACGGACAGCACCCAGTTGTTCTGGTTCAGCGACTCCACGTCCGACATCCTGAGCGGCACGTCCTCGCCGCCGATGTCGAGGCTGATGCCGAGGCGGTTCGTGTCCAGCGACAGCCCGAGCTGCTGCAGCTTCGAGGTGTTGATCTGGAGCAGCTCGACGTCCACGACGACCTCCGCCTTCGCCTTGTCGTTTTGCTGGATCAGCCGTTCCGCGATCTTGACCTTCTCCACGCTGTCGAGCATGGCGATCGCGTTCAGCCGCTCGTTGGTCGCGATGAACCTCGTGTTCAGCAGGCTGCGCAGGATGGTCATCACGTCCTTCACGTCCGAGTTCGAGAGGAAGAACGTCTGGATGATCCGGTCCTCGAACCGCTGGCGGTTCTGCTGGTTGTCCTGGAGAATCATGATCGTCTGCTCGTCGAGCACGCGGTAGAAGTGGCCGAGGCTGTGCATCAGGATCTCCAGGCCCTCGATCGCCGTCACGTCGCGCAGTTCGATGCCCTCCGGGCCCACCGGCGCGTCGCGCAGCCTCGTGTCGAAGACGATGTTGATCCCGAAGGCCTGCCCGATCGCGCGGTAGACCTCCATGAAGGTCGCGTTCGGGAAATCGAAGCTGACCGGTTCGCTCGAGAGCGGACTGAGTGTCGGCGGCATCGGCTCCGCGGCGCGGGCGTCGTCCTTCATCTCGGAGATCGTCCTGGGCTGGAGGCCGCTGGTCTCGATCTTCGTGCGGATCTTCTCCAGCTCGGTAAGCGCGTACTGGTTGGTCGGATCGAGCTGGACGGCCCGCTGCATCTCGAGCATCGCGTCCCGGTCGCGGCCGGCCTCCTGCAGCTTCCGGCCCGCCTCGAAGTGGGCGTGGGCCGCCTGGGTCTTGGCCCGCAGCAGGCCGGCCCGGTAGCGCAGGTCCGCCGGGTCCTCGGTGACCAGTTCCATGTAGCGCAGGACGGCCGTGTCCCAGTCGCCCGAGAGCTCCGCGTGCTGCGCCTCCCGGAAGCTCCGGTAACCGCTGCAGGAAGCGAGGATGAGGAGCAGCGCCAGTCCCAGCGGGAGACCGTGCCGCCGCCGCTGCCGTGGCTGTGGATCGTGTTCGTTCATGTGGTTCAGGTCCTTAGCTGCCGCTGGGCCGGCCGCCGATGGCGAGCCGTACCGGCGGTTCGTCGGGGAAGCCCACGAAGAGCAGGTCGACCGACTCGTAGCCGATGTTCTGCACTTCGAAGGCCTCCTTGACGAGGTCGCCCTCGAATGCGTTGTAGATGGACTTCTCGGAGTCGACGAAGACGGCGATCGGATTGTCGTTCCGCCCGAACGACCCGATGTAGAAGACGTCGACCGGCGGCGGGCTCGGCCCGACCGGCTTGGGCGCCGGGGGTTCCGGCGTCGGCGCCGGCGTTTCCGGAACGGCCGGCCGCGCGGGTTCGGGAGGCGGCGGCGCCGCGGTCGCGGGCGCCGCCGGCTCGGGCGCGGGACGGCTTCCGAACGACCAGGGGTCCCGCGCCGGCCGGCTGGGCGGCGGCGGCTCGTCGAGGGTGTAGGCGGCGAGTTCGACGACGTCGATCGTCGTCGACCGCAGGTCGCCGGACTCCGTGCGGGTGAAGCCGGGGCCGCCGCCGAAGGACGGCAGGAAGCGCCAGGCGGCGACCGCCACCACGACGCCGAGCAGGCCCAGCAGCAGCGGGTTCGGCCGGCTGGCGCCGGTCCGGGCGGCGCTCATCCGCCCGCCTCCGGTTCGGTTGCGGCGGGCTCGCCGCCCGAGAACAGGGTCGACAGCCGGAGGTCGATGCGCAGGTTCGGCGTCGCTTCGCTCAGGCTGATCGACTCGAGGGTCACGAAGGTGTCGGTGACCTCCAGCAGGTTGACCAGCCCCCGCAACTGGCTGTAGTTCCCCTCGACCGTGAACGCGATGGACTTCTCGACCAGGCCGTACTGCTCCAGGGTCGCCTCCGGGTAGGAGATGGAACCGGGGCGGAGCCCCGAGCGGTCGGCCAGTTCCTTCACCTCGCGGATCAGGTCGGTCAACCGTTCGCGCTCGGTCGCGAAGCCCTCGCGGTAAAGGGTCCGCACCTGGCTGCGGGTCGCCTCCACGGTCGTCACCTGGCCTTCGCGGCGGGCCGCCTCCTGGCTGGCGCGGGTGCGCAGGTTCTCGACCTGGGCGATCTCGTCCTCCAGCGCCTGGAAGCGGCCGGCGTAGACGCCGCGGTAGGTCGACAGCAGGGCGGCGTTGACGACGAACAGGCCCACGCCGACCCAGAACCAGATGCGCAGGCGCCAGCCGCGCCGCCGGCGGCTCACGGCCGGGCCTCCGCGGGCGCTGCCGCGCCGGCCGCCGGGGTTTCCGCGCCGGCCACGTCCGCGGTCGCGTCCGCGGCGCCGCCGGCGTCGGCGTCCGCCGCCTCCTCCGCGTCGCCGGCCGCCGCGTCCGGCAGGTAGACGACCGCGATCGTGAAGTCGAGCGGGCCGGCGTCCTGCCGGCTCTCCTGCAGCAGCTTCGGGTCGTCGAAGGCGGGATGCTCGAACAGGGCGTCGACCAGGCCGAGCAGCCCCTGGTCGTCCCGGGCTTCCCCGGTGAGGTCGAGGACCACCCGCGACTCGTCGCCCGAGCGGAGCGCCGCGCGCCGCCGGCGGTTCCGGTCGCCGCGCTGCGGCGCCAAGCTGCGCAGGCGCGTGTTCCACGGCAGCACCTGCTCGATGTCGTTGAAGAGCCGGCCCCACGGAAAGCGGCGGTCCGCGATGCGCTCGTTCAGGAAGGCGACCTCGAGGTTCTGCGCCTCCACGTCGAGACGCGCCAGTTCCGTCCTCAGCCCGTCGAGCTCCCTCCGGTCTCCGGCAAGCTGCTCCCGCAGCCCCGCGAGCTCGGCGCGGGCGTCGGCGGAGCCGGTGAGATAGCCCCAGTAGAGCACCGCGTTCAGGGTCAGCAGGGCGAGGCCGAGCGCCCACAGCAGCAGCGTCAGCCGGCGCCACGGGCGGCGGTTGACGAACGGCCGGGCGGCGAGATTGAGGAGCGTGCTCACCTGCTCACCGCCAGCGAGGCGCCCAGCATCGGCAGCGCCCGGTCGAGTTCGAGTTCTCCGGCCCCCGTTCCGGCACCCGGCGCGCCGCCGTCCCGGAGCACCCGCGCCTCGAGCCCCAGGCCGTCTTCCAGCCGTTCGCGCCAGACGGCGCGGGAGGCCTCGGCGGCCAGCATGAGGACCTGCCCGGGCAGAGCCCCTTCGGGGCCGAAGAGGCCGCGTTTCTCGATGAAGCTCCGGGTCAGCCGCAGTTCCCGCACGGCCAGCCGGGAAGCGACCGGAGAGGGGAGGGCCGGGTCGAAGCTCTTGTAGCGGTAGAGCGCCGGGCCGTCCTCCGCGTGCGCCATCAGGGAGTAGCCGTCGCGGTGCGCGAGCAGGAGCAGGAAGGCCCCCTCGGCGTCGTGCGCCAGCCGGATGCCCTGCGCCGCCCCCAGGCTCGCGTTCGTCACCATGCCGATGTGGATGCCGGCGCGCCGGAACGAATCCTCGATCTGGGCCAGCACCCGCTCGACGCCGAAGGCGATCAGAAACCGGTTGGAGTCGCCGGCGCCGTTGCTCCCGGCCCGGGCGCCGCGGACGCGCAGTTCCTCGACCCGGAAGGGGACCTGCTTGCGCAGCTTGAAGCGGAGCGCCTCCTCGCGCTGCCGCGCGTTCCGGGGCACGGCCTCGAGCTCGGCGAAGGTCAGGCGCAGCCAGCGGTCGGGCAGCACGAGCGCGGCGGCGGTCACCGGTCCCCCGGTGGCCGTGTCGGCGGCCTGCCGGAGTTCGTCGACCACGTCGTGGAACTGGGCGGGCTCCCGCAGCGGCCCGCCGAGCGCGCCCTCCTGGAACGTCTCGGCCGGCAGGGCGCGCCGCCGGACGGCCCGCAGCTCGGGCGCGGCGCCGCTCTGGCGGACGAAGTGCGCCAGGACGAGTTCGCGCTCGTCGAGCAGGAACACCGACGCCGGTCCCCGAGGGTCGTCGAGGCCGGCGAGGCGCTCAATCCACGAAGGTAACCTTGTTGATCTCACGGAGAGTGGTCACTCCTTCGCGCACTTTCTCCAGCGCGCTCTGGCGCAGGAAACGCATTCCCTCCGCGCCGGCGGCGCGGCGGATTTCCGACGCCGGGCGCCGGTCGAGGATCAGTTCACGGATCGGGTCGGACAGGTCGAGCAGTTCGGACACCGCCATCCGTCCGAAGAAGCCGGTGCCGTTGCATTCCATGCAGCCCCGGCCCTCGAAGAGTTCCCAGCCGGCGATGTCGTCCCAGCCGAGGCCGCTCTCCTCGAGCAGGGCGTCGGTGGCCTTCGCCGGCTCGCGGCAGTGGTTGCAGATGCGGCGCACCAGCCGCTGGGCCAGCACGCAGTTCAGGGCGGCGACGAAGTTGTACAGGTCGACGTTCATGTTCAGGAACCGGCCGAGGACGTCGACCACGTTGTTCGCGTGGACCGTGGTGAACACGAGGTGGCCGGTCAGCGCCGACTGGATGGCGATCTGGGCCGTCTCCTCGTCCCGGATCTCGCCGACCATGATCTTGTCCGGGTCGTGGCGGAGGATGGAGCGGAGTCCGCGGGCGAACGTCAGCCCCTTCTTCTCGTTGACCGGAATCTGGGTGATGCCGTCGAGCTGGTACTCGACCGGGTCCTCGATCGTGACGATCTTGTCCTCGCTGGACTGGATCTCGGACAGGCAGGCGTAGAGCGTGGTCGTCTTGCCGGAGCCGGTCGGGCCGGTGACCAGGACCATGCCGTACGGCTCGCGGATGAACTTGCGGAGCTTGCCCATCGTCTCGCCGTCGAGGCCGAGGACGTCGAGCCGCAGGTTGCGGAACTCCTGGTTCATCGACTCCTTGTCGAGGATGCGGATCACGCAGTCCTCGCCGTGGACGGAGGGCATCACGGAGACCCGGAAGTCGATCGTGCGGCCGCTCACGCGGACCTTGAAGCGGCCGTCCTGGGGAACCCGTTTCTCGGCGATGTCGAGTTCGGACATCACCTTGATCCGGCTGACGATCGTCTGGTGATGGCGCTTGTCGATCGGCTCCATCGCCTGGTACAGCACGCCGTCGATCCGGTACTTGATGACGACCTCGTGCTCGCGGGTCTCGATGTGGACGTCCGAGGCCCGGCGCTGGATGGCGTTGAACAGCGTCGAGTCGACCAGCTTGATGATCGGGCTCTGATCGGCCGAGATCCGGTCGATCGAGAGCACCTCGCCGCTGTCCTCGTCTTCCTGGACGAGCTGGATCTTGAAGTCCTCGGTCGCCTCGTCGAGGACGCGCTGAGCGCTCTCGGACTTCTGCAGCAGGTCCTCGATCTCGGACCGGACGCCGATGCGGGGTTCGAGCGGTTGCCCGAGCTGCAGCTCCAGTTCGTCGACCCGGACCACGTCCGTCGGATCGGCCATGACGACCGCCAGGCGGCCCTCCAACTGCCGCTCCGGGATGAAGCCGTAGCGGAGCATGAGGTCGAACGGAATGTGCCGGAAGAGGTCGTTGTCGATGCGGAAGTTCGCCAGGTCCGCGACCTCGAGGCCGAACTGCTCGGCCAGCCGGTCGGCCTCGGCCCGTTCCCGGCCGAGCCGGTCCTCGTCGTCGCTCGCCACCCGCAGGCCCTCGAGGTCCGACACGCCCTCCGCGATCAGCCGGCGGTTGCGCGCCGCGGCGCTATCTTCGTGGACGACCATCAGCCCTGCACCTGTCCCAGCACGCTGAACAGCGGCAGGTACATCGAGAGCACGAGCAGGGCGACGGTGCAGCCCATGACGACCAGCATCACCGGCTCCACCAGCGAGAGCAGGCGCTCGGTACGGGTCTCGACGTCCTCGTCCAGGAAGTCGGACACGCTGTTCACCATCTCGTCCAGGGCGCCGGTCGCCTCGCCGACCTTGACCATGTCGATGGCGAGGTCGGTGAACACGCCCGATTCCTCGAGGGCGACGTGGAAAGCCTCGCCCTCGCGGATCCGCGGTCCGAGCGCCGCCGCCCGCTGGTGCAGGAACCGGTTCGTCACCGCCGACGACGCGGTTTCGAGCGCCGCGGCGAGCGGCAGGCCGCCGTGCAGCAGGGTGGCCAGGGAGCGGCAGAACTCGGACAGCGCGAAGCGGTGGAAGATCGGCCCGACGATCGGCAGCCGCAGCTTGAGCCGGTCGACCAGGGCACCGAGCCGGCCGCTCCTGCCCAGCCTCCAGGCCGCCCAGCCCGCCACGGACGCGACGGCGAGCAGCGCCAGGGTGGTCGGGCTGCGGAGCACGTCGGACGTGACGAGGAGAGCCCGCGTGAGCCAGGGCAGGTCGAGGTCGAGCGCCACGTAGAACTCCTCGAAGCGGGGCATGACGAAGAACATCATCACCGCCACGATGCCGACGGACAGGCAGATCAGGAGCGCCGGGTAGAAGAACGCGCTGACCACCCGCTTGCGGGAGCTCGTGACCAGCTTGAGCTGGCGCACGTAGCGGCGGATGACCCGTTCCAGGCCGCCGCTCTGCTCGCCGGCCTTGAGCATCGAGCTGTAGATCGGCGGGAAGGCCCTCTCGGCGGCCGCGAAGGCCTCGGAGAGTTCCTCGCCGCTCTCGACGCGGTTGCGGATCTCGCCCAGCGCCTCCTTGAAGGCGGCGTCGCGCTGCCGCTCGCAGAGCAGGTCCAGGCACTGGAGCAGGGGCAGGCCCGCCCCGAGCAGGCCCGCCAACTGCTGGTTGAAGATCAGGAACTCCTGGGCCGGCGCCGCCTTGCGGCCGCCTCCGGCGGCGGCCGAACTCCCGCCCACCAGCGACCCGAAGAGGTGCTGCAGTCCGCGGCGCCTGATCTCGAAGACGTGGAGCCCGCGGCGTTCGATCTCGCGGCGCGCGGTGCGGAGGTCCGGCGCCTCGTGGATCCGTTCCACGATGCGACCGTCGGCGGTGCCCAGCCGGCAGACGAACTGCATGACCCGATTCGCTCCTAGTCGGCGGCGCTCAGGCCGTCTTCCCGGGGAGACCGGACGGTCACGGCGACCACCAGGCCGCTGGCGTCGGAGCCTCGGTAGGGGAGCGCCAGGACCAGCGGTTTGCCGACCCAGACGTTCAGGTGGCCGTTGAAGACGCGCTCGTCGAGGACGGCGCTGCGGCTGCGTTCGATCTCGACCCCGTAGAGCTTGAGGCGGCGGTCGAGCAGCACGGTGCCGACCCGGAAGCTGAGCCGGAACTCGGCGCCCATCTCGTAGCGGACGTCCTCGCCCTCCGTCGCCTCGAACCGGCCCTCGCCGAGCAGGCGGTAGCTGGTGAAGGCCAGCCAGTTGCCCAGCTCGTCGGTGAGCTGCGCCGGCAGCTCGGAGCGCGGGTCGCCGCTGCCGCGGCGCGACGCCTCGAGGATGAAGATCTCGAACTCGATCTGCCGGCGCGGGTGGTCGAAGTCGCGCAGCAGGGCGAGCAGGTGCTCGAGCACGCTGCTTCGGTCCCTCAGCACGAGGGTGTTCGTCGCGCGCTGCAGTTCGATCGTGCCCTGGGGCGACATCTCGTTCTGCATCCACTCCAGGGCGTCGTCGGCGCGCTGGTGCTGGAGCGTGAAGGCGTGGCGGATCTGGGTCTCGGCCTCCTGCTGCCCGCCCGCCGGCTGCGCGAGAACGGACGGCGACAGGCCGGCGGCGGCCAGGAGCGGCAGGGCGGCCACAAGAGCCACGACCCGGCGGAGGGCGCGCGCGGCGCTTGGAGCTCTCACGGCGCCACCACCAGGACGACGTCGAGGTCGGCGCCGTTGCCGTTGCCGGGAACCTGGTAGACCTGCAGCGGTTCGTCGCCGAGCGGCTCGACCAGCGGCGCCATCGCGATGTGGTCGGGCAGCGCGAGCGCGGCGTCCGCGATCGCCAGCGTCGCCGGCGCGTCCTCCAGCCCGATCGGGGGATTGGCGCCGGGCGCCCCTGCGGCGGCGACCTCCGCCGGGGACGGCGCGTTGGCCCGCCACAGCAGGAGGCTCGCGCCGAGCGCCGCGGCGGCGACGCCGGCGGCCAGGAGCGAGGCCATGGGCAGGCGCCGGCGGGCGCTCCGCGCCTCGTTCAGGCGCCGCTCGGTGGCCCGCCCGTCGAGTTCGAGCCGCACGCGCCGGCGGATCGCGTCGACTTCGCCGGCGCGGTCGTCCTCGTCCTCGCCGCCGGCGAAGGCGCCGCTGAACAGCAGCAGGGGATCGACGTCGAGGGAGGCCGCGCGGCAGCGGTCGCAGCCCTCGCGGTGCCGGAGAGCGTCCTGCCAGAGGGCGTCCACGTTCGCGTCGCCGATCTCGGGACGGCGTTCCGCCTGTTCGCGCTCGCGCGCGAGGACGGCCCAGTCGGGGCAGAGAGAAGTCATGGGCGCTCCCTTCCTTCCCGGCGGGCGCCGGCGCGCCGGGCGTACTCGGGATACCGCTTGAGCAGTTCCTCGCGGAGCAGCCTGCGGCTGTTGAACAGGTGGTTGCGGACGGTCGAGGGGCGGATGCCGAGGATGGCGGCGATCTCTCTGCCCTTCAGACCCTCCATCTCCCGCAGCACGAAGACGGCGCGCTGCTTCTCGCTCAGGGTGGAGGCGAGTTCCTGAAACACGGCGCGGACTTCGCGGGCGGAGAGCGAATCGAGTTGCCGCGGGGCGCTCTCGCCGGCCAGATGTTCCTGGTGCAACTGGAAGCTCTGCAGCGAGCGGAGCCGGGAGGAGCGGGAACGCAGGTGGTCGATCGCGAGGTTCGAGACGATCCGGTAGATCCACGTGTTCGGGCTGAAGCGGCGGTCGAATCGGCGCCGCGAGTCCCAGATCCGCAGGAAGGCGACCTGGACGATGTCGCGGGCGTCCTCCCGGTCGCCCACCAGCCGGGTGGCCAGTTGCACGAGCGGGGCCGTCTTGCGGCGCATCAGCTCGTCGAGCGCGAGTTCGTCGTCGCCGCGCATGCCCTCCAGGAGCTCGGCGTCGGGCGCGTCGGCCCACGCCATCCGGCGTCGATGGCGGGAGTACGCGATCGTCAGACCGCTCCGGGGAGGATCTTCGCGTGGCGGTTCCATGCGGATGGCTTGCGCGGATCTCATGCCTCGCTGTTGATACGGAGGCCCGGAGCAAAGCGTCCAAGAGGCCGCGCTTCGTAGTGACCGGAACGGCCTCCGCCAGCAGGCGGCGGAATTATACTCGGGCGTCGATACGGTCCGGCCGGCGCCTCGCGGCCGCCTCCGGCGGCAGCGGGTCGGAGGCCCGGGCGCCCGGCGGGCCGGACTCCGGCCGTCACTTATGTGGTTCCTCTACCAGCTTGCGATGGCGGCGGGGTTGTGCGTGGCGGCGCCGGTCCTGCTGGCCCGGCGCGGCCGCCACTACCTGCAGACCCTTCCGGCCCGGCTGGGGCGGTTGCCGGAGCCCGGAGGATCGCGGCCGCTGTGGCTGCACGCGGCATCGGTGGGCGAAACCGCGGTGGCTGCGGCCTTCGCCCGGGCGCTGCCGGCGGACCTCGACCTGCTGGTGACGACGGTGACGCCCACCGGCCAGGCGGAGGCGAAGAGGCTGTTCGGGCCGCTGGCCGCCGGCCGCCGCAGCGTCGTCGTCACCTATCTGCCGTTCGACCTGGCGCCGCTCGTGTCGCGCTTCCTCGACCGCTACTCGCCGCGGGCCCTGGCGCTGGTGGAGAGCGAGCTGTGGCCGCTGATCCTGCGGAACTGCGCCCGTCGCGGGATTCCGGCGGCGGTGCTGAACGCGCGCGTCAGCGACCGGAGCTACGCGCGGATGCGCCCGGCGCGCCGGTTGTGCCGGCGGTTGCTGTTCGACCCGGTCGGTCGCTTCGGCGCGCAGAGCCCGCAGGACGAAGAGCGGCTCGTGAGCCTGGGGGCGGCGCCGGAGCGGGTGGCGCTGACGGGGAACCTCAAGTTCGACACGCCGGAACCGACGCCGGTTGAGGGTCTGGAGGCGGCGCTGCGCGGCCTGGCGGGCGGCCGGCCCATCCTGGTCGCCGGCTCGACGATGGCCGGCGAAGAGACGATCGTGCTGGACGCCTTCGAGCGGCTGGAGCGCGACGCGATGCTGGTGTTGGCGGCCCGGCACCCGCAGCGCTTCGACGAGGCGTGGCGCGAGGTGGAGGAGCGCTCGCTGCCGGCGATGCGGCGGAGCCGAATGGAGAATCTCAGGCTGCCCGACAGCGCCGGCGATCGCCTCGCGGAGCGCCCCTTCGCTGGTCGGCAGCACACCGACTTGGGGTCCGAGTCGACGGAACAGTCTGGGGGTGGCCAACAGCCGACAGCGCAGGTCCGGGTCGTCTTGCTGGACTCCCTGGGCGAACTCGCGTCCATCTACCGGCTGGCGGCGGCTGCCTTCATCGGCGGTTCGTTGGTGCCGACCGGCGGCCACAACCCCATCGAGGCGGCGCGCTTCGGGGTACCGGCGGTCGTCGGCCCGTCGATGGAGAACTTCCGGCGCGTCGCCCGAGACTTCGAGGCCGCCGACGCCCTGACCGTGGTCCGTGACGGCGAGGCCCTGACCGCGGCCTGGCGGCGGCTGATCGACCGGCCCCTCGAGGCGGCGGAGCAGGGCAGGCGGGCACGGGAGATGGTCGACCGCAACCGGGGCGCCGTCGAGCGGTCGGTCGAGTTGCTCGGTCAACTGGTGGACCTGGAATGAAGGCGGCGTGGCGCGTCTTCGTTCCCGGCCGGCGCCGTTCGGGGCGTTCGGATCACCCGGCGGGACGCACGTGAGCCGTCGCCGCGGTCCCTGGCAGCGCTTCTACGGCTGGGCGCATGGCCGGCGGCGACGGTACTGGGCGGCAAGAGCGGAGAGCCTGGGTCGTCCCACGGTCAGCGTCGGCAACCTGCACTGGGGCGGCAGCGGCAAGACGCCGACGGTCATCGCGACGGCGCGCGGGCTGGCCGGCCGCGGCCTGCGAGTGGCCGTGCTGTCGCGCGGCTACCGTCGCCGCGGCAAGCTGCCTCTGATCGTCAGCCTCGGCGAAGGGCCGCTGGCGACGGTCGCCGAGGGCGGCGACGAGCCGCTGATGATCGCCGAACAGGCGCCGGGCGCGGTCGTCGCGGTCGGCGCCGACCGCCGGGCGGCCGCCGCCCTGGCTCTGGAGCGTACGCCCGACATCGACGTCTTCCTGCTCGACGACGGCTTCTCGCACCTCCGCGTGCGCCGCGACGTCGAGATCCTGACCTTCCCGGCCGCCGACCCGTTTGCCGGCGGCCTGCTCCTGCCGGGCGGCCGCCTGCGCGAGCCGCTGGAGCACGCGCGCTTCGCCGACGCCGCGGTGCTCACCGGCCTCGAAGCGGACGCCGAACCGCCGGCCGACTTCGAGCCGACCCTGCGCCGACACGGCTTCGCCGGCCGCGTCTTTACCTCGCGCATCCAGGCGGAACTCGCCGCCTCCGGCATCCAGGCCGACCTCGCCGCCGCCCCGTCGCCGAGCCGACCGCTGCTCGTCACCGGCGTCGCCCGTCCGGAGCGAGTCGCCCGCACCGCGGCCGCCGCCGGGCTGGACTGCGTGCACCACCTCCGCTTCGCCGACCACCACCGCTATCCGCCGCGCTCCCTCCGCACGATCGAAGCCGCCTGCGCCCGCCACCGCTGCGACGCCGTCGTCACGACGTCCAAGGACGCCGTCAAGCTCCGGGGCCGCTTTTCTGAAGGCGCGCCGCCGCTCCTGGAACTCAGGATCGAAGCGCGGATGGATGAAGAGTCCCTGCGTTGGCTCGGCGGCCGGCTACGGGGTTAAGTGCCAAGCGTCGGTCAGGGAGCAGGCAGCCGTCATAGGATGTTGTGCGCTCCGCTGCTCGACGCGCGAGCAGTCGGCTACAGGAGATCAACACCATGACCACGCAGCAAGCGAGCTTGCGCATAGACGCCGACCTCCTCGAGAGCCTCCGGATCGAGGCCAAGCGTCAGCATCGTTCCGCGTCGCATCTTGCCGGCGAGGCGATCGAGGTCATGTTGCGCAACTGCACCGAGAAGCGAGCGGCCATTCAGGCCGCGCTCCGGGAGGCTGAAGCCGGCGTGTTCGTTTCGCAGGCCGCGATGGACGACTGGGTGTCCTCTTGGGGAACCGACGCTGAGACGCCGCCCCCTGAGCCCGATGTGTTTATCGGTTCACGCGGTCGGTGAGACTCGTCTTCCTGCCGTCGGCCCGCGCCGACCTGGCGTGGATGCGCCGCTACTACGCCCGAGTGTTTCCGGATGGTGCAACACGCGCCGCCGAGCGCTACCTTCGTACTCGTGAAGTGCTCCGAGATCATCCGGCCTTGGGACGGCCCGTCATGGACTTGCCGGGTGTTCGAGAGTTGTTGATTCCACGGACTCCGTTCTCCTTCGTCTACCGCGTCGTCGATGACCGGATCGAGGTTCTCCGCGTCTGGGACCAGCGCGGTGACCGGGCGAGGCTCCGGGCGACCGCTTCTTCCGGGCTTTAGGCTGGTCTCGGTTCAATGCGCCCCGATCCCGACGCGGCGATTCGAGCGGCTGCGTTTGCTGAACTGGACAGACTCCGCTTCGCGCATGGCCCCAAGTTGCCTTGGAGCGTGATCGACCAAGGCTTCCGCTTCGGTGGCGAGAAGGTCCACTTCGCTGGCCGCGCCGTCGGCATCTTCAAACCGAGACAGATGAGCGCGGCGCTCAGCATCCGGACGGTGGCGCCGCGGGCGGGTCGGAGAATCTGGTATCGGGACCAGATGAGCGAGCCCGACTATCGGACGGGACTGCTTGCCTACGATCTCGCCCACGGCGGCAGAGACGATTCCACGAACCGGGCGCTCGATGAGGCCCGGTACCGTGGCGCGCCCCTGATCTACTTTGTCGCCGATTCGCCGGCAGTCTACGAGCCCCTTGCGCCGGTCTGGGTGGCGGATCTGGAGTTCGATGCAGGTCGCGTTCTGCTGGCCGCCGCGGACGCCCTCAACCCGACGATGAGCTCGATCGAGGCCGCGCAATCCGGCGTCGCCTCCAACGAGCTGCGGGAGCGGTCCTACTCGCTCGTCGCCGCGAAGAAGCGCAACCACCAGGCCTGGTTCAGCAGCCGGACAAAGTCGGCGTACGGCCATCGCTGCGCCTTCAGCGGACTGACGTTGTCGCGCCTGCTGGTGGGGGCGCACATCCTGCCGGACGCCGACGACGGTCCGGCGACCGTGACCAACGGCATCTGCATGTCGACCCTCCACCACACCGCCTTCGACGCGAACCTGATTGGCGTGGATACGAGTTGCCGCATCCATGTGGCGAGGTCGGTCCGCGATGGCCGCGACGGTCCCTTGCTCGACAATCTGAAAGGACTGGACGGTGCGCGGCTGCGTCTCCCGGTCCGGCCCGAGGATCGTCCGGACCGGGAGTTTCTCGACTGGCGGTTCGAGCGCTTCCGCGAAGCGGCAGGTTGACCGGCCGCGGGCTGGCGCCGGCGGTTTCTACGCGAACGACCGCCCTCCGATCACGGCCCAGATGATCCACAGGATCGCCACCGGGCACACGAACCGCAGCAGCACGCCGCGCCAGACGAAGAACCAGCGGCTGACGTCGCCGTGGCCCTCGCCGAGTTCGGCGCGCGACTCGCGGCTGCTCAGGAACCAGCCGATGAAGACGGCCATCAGCAGGCCGCCGAGCGGGAGGATCCAGTTCGAGACGGTGTAATCCATCGTGTCGAAGAAGCCAGCCGTGCGCTCGCCGTACGGAGCGAAGGACGAGAGCGCGCCGCTGGCGCCGAGCGACAGCGCCGAGGGGATGCCGAAGGCGAAGATCGCGCCGCCGGTGACGAGGCAGGCGCTCCGCCGGCTGAAGCCGCGGCGGTCGATCAGGTAGGAGGCCACCGTCTCGAGCAGGGAGATGGTCGACGTCAGCGCCGCGAAGCCGACGAGCAGGTAGAACATCGGCGCCAGGACGACGCCGAGCGGCATCTCGTAGAACATCCGCGGCAGCGTCGTGAAGAGGATCGTGGCGCTCTTGCCGAAGGTGGTCGCCCGCTCGGCGGCGTCGACGCTGAAGATGATGGAGAACATCACGACGCAGGCCATGATCGCGATCAGCGTGTCGAGGAAACTGATCGTGACGGCGCTCCTCGGGATCGACTGCCGCGAACTCATGTAGGAGCCGTAGGTGACCATCGCGCCCATGCCGACGGAGAGGGTGAAGAAGGCGTGCCCGACCGCCTCGAGCAGGCCGTCGGCGGTGATCGGCCCGACGTGGAACAGGAACCGCATCGCCTCGCCGAAGCCGGGGCTCCAGAACGAGTTGACGACGAGCAGGATCAGGATCGCGCCGAGTATCGGCATGAGGAGCCGGGTGACGCGTTCGATGCCCTCGCGCACCCCCAGCGCGACGACGCCGATCGTGACGGCCATGAACAGCGCGTGGAAACCGATCTGGAGCGGCCCGTTGGCGAGGAACGCGCCGAAGCTCTCGCCCAGCGCCTGACCCTCCACGTCGAAGCCTCGCACGGACCAGCTCAGGCACTGGCCGAAGTAGTAGACGGTCCAGCCGGCGATCAGGGCGTAGTACGAGAGCAGGATGAAGCTGCCGGTGACGCCGAGCGCGCCGACCGCCCTCCAGGCGCGGCCGCCGGCGATGTCCTTCGCGGCCCGCAGGAACGCGCCGACGGGGCTTTGCCGCGTGCGCCGCCCGATGACCAGCTCGGCCATCATGATCGGCAGGCCGATCAGGGCGATCGCGAGCAGGTAGACGAGGACGAAGGAGCCGCCGTCGTTGGCGTACGTGATGTACGGGAACTTCCAGATGTTGCCGAGGCCGATGGCCGAGCCGACGGCGGCGAAGATGAACCCGAGTTGACCGAACCTGCCGCGTCCGCTGGAGCCGTTTGCCACGTCTGTTCTCCCGGTGTGTTCCTGGTTGGCGTCGGCGCATCGCGTCGCCGGCCAGCGGCTAGCGTAGCGGAGTCGGTTGGGCGCGGACGAGACCGGTCGCCGCTTCGCGGCGCGTTTCGTCTGGCCGCCTGCGGCGGGAGCGGGTCAGAAGACCCGCGCACCCAGTGCGGCGGGAGCGGGTCGGAAGACCCGCGCACCCAGTGCGGCGGGAGCGGGTCAGAAGACCCGCGCACCCAGTGCGGCGGGGCTGAACGGCGTCGCGGGGCCGACGACGCGGGTCAGCCACTCGGCGCGGTAGGCGTCGAGTTTCGGCGTCCGCGGATACGTCTCGCCGGGCGCGAACGGGTAGCCGGACATCGCCTGGAATGGCAGCGGCAGGTTGCTGTCGGCCTCCCAGGTGTTGCGGTCGGCGTCCTTGTCCCAGCCGAAGCTCTCCAGAAACACGGTGCGGACGTGACCGGGCGCGGGCGGCGGCAGCTCGCGGGCGTCGAACAGGACGCGGATCTCGTCGCCCGGGCCGATCACGACCTGGCGGTCGTCGATGTCGGTCAGCAGTTCGCGAACGTCGCCGAAGCGGGTGTAGCGGCCGGGGAAGGGCAGCCAGGGAGATTCCGTGCCGGTGCGCTGGTAGTCGAACAGGTGCGGACCGTTCGGGGCCGGCCGGGTCGGCGCCGAGAATCCGCGGTACGAGAGGTCCGCGCTCGCCGCGTCCAGCCGCGCCTGCACGACGGCGCCCGCGTCGGCGGCGCTCCTGTCGCTCGTGCCGGCCGTGCTACCCGCTCCGCCTGTGCTAGCCACGCGGCCTTCGCCGCTCGCGCCGCTCGCGCTGCCCGTTCCGTCCGCGCCGCCCAGGTCCGTGCTCCAGGCGACCCGGTCCCAGTGCAGCCAGCGGGTCGTCACGATCCGCAGCCTCCGGGCGCCCGCGGGCAGCGGCGGCGTGTCGACGACCATCATCTTCGTCTTGCCGGGCGGGAAGCCCATCGGGTCGAGCAGCGTCCGCCAGCCGTCGGCCGTCTCGACCTCGAGCCGCGTCATGACCATTTCCAGGCCGCCGTGCTCCACCGCCTGGGCGATGGCGAGATTCAGGCTGGCGTCGGCCGGGAACACCCAGCCGTCGAGCCAGAGCCTGACGGGCGCTTCGGGCGCCTCGCCGAGATCGAAGGTGAAGGTCCAGGGCTCGGCGGCGTGGCCCTGGAAGCGCGAGCGCTCGTAGCCGTCTGCGTAGACCTCGTCGCGGGCGCGGACCCGCTCCGTCACGTCGCGGCCGCGGCCGTCTGCGGCGTGGACGACGGGGCGGACGGCGGCACTGGAGACGACGTCGTCGGGCGGACGGCCGACGTGTCCCCGGCCCGGGACGATCCGCAGGTTGCTCGCCACTTCCACGTCCCGCGGGTGGTCGACCACCCACAGCCGCACCCGGTCGATGTAGGCGGCTTCCCACAGCTCCTCGGTGATCCGCAGGTCGTAGAAGCCGTCGCGGGTCCGGGCGCCGTCGACCCGCACCAGTTCGTCCGGGTCGTAGCCGTTCCAGACCCCGTCGGCCAGCGGCATGCCGAGCGGAGCGCCCCACAGCAGGTCGGTGACGAACGCGATCTTCTCGCCGTCCCAGGCGTAGAGGAAGGGGCAGCTTCCCTTGAGCACCTGCTCCTCGACGATCGTCTGGTTCCGGCCCGGATTGAGCCGGTTCTGCGGAACGCCGTTGGCCCAAACGACGCGGACCAGATCGGGCCGCCGCCGGTTGCCGAGCCCGATGTGGGTCACCGGCCGGTCGACCTCGATGTACTGGTACGCGCGCTCCGACTTGACCTCGATCGTCGTGCCGCGGCCGAAGACGTTGTTCTTCTGGTTGCCGATGTCGAGGCCGACCAGGCGCACCCGCAGCCAGTTGTTCTCGGAACCGTCCAGGTTCTCGATCCGGTAGAGGCCGGAGGCGCCCGCCGCCACCAGGTCCTGGTCTCCGTCGTCGTCGAGATCGTCGGCCCGCACCGCGGTGAAGCCGGCGTCCCGCGGCAGGCCGCTGAGCCGGGCGAGCCGGAACTCGAGCGCCTCGGGCCCCGACTCCGAGGTCTGGGTCAGCACCCGGATCTCGCCGCCGGCGACGAAGGCGAGGTCCCGCCGGCCGTCGTTGTCCGCGTCGAGCAGGGCCAGGTCGGTCGCGCCGGCGGGAAGGCCGACCGACTCCGGCGTCAGCGGGAAGGGGGCGAGCGCACCGTCCTCGTCGGCCCTCAGCACGACCGTGGAGTCGCCGGCCATTACGAACTCGGGCATCCCGTCGCGGTCGAGGTCGGCGGTGCGGACCACGCGCACCGGGGTCCCGGTCGCGAGCGCGGACTCGGCGTCGTCTCCGAGCAGCCGTCCCACGAGCCGGCCCAGGAGGTTGCCGCCGGACGCGGGAGGCGTTCTCTCGCCGAACCGTCCCTGGCGCAGGTTGTCCAGCCACAGGACGCCGGCGTCGTGGGCCAGCAGCAGGTCCGTGTCGCCGTCGCGGTCGGCGTCGGTGGCCTGGAGGTGATGGTAGGGCCGCGCTTCGAGCTCGGGCAGCGACTCCCGGCCCATGGCCTCGAGCGGACCCTCGAACACCCCCTCGCCGGAGACGTTCCGCAGCAGATCGGGCCCGCCGCCGGTCCGCACCACCGCGAGATCGAGATCGCCGTCGCTGTCGAAGTCGATCAGGTCGGCCGCGGAGGCGGCGAACGGCTGCGTCAGGAAGCGGTCGCTCGCGTCGGCGAACCGGGGGATTTCGGCGGCGGCATCGATCTGCCAGACGGCGAGGGGATCGCCGACGGCGACCAGGTCGAGGCGCCGGTCGTTGTCGGCGTCGCCGGCGACCAGCAGCCGGGCGTTCGTTTCCGGGGCGTCGCCCGGCGCGGCGAGGCCGGTGGAGGCGCGCCGCAACTCGAGCCGCGCGCCCGATGACGGGTCCGCGTCCTCGTTCGGGTCCGGCGCGTCTTCCCGCTGGCCGGCTGCGACCCGCGCAACTGGAGGCTCCGCGCCCTCCCCGGCGACCCCCCATGCAATGTCGGGCCGGCCGTCGCCGTCGAAGTCCGCTACCTCGAGCGCTCGCCCCGCGGCGGGCGCGTTGTCGATGCGGGTAGCCCGGAAACGGACCGGCAGCGCCAGCCCGAAGTCCTCGATCGGCGACTCGTCCTCGAAGCGCTCGACGGGAATGCCCTGGATGTTCGTATAGACCTCGGCCAGGCTGCTGGTCCAGGCGGAGGTCCCCTTCATGACGTTCGTGACTCTGCGGGCGGGGCTGCGGGCGCGATCCGGGTCGTCCGCTTCCAGTGCGTCGAGGACCTCCTCGACCACCCGTTCGGCGACCGGCTGGGCCTGCCAGATCAGCTCCCGCACGCGGAGGTAGTCGTCGCTCGCGCTGCCGCGGTCGCCGTCCGCGAGGGCGGCCTCTCCGCTCAGCAGCAGGACGACGAGGTTGTCGGGCCGCAGGCGCCGCAGCCGGTCGACCGCGGTCCGCCGGTCGGCTTCGGCCTCCGGTCCGCTCATGATCTCGGTGTGCCGGAACAGGGCGTACTGCGTTTCGGGATCGTCGGGCGCGGCGCGGGCGGCCCGGCGGTAGTCCGCCAACGCCTCCTCGTTGCGGCTCGTCCACTGCAGGATGTCGGCGCGGATCAGCAGCAGATCGGCACGGGCGCCGCCCAGTTCCAGAGCGCGTTCGATGGCGGCGAGCGCCTCGTCCTTCCGGTCCTGCCGCAGCAGCGCGACGGCCAGGTTGGCGTGACCGAGCGGCTCGTCGGGCATGAGGTCGACGAGTTCCCGGTACGTGCCCTCGGCTTCGACTTCCCGTTCGTTCTCAAGCTGCGCGTAGCCGATGCCGTGGAGCCGCACCTGCTCCTCGGTCGGCTGCGCGAGCGCCGCAGCCGGGGCGAACGCGGCGAGAAGAAGAAGGGCGGGGAGGTTTCGAGGCATGACTCGACTCGACACTCTAGAGTAGTCGCCGCCGTGACCGCGAAGCGCCTCTACCTGATCGACGGCTACTCGACGATCTTCCGCGCCTTCTACGCGATCCGCGGCCTCTCGACGTCGACGGGAGAGCCGACGAACGCGATCTACGGCTTCATCAACATGCTGCGCAAGCTGCTGCGCGAGGAGGAGCCGCCGCTGCTCGGCATCGCCCTCGACGTCGGCCGGGCCACGGTGCGCACCGAGGCGTACGCCGAGTACAAGGCGAACCGGGCGCCGATGCCGGAGGATCTGCGGGCGCAGATGCCGGCGATCCGCCGCGCGATCGAGGCCTTCCGCATCCCGATCCTCGAACTGGAACGCTACGAGGCGGACGACGTCATCGGCACGCTGGGGCGGAAGGCCGAGGAGGCCAGCTACGAGGTGACGATCGTCAGCGCGGACAAGGACCTGTTCCAGTTGGTGAGCGATCGCGTCTCGCTGCTTCACACCGGGCGCGAGAAGACCTACGACCCGGCGCTGGTCGAGCAGGACTTCGGCGTGCCGCCGGGCCAGGTGGTCGACGTGCTCGCCCTGGTCGGCGACAAGGTGGACAACGTGCCGGGCGTGCCCGGAATCGGCCAGAAGGGCGCGCAGACCCTGGTCAGGGAGTACGGCAACCTCCAGGCGCTGCTGGACGCCGCGCCCGAACTCAAGCGCAAGGCCTATCGCGAGGGGCTGCGGGATCACGCCGACCAGGCGCTGCTGTCCAGGGACCTGGTCACGATCCACACGGACCTCGACGTCCCGTTCGAGCCCGAGGCGCTGAAGATGGAATCCCCGGACTACGAGGCGCTGGCCGATCTGTGCCGCGAGTTCGAGTTCTGGAGCCTGCTGAAGGAACTCGAAAGCGAGAGCGGCGGCCCGGAGATCGAGCCCGCCGCCGTCCTGGAGTCCGTCGAGGCGTTCGAGGCGGCGGCCAACGAGATGGGATCCCGGATCGCCGTCGGCGTCGTCTTCCGGCGCGGCGGCGAACCGGTGGGGCTGTCGTTCGCGCCGCTCGACGGCGCGGCGGCTGCCGCGGACCGCGACTCGGGGGGCGCATCCGGCGACGAGACGGCGGCTGGCGAAGCGAAAATCGGCCAGGCGCGCTTCGCTGACTTCCGGACGCCGGGCATGCGCGAGGCGGCGGCGGCGACGCTGCGGGCCTGGCTTGCCGACCCGGGCGTGGAGCTGGTCGGCCACGACCTCAAGGAAGTCGTCCGGCTCTGCCCGCACCGCGAGGGCCGGCCGGAGGTCGCCGCTCGCCTGGTGGACACGATGCTGATGGCCTACCTGGTCCACTCCGCCGTGCGCAGCTTCGGGCTGGCGACCGTCGCGCTCGACCGGTTGTTCTACCAGGCGACGACGCCGGCGGACGCCGGGCTGGGCGAACCCGGCGGCCAGGCGGCGGCTCTGGGCGACGACGCCGGGCTGCGGCTCTACGCCGCCGAGCAGGCGGTGCTGCCGGCGCTGATCTTCGAGGCGCTCGCCGACCAGTGGAGCGAGTCGCCGGGGGCGCGCAAGGTCTACGGCCAGATCGAGGCGCCGCTGCTGCCGGTGCTGGCGGCGATGGAGGAAGAGGGCATCGAACTCGACGCCGGCGTGCTCGCCGAGATGTCGCGGCGGCTGCAGCGGGACGCCGGCGCCCTCGCTGAGGAGATCTTCCAGCTTGCCGGCGAGGAGTTCAACATCCTGTCGCCGCAGCAGTTGGGCGTCGTCCTGTTCGAGCACATGGGCCTGCCCGCGCCCGGCCGAACGCGCAAGACGAAGAAGTACAAGACCGGCGCCGACGTGCTGGAACATCTCGCCCGGCAGGGTCACGACGCGCCGGCCAAGGTGCTCCAGTACCGGGAGCTGACGAAGCTCAGGTCGACCTACGTGGATGCGCTGCCGGGCCTGGTGGCCGCCGACGGCCGCCTGCACACCCGTTACCACCAGGCGGTGGCGGCCACCGGCCGCCTGTCCTCGCACGACCCGAACCTGCAGAACATCCCGATCCGCACCGAGGTCGGGCGGCGGATCCGCCGCGCCTTCCGCGCCCGCGACGGCTACCGGCTGCTGGTCGCCGACTACAGCCAGATCGAGCTCCGCGTGCTCGCCCACATCTCGGAGGACGAGGCGCTCATCGACATCTTCCGGCACGGCGGCGACATCCACCGCTCGACCGCGGCGACCGTGTTCGGCGTGGCGCCCGCCCTGGTCACCGACGAGCAGCGGCGGGCGTCCAAGACGATCAACTTCGGGATCATCTACGGCATGAGCGCTTTCGGTCTGGCCCGCGCGCTGGGCATCGCCCGCGGCGAGGCGCAGGCGTTCATCGACGCCTACTTCGAGCGCTTCCCCGGGGTGCGCGATTACACCGAGCGGACCCTGTCCAGCGCGGAGGAGACGCTCCAGGTCGAGACGCTGTACGGCCGCGTTCGCTACATCCCCGACCTCAAGAGCCGCAACCGGGCGGTGCGCGAGAACGCCCGCCGGATGGCCGTCAACGCCCGCATCCAGGGCACCGCCGCCGACCTGCTCAAGCTGGCGATGATCGCCGTCGACTGGCGGCTGCGGGCGGAACTCGGGGCGGCGCGGCTGCTCCTGACCGTCCACGACGAACTCGTGCTTGAAGCGCCCGCCGCGGACATCGAGGCGCTGATGTCCCTGGTGCGCGAAGAAATGGAGGGAGTCGCAGACCTCAGCGTTCCCCTGGTCGTCGACATCGACTCCGGCACCGACTGGTACGAAGCGAAGGCATAGAAGGCTGGGTGCGGCGGGTGTCGGTGCGCGGGTCTTCCGACCCGCTGCCGGCGTAGCCGGCCGAGAGAATCGTCGCCGGCCGGCGGCCCTGTTGTCCGGGCTGCGCCGCTCCGCGGCTCGCCCGCGGGCGGGTCAGAAGACCCGCGCACCGACACCCGCCGCACCGATCCGCGCACCCAGCGGGATCAGCCCCGCAACGCCGGAATCACCGTCTCCCCGTACGCCGCGAGCGTCCCTTCCTTGTCGTCGTGCATCAGGTACACGGCGAAGTGATCGACCCCCAGGGACCTCAGCTCCCGCAGCTTCTCGATGTGCGCCTCCGCCGGCCCGAGCACGCACAGCCGGTCGACGATGCCGTCCGGCACGAACTCGGTGTCCGGGTTGCCGCTGCGGCCGTGGTGGGAGTAGTCGTACCCCTGCCGCTGGCGGATGTACTCGGCCAGCACGTGCGGCACCTTCGAGTCGTCCTCGCCGTAGCGTATGACCAGGTCGTGGATGTGGTTGCCGACCATGCCGCCGAACCAGCGCAATTGGTCGCGCTGGTGCGGCAGGTCGTCGCCGACGTAGGCCGGGGCGACCACGCAGACCGAGATGGCGTCCGGGTCGCGGCCCTCGTCTTCGGCGGCATCGCGCACCGCCGCCAGCGTCCACTCGAGGATCTTCGGGTCCGCCAGTTGCAGGACGAAGCCGTCGGCGTGGCGGCCCACGGTGTCCAGCGCCTTCGGGCCGTAGGCCGCGAACCACACCGGCAGTTCCGCGCCGCCCTCCTCGCGCCAGGGGATCCGCACCGCTGTTCCGTGGCAATCCGCCTCCCGGCCCGCGAACAGGTTGCGGATGAGGTCCATCGCCGCCACCGAGGCCGCCAGCGACTCCGGCTTGCGCCCGATGTAACGCAGCGCCGAGTCGCCCCGGCCCATCGCGCACTTCGTCCGGCCGGGGTACATCGAGTCGAGCGTCGCGAACAGCGACGCCAGCACCGTCGTGTCGCGCGTGCCGGGGTTCGTCACCATCGGGCCGACCGCCATCCGCTCCGTCCTCGCCAGGATCTGCGAGAAGATGACGAACGGCTCGGGCCACAGGACGTGGGAGTCGAACAGCCAGCAGTGGTCGAAGCTGCGTGCCTCGGCGATCGTTGCGAGTTCGACGACGCGGGAGATCGGCGGGTCCGGCTGGAGCACCACACCGAAGGACATCTGGTTGGAGTCGCTCATTGACGAAGGCTACCAGCGGGGCGGCGGGGCGGCGGCGGCGCGCGTTCGCTAATGTCCGGTTTGTCGGCTGGCCGTCAGGCGGCGGAAGCGAGGGCACGATGAAAATCGGCATTCCCACGGAGATCAAGACGGACGAGCACCGGGTGGCGATCACCCCGGCCGGCGTTGCGGCGTTCGTGGCGCGTGGCCACGAGGTGGCGGTCCAGGCGGGCGCCGGCGCCGGCAGCGCGTTCCCGGACGGCGCCTTCGAGGCCGCCGGCGCCATCGTCGTCGAAGGCGCGGACGCACTGTGGGAACGCTCCGACATGGTCCTCAAGGTCAAGGAGCCGCTCGAACCCGAGTTCGAGCGCATGAGGCGCGGCCAGATCCTCTTCACCTACCTCCACCTGGCGGCGTCGGCGGAACTCACGGCGAGCCTGCTCGATCGGCGCATAGTCGGCATCGGCTACGAGACCGTCCAGCTCGCCGACGGTTCGCTGCCGCTGCTCGCGCCGATGTCCGAGGTCGCGGGCCGGCTTTCGATCCAGGCCGGGGCGGCCTCGCTGGAGTGTCTCGCCGGCGGCAAGGGCCTGCTCCTGCCGGGCGTCTCGGGCGTCCGCCGCGGCCGGGTGACGATCCTGGGCGCCGGCGTCGTGGGGCTCAACGCCTGCGTCGTCGGCGTCGGCTTCGGCGCCGACGTGACGATCCTCGACATCGATCCCCAGCGCCTCGGCTACGTCCGCGACGTGGTCCAGGGCCACGTGACGACCCTCATGTCGAACGCCGCGAACATCGAAGGCGCGGTCGCCTCGGCCGACCTGGTCGTGTGCTCCGTGCTGATCCCCGGCGCGCGCACGCCGCGCCTCGTCACCCGCGAGCATCTCAAGCTGATGGAGCCGGGTTCGGCTCTCGTCGACGTGGCCGTCGACCAGGGCGGCTGCGCCGAGACCAGCCGTCCGACCACGCACCGCGACCCCCGCTACGTCGAGGAGGGCGTGATCCACTACTGCGTCTCGAACATGCCCGGCGCCGTCCCGCACACCTCTACCTACGCCCTGACCAACGCCACGATGACCTACGCCCTGGAGATCGCCGACCGCGGCTGGCGCGCCGCGGCCGAACGCGACCCGGCCCTGGCCGGGGGCGTCAATGTGGTGGATGGGCGTGTGACGCACGAGGCGGTCGCCGACGCACACGGGCTGGAGTTCACGTCGCCGTAGCGGGTGACTCAGATCCTGGTTTGGTGCGTCTGTGCCTCGGTGAAGAAGTACAGCGCGTGCAGCCGGTTGGGGAATCGGTACCCGCCGTTCACCTCCGGGTCGGACTCGATCGCTCCGAGTTCCTTCATGCGCCGCAGGAAGCTGTCGAGCGCCTTCCTCTCCTTGCCCGGTAACCGCTCCAGGAGTTCCGCGCGGGTGAAACGGGTCCTGGGCTCCTCCGCGATCCGGCGGAGGATCGACCGATAGCGCTCGCTGCGAACCGCCTTGAAGATCCGGGGCTCGAGCAGCTTCCTGCCGATGACCTCGGCGGCAGCCGCCACGCCTCTGACAACGTCGCCCGATCGGATCTCGCGCGTCCTCGACTCACGCCACACCGCGTCGCCGATCTCGTGGGCGAGAACGGGAAGGCCGCCGGTGAAGCGGACCAGCAAATCGAGTTCCCGCCCGGCGATGTGCGCTCCCGCGACCGCGAACGAGTTGCGGTAGAACTCGCGCGCCTCGTCGTCCGACCAAGGCGCGATGTCGACAAGATCGAACACCCGGGCCAGCGAAGGTTGGCGGGCGATGAGATCCGCGCGACGTTCCTCCAGCCCGACCACGAGGAGGCAAAGCCGCGTCGGTGGCTCCGACGTGGCGATCTCGTCCACCGAGCTCTTGAGCCAGTTGGCGAAGTCCGCCGACCGGGCCAACCCGTTGATGTCGTCGAGGATCAGGAACAGGGATCTCCTGTGGTCCTTGATCTTGTCCAGGAGGCGCCGGATCGCCGGCACGAAGTCGTGCTGAACGGTAGAGAACTCCTCGTCGGAGAGATCCAGCTCGAGGGTCACGCCGAAGAGGCCGACCTGTCTGACGCGGTTTCCGAAGTAGCCCTTGAGCTGATCGTGCCACGGCCGGTCGATGCTCTCCTTGAGCAGACGGTCGAACGTCCGGCGCAGCATCTCCGGAAGGCCCTGCACTCCTCCCAGGAAGACGTGGCAGCCGACGGCGTCGCCTTCCTGCTCCACGAGCCGGCGGACGAAGGCCGCGATCGAACTCTTCCCGATGCCCCGCTCGCCGCTGATGAAGCCGACACGGAACCGGCCTTCGGCGCTGCCCCGAACCATGCCCCGCAGACAGTCGATCTCCGCCGTGCGGCCGACGAAAAACTCGGCGGGCACCGGCTGTCCTGGACTGAACGGACTGGATTCAGGGTTCATGGCGCGGTTTTTCTCCGCTCCCAGCTACTGCGATGCCCGGCTCAGTACGCGCTACGCGGTCGCTGGAGGCCTCCTAGGGTCGTCCAGTGTGTGATCGTATCGCCTCCAGATGCGCCAGCTAGCCCGGTTTCCCGTCTTTGTCGCTCTGAACGTGGCGTCTGTCCTGCAGCAGTGGGGTGGTCGCGTGCCGGAGAAGCTCCAACAGCGCCAGCCTCGCGGCACTCCGCAGGCGGCCCAGACCTTGCCGGGACTCCAGGGCCCAGAGGGCCATACCGCGTTCTGCGCCGCAGATTCACTCGAACCTCACGAAGCGGAATCCACCGTCCTTCAAGTCCGCAAGGAACTCCTGGTCCGCCCGCCTCAGAGCTTGCGGAGTCGACACTTCGTACAGCAGGAGCCAGAACCGATCCTGCTGCTCAAGCGGGTGCCCCCGTAGCTGTTTCGCGCGGTGCCGAAGGCGTCCTCGCGTCTGTCGGAGTCCATGACGCCCTGAGTAGGAGAAGAGAAGAACGTCCGACAGACAGTCGTTCATGTCGAGAATCTGCTTGGCGCGCTGCTCATCAAGAGAGGGGATGTCGAACCCGTACTTCAGTGCAAGATACAGAGCTTGGCAGATCGCGTCCGAGAAGAGCCGCCTCGTGCCGATCACAACGAGCTCGTCGCTGAACTCCCGGATAATGGTCTCGATGCCGTCGTAGCGGTGTTTCTGGAAGAGATGGACGTCGAGAAGGGTTGCCAGGTATGGGTACTGAAGCGCAAGGTTGACCACCTGTCGGACGAAGAGAGGCCGAGCCCTGGGATACAAACGCGCCGGGACCATCTTGATCGCGTAGTTCAAGACCGCGGACGTGCCGTTCTCTTGGGCCAGCTTCAACGCCAGATCGAGGAGGGCGCGCGGTGGTCCGATTCCGACCCTCCCTCTGCTGGCGCTTCCGGGTTATGTGTGGGCACGGAGTGACTCGGGAGCCATGTCGAGTCCGCCGAGATGGAAGTAGATGGCGAGCCGGAAGTGCTCTCGGTTTCGATAGCCGTGCGCTCTTCGCTTGATCTTCTGGATCGTCGCGTTGATCCCCTCGGCGTTGGCGCTGGAGATGCCGGACACGGCGGCGTTGATGACGGCGTCCCAGTGGCTCCTGATCATCCTGGCCACCTTCCTGATCGGTTTCAGCCGGCTGCGAATCGCCCAGTTGTACCAGCGCGTCCAGCGCCGCTCGGCCCACCCGCGGCGCATGTAGCCCCACGAGTCCCGCGCCATCTCCTTGATCGCCCAGGCCCGGGCCACGCGAAGGTGGCTCGCGCGAAGAGCGGCGAAGCGCCGCTGCTGCGAACGGGTCATGCGCCCACTCCCCATCAGCCACAGGTAGCGACTCCGCTTCAGACTCGGATCCCCTGCTTCGAGCAACTCCCGCTGCTCGGCGCGCCGAACCAGGTCCACCGCGTGGTTCAGGTGCGCGACGATGTGGAATCGGTCATGAACGATGTCCGCGTCCGTGTACTCCTCCACCGAAGAGATGTAGGCCGGCCACATGTCCATCGCCACTTGCTCGATGCCCGCGCACTTCGTTTCGCCCAGCTCCTCGAAGTAGCCGTCGATGGCCGACCGGCCGCGACCGTCGGCCACATGGGTCACCACGCCACGCTCCAGATCGTTGACCACCGTCACGTACTCGTGGCGCCTCCGAAACGACGTCTCGTCCACGCCCAACAGCCGAGGCGGCTCCAGCCGGCGTCTCGCGAGACCACGCTCCACGGCGCGACGCTGGATCCCCGCCGTCTCATCCCAGCTCAAGCCCATGCGGCGCGCCACGGCGTGAACGCTCGCCTCTCGCAACCACTCGATGGCCTCCGCCTCGAACAGCGCCGTGAACCGCGAACCCTCGTCCGCCCAAGGTACCTTCAACTGGTGAACGCCATGCTCGGCGCAGCGCACCCGAGGCACCTCGGCGTGAACCCGGGTCTGGTGCTGCATCGTGTCCAGATGACGCCAGCGGCGATGCCTGCTGTCGTAGCCCGGACACGCCACGCCGCACTCGGGACAGCGGGTCTCCCCGCGATGCTCGACGTGGATCTCCACCGTCCCGCCCACCACCGGACCGCGGCGGCGCGGATGCGGCTCGTCCATCCGAAGCACCACCTCCCGCACCCGCCAAGGCGGCTTGATCCCCAACAACCTCTCGAACGTCCTGGCACTCTTCATCCCGCCAGTCTAAGGCCGATGGGCGGCCATACACGCCGCTCTTGCCCACACAACAGCCTGAAGACCCCCTCTGCTTCGCGCCAGTTGAGATCCGGTGAGTTGCCTGACCCATTCACTGTCGAGGGGACGGGGCATTCGGAGGATTCGTGTCTTCCGGTCGTTGAGTACCAGCTCGAACTTGCGCATCTCCAGTGAAAGCTCGCGAAGGAAGCGCTCAGCCTCCTCGTGTGTCTTCGCGTAGAACTTGTAGTCGTCGATGTGACGAACGACCCGGGAGTAACCCCTTTTCAGGATTCTCTCGTCAACGGATGTGAGGATGATCTCTGCTAGCAGGTTGGACGAGTGTGGCCCGATAAGGAGTCCGTTCGTTTGTCCGTCCTGAGTGCATTGGGTGGCGCGGTCCAGCAAGTTGCCCGCAGAGAAGTCGAAGCGGCCTTTCTTGGCGTTGGCCTTTCCGTGGAGAGCCCAGGGAATCGAGTGCGTGTAGATTGAAGGGAAGCAACTCGAGATATCGGAGTTAGCGACGTAGGCGGCGCCCGTCATGTGTGGCAAGTCGAGTTCGGTGTTGTCGAAGCGTTCTCGTCCTTGGTAGTTCATCTGGAACACGCGTTTCCCGGCCGTGCTGCGGACGAAGATACGGCTCACGGGTGGGTGCGGCTTCGCGCAGTGGTTCTTGATGGCGGGGAAGAGGCGCTGAATCGCCAGACACTGGGCCAAGTAGCTCTCTGGGTGCGGCACGCCGAGTTGGCGCGGGACGTTGCTGTCGCGAAGGAGGCTGTATCGGATGTAGTTGTGTGTCCTGCCCTTAAGGAGTTTCCACAGCTTCTTCGGATCGACCTCGGTGGCGACCGGCAGAAGCGCGGGAGGAATACACGTGGAGAGCCCCTCGGAGGTGAAGCAGGGTGGGAGTTTCTCGCTGAAGAGGCCATGGTCGACGAGCCCGGTGAAGGCCGCAGCTGGTGATAGGCCGCGTCCAGTGGTTACTTGGGTAGGCATGGAGGAGTTGTCAAGAGCGCCACCGACTCGGAACCTTGCCGGGAATCGAGTACATGGTTCGAGCTGGTGGAGGTGCGGAACGTCAGCTCGGGGTTCGGTCGATGCGCACCCGCTCCGTCAGTCCGAGATCGTCCAGGATCAGCCGCAGGTCGCTTGCCAGCGCTTCGGCGAACGCCGGATCGACCGCAACCTGGCACTCGATTCCAACCCGCACGTCGCTTCCCGTGCGGAGCTTGGTGAGCAGCTTCGTGCCAAGCCGGTTCCAGACTTCCGGCGGCACGTCGCCCACAAGGCGAAGCGTGACCTTCTGCGCGGCTTGGTGGCCTTTCGCGTCGGGCTTACTCGGCGGCGCGCTGGGTGGTTCGGATTCGAGCGGCGACGTCGGTTCCGGCGATGGGCCGACCGGCGGCGCCGTTCGCAGCGCATCCGCCTTCGACTTTGCCACGAGGTAGACGTCTGGCTCGAAAGCCACCTCTTCGGGCGGCACTGCTTCCGCGTACCAGAGCCGGCGGAAGGCGCCGTTCTCCTTTCCGGATCCGAGGCCGAAGTCGCCGCGGGCGACGAATTCGAGAATCTGGCGGCGCAAGACGGCGTCGGGGTCGATCAGCCGGGTCAACGCGCCGTCGAGGAAGCTCTGACGCAAACCTCGCAGCGGCCAGGCCCCATCCGCCTCCAGGGCCGGCGGCCAGTGACGTTCGATGTAGCCGGCCCCGACCGAGTTGCTGAGTAACGCTTCGGCTCGCAGGGTGCCGACGATTCGGCCGCAGAGCGATTCGCTGGCGCTGGCGTGGCCGGCGCCGAGATCGATCGTCTTCAGGCGCTTCTCCCGGCCGTCGCGCAAGGTGACGAAGCGGTAGCCTGCCCAGATCTCGTCCTTGGCCGCGTCGCGAGCTTCCCTGACCGTGGCTTGGACTCGCTGCCGGTCGGCCCGATCATACTCGGCGCCGAGGACGCCTTCCGCGACTTCGCGAGCCACCCGCTGCCATGCCAGCAGGGTTTCGACCTTCGACTGAAGTTCGCGCCCCGGTTTCTTGGCGCACCAGACCAGAGCGCCGGGGTACAGACGCGGCGAGTTGCCCCGTTCGACGGTCCATCTTTCGATCGTCTTGAGCGCCTCCTCGTCGCCCGCTCCCGCGTCGGGATCGGCCACTACCACGGTCAACCGGGGAGAATCCGGGACTGCGGCGCTGTCCGCCGGAAACAGGACGAGAGGCAGTTCGGCCCCGGTCCGAAACTCGGACTCGACCAGGGAGCGGATCGCGGGCTTGACCTCGGTCTCCTCGTCGAGCGACGCCTGCCGGTCGCTGACGACTTTCCGGAGCGTCGCCTGGTGGTGGATTCGGTAGCCGTCCGTTCCCACGGTGCGGAGGAAGAAACTCGACGCTTCGAGCGCGCTCGCGGCGTTGTCCACGCTCGTCGTCTCGACCGTCGGTTCGCCTAGCGCGAACCGCAGTTCGGGCAGGTGCGCCACCTTGTCCACCTGCCCGCCTGACGACTCGAAGAGGATGGCGGCGCCGACCCGCCGGTGAATGTCGCGGAGCGGGCCCCTCGTGTCGGCGTCGAGGGCTTTGGCGTGCGCCGTGCTTCCCGCGAGATCGGACTTGATCGCTGCGCCGAGACGCGCCTCTCCCAACTGGCCGAGGACGCCGGCTCGGAACTCCGGAACGTCGAGCGGTGCGGATCCGAGCGTGATCAGGGGCTCGGTCCGCGCCTGAGCGAATTGCCGGCGGGCCGCCCAGGAGATCCACTGCGCCAGCATGGCCAACGTGCCGCGGGTCTGCTGATACTGCGGCAGCGCGCTCCACTTGCGCTGGAACACGGAGAGTGTGGCCGGATGGAACGGGTAGCAGGCCTCGAAGCGGCTCTTGAGGAACTCTCTCGCCTTCGTTGGACGGGTTGCGGTGTCTACCTTCAGCCACTCGGACGGTAGACGGGCGGAGCGTTCAAAGCACCACTCGGCGTACGCGCCGGCGACCCTCCTTCGGATGCGTTCGCCGCCGAGGTGCTCGAAGAGCCGTCGCCGGACGACTTCGCCGATCTCGGCCTCGTCGTTCGCGATCAGGTCGCGGGCGACGCGCCGGACGATCTTGGTGATCCGGTTCTGCCATTCCTGGTCGAACTCCGTCATCTCGACCTGGCTTCGCGGCAGGCTGATCACGGCGACCGTGCCCGTCCTGCCGGTTACAGCGACCGTCAGGTTCTGCAGGAAGGCGTGGAAGCTGTCCGCCATGCCGCGGTGCCGGTTGACGAAGTTCAGCACTTCGTCGAAGAGCAGCAGCACGGGGCCGCCCGCGGCGTCGAACACTCGGCCCAGCGCCTCGGTGCCGGGCGGAGTCGTTCGTGCCGAAGTGCCGAGAGCGTCGACTCCCTCGGCGCCCGCCAACTGGCGCGCGAGGTCGATCCAGGGCGTTTCGCGCCCTTCCGAGGGATCCCAGGCGTTGCCGACAAACACGCCGACGCGGGCCTCCGGTGCTGACGCCATCCGGGCATCGCGCAGAAGCTCCGGCACGCCGGGAAGCTCGGCTGCCTTCGAGCCAGCCCTGGCCAGGTGGTAGAGCGCCGTCAGCGTGTGCGTCTTGCCGCCGCCGAACTGCGTGATCAGCGTGAGCACGGGCGCCGTGTTGCCCGTCTCGCCGGCAAGCCGGCGAAGCGCCATGCCGGCGTGCTCCCTGAGCGCGCGCGTGAAGCAGGTCCGCGAGAAGAACTGCTCCGGATTCCGGTAGTCCTCCGGCGCCGTGCCGGCGACGACCTGCTCCAGCGCGATGGCGAACTCGTCCGGGCTGAACGAGCGGCCTTCGCGGACCTCGCGCCGCGGGGTCACGACCTTGTACCAGGGCATTAGCGCCATGGCTTGTTTCTCCCGGTCATCTTCTCTCCCCGTGGCCGGCCGGTGTACTGCTTCCCATCGACTCTAGGCTCGTCAGCCAGACGCGGAATCTGGGACACTCGGCGCACATCGTCGCCAAGCCGATGTCCTCGGCCACACGCGGCCCGTCCCGGCGTTTGCCGTACGAGGGCAAGCAGCGCTCGATCCTCCTGCTGGGGCAGGTCTGGGTGCTGTCGTTGATGTCCTCGGGAGTCGAGAACTCCGCGCGGACCGCCCGCAGTTCTCCGACGGCTTCCGGCGCCGCCCCTAGCACTCGCCCGAAGGCGTCCACGTTCGAGAACAGCAGGCTCTCGAACTCATGCCGCTGTACGTACGGAATCGCGCGCGACGGTCGCCAGCGATCTCCCATTCGCTCGCGGAGCCGCTGGCCGAGGGTGTTCTCAAGGTCGTCCGCGGACTGCTGGCCCTTGCGGCGAAAACCGTAGAAGTCCACGAACGACGTGACGGCGTCGAACGACCGGGACAGTTCGACCATTTCCGAGACGAGTCGCTCGACAGAGACGTTACCTCCTCCGAAGCGACTGCGGGCGCGGCCGAGGAGAATCGGCGTGGGCTCGACACCCGCGGTGCGCAGGTGATCCGCGAGAACGCGCTTGACGAACTCTTCTTCGGTGCCGCCTTCCACGGTCACGGCCAAGCGGTTCAAGGGCGGCCTCCGAGGAGGTTCTTCTGCCAGAGCTCGCCGGTGGCGAACTCCTCGAGCCAACTGCTGTACTGATCCGGGTCCAGGCGCTGGGGTTCAGTCCGCTCGTCCCGCAGCTCGAGCACGATGATCTCGTCAAGGGCGAACTCGTCCACGAGGAGGGGCGACTGAGTGGCCACAACGACCTGCTTTTCCTTCGCCACCGCTTTCAGCATGCTTCCGACGAGCGTCACCGCAGCCGGATGAAGCCCCAGTTCCGGTTCGTCCAACAGAAGCACGTTCGGCAGCATCTCGGGCGGGAGATTCAGGAGCGTCACCAGCGCGAAGAACCGGAGCGAACCGTCGGACGTGAGATGCGAGCCGACTGTCTTGTTCGACTGCCTGGTCTTCCATCGCAGCGATACCTTGCCGTAGCGTTCCGCGAGCTGGAATCTGTCGAAGGTGGGGAGAACTCTGCCGATGTGGTCGCAGATCGTCTCGTAGCGGGCCAGGTCGTCTTCTTCGAGCCATCGAAGTACCGCCGGGAGGTTCCCCGCGTCGGAGCGAAGGTAGGCCGTGTCCTGTGCGTCCCAACTCTTGTGGAAGCTGGAGGTGCGGGACGTGTTATGGAACTGGAAGACCGAGCATGTGCGGAGCAGGTATCTGATGGTCCTGGCCGTCGTGGGGTTGACGTTTGGGTACTCGCCGTGGGCCGCTCGGCCGATTTCCGTCTCCGCGTGGCCGCTCCCGAGAGGCTGCCACTCCGGTTCGGTGGGCAGTGCTTTGCTCTGGAACCGGAGATATTCCTCCGTGAAGAGCAGACGATCCGGGTGGGCGTGCGAGAGCACGAACCGGTAGTCGTTCCGGCCCGCTCCGGTGCTCAGCGAGACTTCGGCTTCGATCCGCGTCGTGGTCTCGCTGCCGCCGTGGAGTTGATCGTCGGCGCCGCCGTTCATCTGGACGAATTCCCCGAGGCGTTGCGGCCCCTGCATCCAGCTCAGCATCTCGAAGAAGCGAATGAAGTTCGACTTCCCCGATCCGTTGGCGCCGATGAGCACCGTGGCTGGGCGAAGGTCCGACAACTCCAGTTGAGCCAGGGAACGGAAGCCCTGGATTCGAACGCGCTTCAACTGGACTCGATCCGTCACGCCAGGTCCTCTCCATGCAGGTCTGACCAAGACGCGGGGGGCCAGACGGCGATCTCTTGGTCCATCGAGCGGATCAAGTTCCCGAACGACTTGACCAGCTTGCGAAAGGACCTGGAGCGCCGGTGCGCCGTCGGCAGACTGAATCTGTGACTGAAGGCCGGCTGGTCGATGCGCTCAAGGTAGCTTGAGCCCGTCGGCATCAGCCGTTCAAGCTCCTCCTTCGCGCCTCGTGGCTCTTCCGGTTCGGGGTGGGGCTGGGCATCGTCGCGAAGGCCCTGTCCGCGCAGCGACTCGACGGCGGCCAGGAACCACGCTTCGTACTCGCGGTGCGCGATGACGACCTGGCAGGGTACATGAGCCGCCGCCGCGACGGCCCATGCCTGAACCTCGGGGCCCAAGGTCGCTGGACAATCACGGTCTCCGTCGAAGACAATCAGGATTGCGGCGCAGGCCGGTTGCAGGAGCGCCAGACGGACGGCACGCTCGACGTCCGGTGCCCGCCCTAGCTGGTGGCGGGTTCGGCGAATCGGCCGTGCGATATCGACGCTCCAGGCTTCCGCTTCGTCGCGGAGGCGGCGAAGAAGCACAGGCAGCGCGGCCACCTCGCCGTGGCCCTCCACGATGGGCTGGATTCTCACAGCGGTTCACCGTCCAGGAAGAGCTCGTATTGCCGCGGGTCGTCCGTGAAGAGCTCCACGGGCGTCAAGGCGTTCGAACGCAACAGTTCGCCCGCGCCCATCAGGTGCTCGGCAAGGGCCTTGCGCGCGGAGCGGGAGATTCGGGCGATCCGGGTTACTCCGCGGTCCCAACTGACGATTCTGAGGTGTTCGTCCCGGATCCAGTCGGCGTCCAGCACGTCCGGGCTGTGCGTCGTTGCGACGATCTGCGTCGTGCGTCCCGCATGGCGCACGACGTCCAGAATCGCCCCGAGGGCTCCCGGGTGCATCGTCGCTTCCGGTTCTTCGATGACGAGGAGCGACGGAGCTGGTCGCTGGTAGACCGCGGTCAGCAGCCCGAGGACGCGGAGCGTCCCGTCCGACATGCTGAAGGCGTCGAACTTCACGGGCTCGCGTTGTTGCCAGTCTTGGGTGAACTGGAGGGTCAGCTTGTTGGCGTGACGCTTGGGCTTGACGTCGACGACGCCTGGAACGATCGTGGCGAGGAGCTCCAGGATGCGGTTCCAATCGTCGGGCGACTCGCGCTGGATCGCTCGCAGCACACTCGCCGTGTTGGCGCCGTCGGCCTTCAGGCGCGTGCCGCCGTCCGGGTCCTGCATCGACCGCAGCGCCGCAGGCTCGATGCGGTAGACCCGGATGTTGGCAACGAACTCCAGGACCGGTCTGAAGCGCAGATCCCCTCCGATTAGCGGAAGCGCTAGTGCGCTCGATGCGACGCCGGGTTCGATGGAGTCGTTGCTCTTCCACTGCGTTTCGCCGCGGACGGTTCGCCGGTCGAACCAATGGCTCATCCCGTCGGTGGCGTCGACGATGCACTGCTCGCGAACGACTTCAAAGCCGGGCCCCTTCACTGCGCGCAACTCGAAGGCGTAGCGCGCCCGTGCGGTAAGCGAGTCCGGTGCCTCGAGGACGACACCGAGCCCCAGATTCGACGGTCGCCCTCGGGCCGAAGCGCGGTTGCTGACGGTGCTGAACCCGCCGCGATGGTCGAGCACGGCTTGGAGCGGTGTCGCCATCGCTTCCGCCAGAAAGGCGAAGGCGTCCACGAAATTGCTCTTGCCCGAGCCATTCCTGCCGGCAACGAACATCGGGTTGCCGAAGACCACTTCTTCGGAGAACAGGCTCCGAAAGCGGTGAAGAAGAAGTCGATTCAGGACCGGGCCAGTCATGGGGTCACCTTGGCGCCGCCAGCAGCATGGCGTCGAGGAGGCGTTTCTCGGTTGAGCCGCGAGGATAGAGGGCCGAGAGGGCGTTGGCGAGGCGCAGGAAGTCGGGGCCGCGTTCCTGCTCGGCTTCAAGCAGCCGTCTTAGGGCGGCCGTGTGGCCGCTGGACTGCAGCAGCATCGCGGCATGGACGCGGTCTAGCGTCGTGGCGCCTGTCGGGTCGAGGTTCGGGTCGGCGTCCAGCCGCACTTGCCTGCCACGGCGGCTGCCGGCCTTCTGGCGGCCTCGCCGAGAGGACGGCGGGGCGGCCGCTTCCGGGAACAGAACCTGTTGAAGACTTCCGATGGGGTCGCGCTCGATGACGGCGGCAACGGTGGCGGCACCTTCGTCGCCGAAGAGCTCGTCGGCCCGCTCCGTAACCGGCAGCAGGCGTACAACACCCTTCTTCTGGACAACGATGCGGCCGGTCCAGGCGTCGAGGTCGACGCCCATCGGCTGGGCGAAGCGCCGCACGACGTCGAACGGCAGGGTGAAGCTCTTGGCGGCGGCTTGGGTTGTGGCGGTCGCATCGTCGGCAGCGTTGCCGCTCTCGGGCGGCACCTCCGTGCTCTGGAGCGTCCACAGGAACAGCGCGGTAAGTCGGGCGTCCTCCTCCAGCGGCCCTGTAAGGCCATCTTGCGTCACTCCCTCGGCGGCACCGAGCACCTGCCGGAGAGCCGCTTGGCCCACGACTTCCCATACCTTCTCCAAATAGTCTCCGAGTTCGACGGTACGGCCTTCGGCCGTTTCGACGGCGCGGTAGCGGCTGAAGATCTCAAGCGCCGGACCAATGCAGGCGAACACGAGGTCGGCGCCGCGGATGCCTTCGCCCTGGAGGCGCTCCATCCACTCGGCTACCCGGCCGGGAAGCTCGCGCAGGACTTCGGCCCAGTCGCCGATCGGCGCGTCCTCGGCGCGTGGGCGGCACACCAAGTGGACGCTTGTCGCGAGGGCAGCAGATTCGCGGGCTCGCAGGCGCGCATTCCGCTCTGTCACGAGAGGCCACGAGCCCGTGATGGTCCAGCCGCCCCGGATCATGCCGGAAAGAAGAGCCTCCCAGCCCTCTGTCGTCTTGTGGGCGAAGACGACGGACCCGACACCGTTCTGCCGGAGAACCCGACGACCCTCCGAGAACGCTGCAGCCATTCCGTCCTCGAAGAACTGCTTGTCCTTGTGCGCATACCGCCTAGAGTCCCACCGTTCCATCTCGCAAAGCTCGTCGCTCTTGGCCGTGAGCGAGTCTTCTAAGAAGCGTGAGTGCGACCAGAGCACTTCCTCGGGTACTGCTCGCTTCAGCCAAACAAAGAAGAAATCCGAAAGGTCAGCGTACGGCACGGCAAAGTAGTACGGTGGATCGGTGAACCAGACGTCGGCGGTCTCGTCGCCAAGCGGGTGCCTGAGCGCGCTCGCATTCTCCGTTTGCCCAAGCCTGGGCGCGGCCGAGCCCCGAGGCCATTTGTCGAGAATGCCCGCCACGGCCTCGATGCTGTGCGTTAGTCCGCCCGCGTAGGGCGCCAAGGGGTGCATCTCCGGGAAGTCCCAAGCCATCGGAAGTGCCTGTAGCGCGAAAGCGCCGGCCACCGTTTCGCTACCTCGATGCCACTTGCTGACTGCGTTGCAGTGGCGATGGAGCTTTCCTAACGATAACGCAAGGAGTAGTTGGACTTTCGGATCGGCGACCAAGTTCCGAACCGCGTCGCAGAGAAGCGCTCCGGTCAACTTCTGTCTCGCGGTAAAGAGGTCTCCCCATGAGTTCATTCCGTAGAGAGGCACGTTAAACGTGCCGCTCATCAGCGGTAGTGGTTCGTTGGGCACAGGGCAGGTGCCTAAGGGCCGTTCTTCGTCCAGCAGTTCAGCTAGTCGAACTTGCGAGAGTCGCACCGCACGGTAGTCTGCCGCTGTCGGTAGCCGATAGTGTCGCGTCTTACGGTCGGGGTTCAGGGCGACAGTGGCAAGGAGAAGTGCTCCGCCTGTACGATTACCAGCCTCGTCGAATGTGACATCCGCACCGCCTCGCTGCTGAGTGAGCTGGGCTCTCAGGCGCTCTGGGGGCAAGACAGATCCGCAGCATAGGCAAGTGGCTTTCGCGTAGGAGACAGTTCCTGCGTGTACCGTGTCGCCGGATGTGGGTTCGAAGATGTCGAAGGTGAGGGCAGGAGCTCTGTCGGACCGCTTGATCGAGTGGCGGAGAGCCACACTCCGCTTGTCGCTGAGATAGAAGGAACGCAGAAGTGGCATCTCCGCGCCGCATTGGGGCGATTCGCAGGTCACGGTTCGGGCCCAAAGGTAGGCAAGGGGGACTCGTCCGCTCGCGGGTGACGGATGAATTGAGGTGAGTTGTTGTTCGATGTGCCTGTTGAGCGCCTTGGCGGCTCGTAGCAAATCTGTTCTCAGGGAGGAGGCAGAACGAGGTATGTCTTCAAGCAGGACCTTCAAGATCAAGCATGCAACGGCGTTCAGGTCACTGGCGAAGGCATCGCAGCCGAGTCGCAGGGCCTCCAAGGGAATGGACCCGCCGCCAGCAAACGGATCAACTACAAGAGGCGGTTCGGTGCCGTAGGCGGCTTCGACCAGGGCCCGCCCGAGGCGGACATGGTCGTCTCTTGCAACGGCTAGGTTGTCGGAGCGAGCGAGTTCTGCGGTGAACTGGAGCAGAGCTGTCCGAAGTTCCTCGTTGGAACGGGCTGCGTGGTCCCATTTCCTGGGAAGACCAGATGTTCCTGCAAGGAGTGACTTGGCCTGTTGTGCGAAACGCGGAGGGCACTGCGGGTCGCAAGGATCGGGCAAGAGGAGTGCCATGAGCAGGGCCCGAGAGGAGGCTAGCGGTCGTCGTGCCCACCACTTGTGCAGCGTTGCTGGGTGACCGGCGGACCCTGAGTTCTCTCCCACCGCGTGTCGAGAAACGTCCGCGATTGGGAAGTCGACCTCGGCGAGGCGCTTGCACTCGCGGGGGATCACAGGCGTTCGTCGCCCCGTCGGACGACGCTCACGGCAATCTGGACGGCGTCGGCCTTGGCGATCCACAGATCGCTGTGGGCGTGGTGCAACCATGAGCGCGGATCGTCCAGCGGCAGAGACTCAGGCGGCTTCATAGATCACGCGCCCCTCCCTCAGCACCGGCTTGAAGACGAGCGGATGGCTGTCGCGGTAGCGCTCCACGCGGGCTGGCGACGCGACGAGGGCATCGACCGCGACGCCGAGGCCCCAGAGGTGCCTGTAGATTTCCTGCATGGCCTTCAGGGGACTCTCGCAGTCCTTGACGACCAGCAGGTCGATGTCGCTGTGCGGGCCCATTTCGCATCGCGCCGCCGACCCGAACAGGATGATCCGTTCCGGTTCGACCGCCTCCACGATCCGGCGGACGATCTCGTCCAGCGTCTCCTGGTCGACGGTGCGTCGCCGGCTCATGTCGACTGCCCCCAACTCCGGCCGTCGCGGCGACCGCCGCGCTCCCGCAGTTCCATGGGTTTTCTGAGCGCGTTCACGTCCAGATAGTAGTGGTCCACCTTCGTGACGTCGCGCCACGGAAACCGGGCGGGGTCGTGAACGGGTTCCTGTAGCTGAGGCTCCGTCGCGCAGTCGGTGACCACGTAGAGCCAGTAGCAGTCCCGCCGATCCTCCGCCACGCGCCGCTCGTTCGGTGTCAGCAGGATGCTGCCAGTCCGGCCCGCAAGGCCCTTGATCTCGATCAGGCGGAGTTCACCCGATTCCAGGTCGAGGCTGGTGATGTCGTAGCCGAGGTTCTGCTGGTGAACGTCCTCGACGTGGCGGCCCCGCGCCTCTTCGTGCTCGATGACGATCCGCATGGCGGTCATTTCGGTCTCGGGGTGGGGGCGGAGGTTCCTGAGGTCGGGCGCGTCCCTGTCGGGGTGGGGCAGGATGAGCGCGCTCGCCAGGCGTTCCACCGCCTGCAGGGTCACGGCTCGCTGCCGGTCGAGTTCGTCTCGGCGTTGGTCTCGCCGGGTCAGCAACTCGGCATGGCGGTTCTCGGCCCGGGCCAGGCGGCCCTGGGCGCCCTGCACGTCGTCCTGCGTCTCCTGGGCCGCGTGGCCGATCTCGTCGTCGGTTCGCTGGATGGCGGCGGTCAGCGAGAGGTCGACGTGCTCGGCGATCCGCTCGACTTCTTCCCGGCGTTCGTCCCGGACTTCGCGCAGGAACGGGCGTAGCGCGTTCTCGTCCAGCCAGGCTGTGGCCTCCGGGAGGAACGCCGCTGCCGGGAGCGATTCCGGGGAAGGCGCAGGCGTCAGGTTGCCGAGCGCGTCCGGCCCCCGAAGCCGGGGGGAACCGTCGGGTTGGAGTTCCAGAGCGAACAGGCGCTCGTGGATCACCTTGCCGAGGCCGTCCACGACTCGGGCCCGGTAGAACTCGAGGCGCGTCGGCGCCTCGTGGGCGATGGAGTGGAAGCATGCGCCCCTGGCGAGGGAATCCTGGCCGTGGTCGAGGCTGTGTAGCCGCAGGGCCTCGAAGAGCGGGTGGCCGGGCGTCACCCATTCGAGGTCGTTCCGTTCCGCCGTCTCGCGATCCGTGGACAGGCGCGGATAGCGGGCCGCCAGCTCGGGCCGTCTCCAACCGGGCCGGCGCTCGTACCTCTTCAGATCGGGCGGCGTACGTCCGGCGTCGAAGGTGTGCGGCAGGCTGGCGACGAATCTGAGAGGTAGGTTGGCGTCGCGAGCCGATTCGCCGATGAACCGGGCGATCGTCTCGGGCACGACGCGGCGCTCCCGCGCCCTGGCTTGGCGCTCGATGAGCATGTCGAGATTGAGCTTTCTGGACGCGAGTCCTTCGAGCGCCGTCTGGCAGATGTCGCGGAAGCGGCCTTCGTCCACGTTCCTGAGGAGCCGGTCTTCGAGGTCGGCATCGCCGAGCTTGCCGGCGTAGTAGTCGCGCAGCGTCCGCTCGACATGGGCCGACGGCAGAATCTCGCCGACGACGTTGAACACCGCGTCGTCGTCCAGCGCGTCGCGGATCTTCTGGAGCTTCTGAAGCAGCCGCTGGAGCACCCGGCCTTCGATCGTGTTCGTGGCCACGAAGTTGAAGATCAGGCAGTCGCGCTTCTGCCCATAGCGGTGGATGCGGCCCATTCGCTGTTCGAGCCGGTTCGGGTTCCACGGAATGTCGTAGTTGAAGAGGATGTGGCAGCACTGGAGGTTGATGCCTTCGCCGGCCGCCTCAGTGGCGACCAGGACCTGGATCGCGCCTTCCCGGAACTGCTGTTCGGTGTAGAGCCGCGTCCCGGGCTCGTCGCGGGTGCCGGGCTTCATGCCGCCGTGGATGCAGCCGGCGCTGAAGCCCCAGGCTCTCAGGTGATCGAGGAGGTGATCCAGGGTGTCCTTGAACTCCGTGAAGACCAGGAGCCGCTGGTCGGGCCGGTCGAAGAACCCCTCGTCCCGCAGTACCTGCCTCAGGTGTCCCAGCTTCGCTTCGTTCCCCGCGCTTTCGACAGCCGCCGCCTCGTCGGCCAGTTGGCGAAGTTCGTCGATCTCCTCGCGCACCTGCTCGGCGTTGCCGGTCAGCGTGATCGCTTCGAGCAGCCGCTCCAGTTCTTCGCGTGCGGCGTCCTCGAACTCTTCAAGCTCCTCGGCGGTGGGGAGAATCGGCGGCGCCGCCACCACGAGGTCTTCCGCTTCCGCGAGCGCCTTCTCCAGCCGCGCGGCACGGTTCTCGAGCGAACGGCGCATGGCGTAGGTGCTCGAAGCGAGACGCCTCTGGTACAACGCCATCAGGAAGCCGACGGCGCGCGCCCTGGGATCGTCGCCACGGGCCGCGGCTAGGCGGCTCTGGCGCTTCACGAACCGCGTCACGCGGTCGTAGAGGTCGAATTCCGGTCCGTCGATGGCGAAGTCGGCAGTGCGCGGGATGCGCTTCGTGAACACGGGTTTGGCCGCCCATGAACCGTCTTCCTGCCGCTCGGGGAAGTAGACCATGGCCTCCTTCGTGCGGCGGAGGTAGAACGGCGCGCGGCGGTGGCTCATGGCGGCTCGAATCGACGTCACGTCGGCGTAGACGTCCCGATCAAGTAGCTGAAGGAACAGGCTGAAGTTCTTCGCGTCGCCCTTGTGGGGCGTCGCGGTCAGCAGCAGGATGTGGTCCGCGCGGTCGCGGAGCAATTCTCCCAGCTTGTAGCGGAGGCTCTTGTGGCTCTCGTCCCGCGCCGACATGCGGTGCGCCTCGTCGACGATCACCAGGTCCCAGTGGACCTGTTCGAGCCCGGGCAGGATCTCGTCGCGTTTCGCCAGATCGAGCGAGGTGATGATCTGGTTCCGCTCCATCCATTGGTTGACGCCGAACTGGTCGCGAATGTCGCTGCCCTTGAGGACGATGAACTTCTCGTCGAACTTCTCGCTCAGTTCGCGCTGCCATTGGAACGCCAGGTTCGCCGGGCAGACGACCAGGACGCGCTCGACGAGTCCGCGGAGCTTGAGCTCGCGAAGCAGGAGCCCCGCCATGATCGTCTTTCCGGCGCCCGCGTCGTCGGCCAGCAGGAACCGCACGCTCGGCAGCTTGAGGAGGTGGTCGTAGACGGCCTCCAACTGGTGCGGCAGCGGATCCACCCGCGAGATCGACAGCCCGAAGTAGGGGTCGAACTCGTAGGCGATGCCGAGCGCGTAGGCCTGGAGACCCAGGCGCAGCAACCGCCCGTCGCCGTCGTAGGAGAGGGACGCGTCGGCCACGTCGAGGGTGGCGATGTCGTCCGGCGTGAGCGTGACGCGGCGGAACTGCTCGCTCTGCTGGCCAACGAGACCGGCCACCCAGACGCCGGGGCCGTTCGGCCGGACGGTCTCGACCCGCATCGGCTCGCTGAACAGCGGGCCGGTCAGCACTTGCCCTTCGCGGATGGTGGCCTCGGTGTTCAACGTGCTGGCGATCCTGGCTGCGTGACCCTGGACCAGCCTCGTACGAGGGGCGACTGCTTCTCAAGGACGACGGTAGAAGATAGGCGGTGAGGGGTGCGGCGTCAATGCTCCGCGCACCCAGCGGTGGCGGCACTGCTGGGGAGTGCCCGTTTCAGCCGTCAGTCCCGTGGCCGCAGGATCCGCCGGCGGTCCGCTTCCCGCCGCGTCAGCCGCTGGCGGTCCAGGTGCTCCAGCAGCGGGATCGCCCACTTGCGGGTCAGGCCGAAGCGGTCCTTGAAGTCGGCGACGGTGAAGGTGTCCCAGCCGTTGGCGAGCAGGTCGGCCTGGAACCGCTCCAGGGACGCCGCGGCCAGCAGGAGGCCGTTCGGCAGCCTGACGAGCTTGCCGCGGTCCACCAGGTAGCGGAGCACGCCGTCGAAGAGCTGGGGCTTGGCGCCCAGGCCGCGGCAGAGTTCCTCGGGCGAGCCGGGCGTCAGGCCCTGACTCTCGAAGCCTTCGACGATGTCCCGCGCCAGCTTCGACTCGGCGCCGGTCAGTTCGCTGGCGCGGCCGGGGAGCCTCACGAGTTCGCCCTCGACCTGGATGGCCTCGTCCTTGCCGCCGCGGCTCGCCCAGTCGAGGTAGGCGGGGGCGAGGTCGCCCGCGCGGGGGCCGAGCAGCCGGCGCACCAGTTCGGCCTTCGGCATGCCGCGGGAGAGGCGGTCGGCGGCGAAGTGCGCCTCGACCAGGCGGCGGGCGCGGCGCGTGACGCGGCGGACGGCGGCGGCGGCGACGTACCGGCCGCCGGCGCCGGTTCGCAGCAGCAGGCCGTCCTTCGCGGCGCCGTTGAGAACCTCCTCGGCATTCTCGGGCACGACGCCCAGCCGCAGGGCGAGTTCGCCTGCCGCCAGCCCCGCCTCGCGGCCGTCCACGGCCCACTGCACGGCGGCCGCCCGGTCGTCGCCGGAACCCAGCGCGTCGATCGCCGCTCCGAGCGCCCTGCCGCGCGGACGCCGCCAGGACGGGTCGAGAACTTCGCCGCCGCCGAGGGTCGTCTGGGGCGAGGGCCGGCGGATGACGAAGCGGTCGCCGCGGACCGCCACCAGCGGCTCGTCGAGCCTGATCTCCGCTACCGCCTCCTTGCCGGGCGCCAGCCGCTCGGCTTCGAGCGCTCGCAGCCTGCCGATCCGCTGCGCGGCGTTGACGTGAACCCGCACCGGGCAGCTTCCCTCGATCGGCTCGGGCGCTTCCGCGAGCAGCCGGCACCGCACCAGCAGGGAGGTCGTGGCGCGGTAGACGCCGGGGGCGGTCAGTTCGTGGCCGCGGGCGACCTCTTCCAGCCCGGCGCCGACGAGCTGGAGCGAGGTCCGCTCGCCGGCCTCGGCCCGTTCGCGGCGGTCGCCATGGATCTCGATGCTGCGCACGCGGGCGCGGCCGCCGGCGGGCAGGATGTCGAGCTCCTCGCCGACGCTCACTGTCCCGCGGGCCAGCGTGCCGGTGACCAGCACGCCGAGGCCGCGCAGGTGGAAGGCGCGGTCGACGGGCAGCCGCGCCGGCAGCCCGCGGTGCCGGTCGATCGGCGCCGCCGAGCGGGCCAGCTCCACCAGGCTCTCCCGGAGCCGCGGGAGGCCCTCGCCGGTCTCGGCCGACACCGGCAGGATCGGCGCGCCGGCGAAGGGCGTTCCCTCAAGCGCCTCCTCGAGCTCCAGTTCGGCGAGTTCCACCAGGTCGGCCGAAACCAGGTCCGTCTTCGAGAGCACCGCCAGGCCCGCCGGGATCCGCAGCAGGGAGCAGATCGCGAGGTGCTCCAGGGTCTGCGGCATGACCCCCTCGTCGGCGGCCACCACCAGCACCATCATCTGGATCCCGCCCAGCCCGGCGAGCGCGTTGTGGACGAACCGCTCGTGGCCCGGCACGTCGACGAAGCCGATCTGCCAGCCGTCCTCGACCATCGACGCGAAGCCGAGGTCGATCGTGATGCCGCGCTGCTTCTCCTCTTCCCAGCGGTCGCAGTCGACGCCGGTCAGGGCATGCACCAGGCGGGTCTTGCCGTGGTCGACGTGGCCGGCCGTGCCGACGACGAACCGCTTGGCGGCGGCCCCGGTCACGGACCGCTCCCGCGGTCGGCGCGGTTTCGTCTCCGCGGGCCGGAAGACCCGCGCTCGCTCGCGCTCCCGCTCACGAGCCGCGTTCGGGATCGATGCCGTAGGCCTGGAGCTTGCGGTACAGGTGCCGGCGGTCGATGCCGAGGTCCCGGGCGGCCTGGGAGACGTTGCCGCCCGCGGCGCCCAGCCGCCGCTCGATGTACAGGCGCTCGAAGGTCTCGCGGGCCTCCTTGAGCGAGGCGTAGTCGCGTTCGACCGGGGCGATCGCGTCCGCGCCCCGCACCCGCGGCGGCAGGTCCGCTTCGGTCACCACGGCGCCCGGCGCCATGATCATCAGCCGTTCGCTCAGGTTGCGGAGTTCGCGGACGTTGCCGGGCCACGCGTAGGCGACCAGCCGCTCCAGCGCCCGGGGATCGACCGTCTTGGGCCGGCGCCCGGCCTCGGCGGCGAATCGCTCGAGGAAGTGGTCGACCAGCGCCGGGATGTCCTCGCGCCGGTCGCGCAGCGCCGGCACGTGCAGCGGAATGACGGCGAGCCGGAAGTAAAGGTCCTCGCGGAACCGGCCCGCGGGGAGTTCGTCCTCCTCCAGGTCCTTGTTCGTTGCCGCCAGGACCCGCACGTCGACTTCGATCGGCGCCGAGCCGCCAACCCGCTCGAACCGCTGCTCCTCGAGCACGCGCAGCACCTTCGCCTGGGTGTTCAGCGACATGTCGGCGATCTCGTCCAGGAACAGGGTGCCGCCGTCGGCCTGCTCGAAGCGTCCCCGGCGGTTCTCCGAGGCGCCGGTGAACGCGCCCTTGACGTGGCCGAAGAGTTCGCTCTCGATCAGCTCCTCCGGGATCGCGGCGCAGTTGACCTCGACGAAGGCCTGACCGCTGCGGCGCGAGAGGCCGTGGACCCGCCGCGCGACGAGTTCCTTGCCGGTGCCGTTCTCGCCGGTGATCAGGATTCGGCTCTCGGCGCGGGCCGCCAGTTCCAGGTCGTTCTTCAACTGCAGCATCGGCGGCGAGTCGCCGATGAGTCGCCGCTCCGGATCGAGCCGGTTCGACAGCTCCCGCACCTGCCGTTCGAGCCGGTTTCGCTCCAGCGCGTTCTCGACCGAGACGACGACCCGGTTGAGCGCCAGCGGCTTCTCCAGGAAGTCGTGCGCGCCGATCCGCATCGCCTTGACCGCCGTGTCGATGTTCCCGTGGCCCGAGATGACGATCACCGGCGTCTGGAAGTCGCCCTCCCGCAGTTCCTCCAGGATCTCCAGGCCGTCGCGGTCGGGCAGCCAGACGTCGAGCAGGACGAGGTCGAATCCGTCGCTCGCCATCAGCGCCTGACCGCTCACGGCGTCCGCCGCCGCCGTCACCGAGTGGCCCTCGTCCTCCAGAATGTCCCGCAGGGTCTGCCGGATGCCGGCCTCGTCGTCGACGACCAGGATGCGCGCCTTGCTCATCTTCCGGGCTCTACTGCTGCGCCTCGGACTGCGGCAGCGCGATCGCGAAGGTCGTGCCGCGAGGGTCGTGGTGCCGGACCCGGATCGATCCGTTGTGGTCGCTGACGATGCGCTGGACGATGGCGAGGCCCAGCCCCGAACCGCGTCCCTTGGTCGAGAAGTACGGCAGGAAGAGCTTCTCCCGGACTCCCTCCGGCACCCCGGCGCCCGTGTCGGTGACGGAGAGGTCGAAGACGCCGTTGCTGCGGCCGGCGCGGACCGTCACCTGGCCGGGCGCGCTGGTGGCGGCGATCGCGTTGTCGAGCAGGTTGGACAGGGCCGAGCGCATCTGGTCGCCGTCGAGCTTGGCGTGGAGGCCGTTCTCACCCGCCTCGATGCGCGCCTCGACCTCGACCCCCGGCTTCGACTCCCGGTAGAGGTCGACCGTCTCGCCGATCAGCCTCGCCATGTCGACCTCGCGCGGCTGGGGGCGCCGCATGCGGGCGTAGCGGGCGAACTGGTCGACGAGGTTCTGCATGTTGCCGACCTCGCGGACGACGATCCGCGCCCCCTCCTCGACCGCGGCGCCGAGGCTCGCGTCGTTGTTCCGCGCCTTCCGCAGCAGCCGTTCCGAAGCGAGCCTGATCGGCGTCAGCGGATTCTTGATCTCGTGGGCGATCCGGCGCGCCGCCTCCGTCCAGGTCGCGGCCTTCTGGGCGTCGAGCAGCGCCGTCAGGTCCTCGATGACGAGGACGTGGCCGAGCAGCTCGAAGCCGCCCTTGCCGTCGGGGGCGCGCAGCGGGCTGGTCTTGACCTCCAGCGTCTTCCAGTCGTCCCGGCCGCCGAGGCTGACCTCGCGGCGGGCCGGGGCCGACGCCGGCCTGCGGGGGCCCCCCGCTCCCCGGACGGTCGAATCCGGCAGGTCGGCGAACACGGCTTCGACGCCCTTGTCGGGGAGCAGTTCGCTCAGGGCCTCGGGCGGCGCGCCGGCGAGCGAGACGCGCTCCGGCAGCCCCAGCATCTCCATCGCGGCGCGGTTGCAGGTCAGGATGCGGCCGTCGCGGTCGAGCGAGAGCACGCCGGCCGGGCCGCTCTCGAGCACGGCCTCGATGCGGGCGCGCTCGGCGTCCAGGCGCCGGTTCGTCGCCACCAGGTCGCGGTTCGACTCCTGGAGCGCGTCGGTCATCCGGTTGAACGAGTCGACCAGCACCTGGACCTCGTCGTCGGCGGCCGCCTCGACCCGGTGCTCCAGGTCGCCGCCGGCGATGCGGCGGGTGCCGTCCGCCAGCGCCTCGATCGGACCGGTCACCCGGCCGGCGAGGTAGAGGCCGACCCAGCACGAGACGAGCAGGATGCACAGCGTCACCGTCAGGAACAGGAGCCAGTACGCCGCGCGGATCTCGTCCCGCTGCGCGTGCAGTTGCCGCCGGGACTGGTAGGCGGCGATCAGGGTTTCCGTGCTGCCGGCGAGTTCGGCGTCGAGCAGCCGGCCGGCGACGGCGACCGTCGCCTCGGCGCCGTCCCCCGCCGCCTCGGCGCCGTCGCCCTCTCGGGCCGCCGCAGCCAGGATCAGGCGCTCCTCGCTGCCCGCCACTTCGCCGATCGCGCGGGCGGCGCCGGTGCGGACCGCTTCGAGCAGCATGCCGCGGGTCGGTTCGGGCACCTCGGAGAGAGCCTGCGAGTTGACCGTGGCCTGCAGGAAGACGGTGTCCCGGTAGACCGCCAGGTAGTCGAGATCGGCTTCGGCCAGGGCCTCGCCCAGCGCCCCCGCCAGCCTGCCGCGCCCGCGCGGGCTGTCCAGGTCCAGGCTCTCGGTGTCCGCGAGGAAGCGCTCGGCGTCGCGCAGCAATTGGTCCTGCTGGGTCGAGGTCAGGGCCTGGGAGACCTGGTTCGCCGGCGCCAGCAGGTCGTCGATGTCGGTCCGGAACATCCGGTCGATCGAGCCCTGCAGCAGTTCCGTGGCGTAGGCGAACAGGACGAGTCCGGGGATCAGCGACAGCCCGATGTAGGTCAGGATGAGCTTCGTGCGGAACTTGGCGCCCAGGCGCTGGCGCCGGCGCTCGATCCACAGCTTGGTCAGGTTGCGGACGAGCACGAAGGCGACGATCAGGATCAGCACCACGTTCAGGTTGCGCAGCGCGAACAGCAGGATGCTGTTGTTCAGCACCGTCGGGTCGATCTCGCGCCCGCGCTGGAGCGCGTAGTAGCCGGCCGTCGGCGCCGCCAGGGAGAGAACCAGGAGCCAGACCAGGAAGCGGTTCGTCTTGATGAGCTCCCGCACCGGCGTGCGGGGCGGTGTGAGAAGCGGCTTCATTCGGCCGTCTCGCCGGCGATCCGGCGCTGGGTGGGGCGGAAGGGCGCCGTCTGCGCCCAGGCGGTGTGGACGCGGTCCGGGATGAGGCCGAGCCGGGTCCGGGTTCGCAGTTCCGCGCGCACGCGCAGCACCAGCCGCCCCGGCGGTTCGTTGGCGAACTCGACCGACGGCAGCTCCTCGAAGGTGGTCAGCGCCCGCTCCAGGTCTTCCTGCGACGTCACGACGCGGCTGGCGTAGAGCTCGCCGTCGCGCTTGAAGTTGACGAGGTACTCCCGGGTGAGGGCGTTGTACATCGCCACGACCTGCAGCCGGGTGGCGACGACGGCCTTGTCGAACCAGCGCCGCCGGATCCGACGGACCTCGATGTCGTAGGTGAATCCGGTCGGGAGCCCGCTCTCGATCTTCTCCCAGGTGCGCTCGTCAAGCGCCCGGTCGAGGCGGAAGCTCACCAGCAGGGCCGCGCCCTCGCGCACGGCGGAGAGCCCGGCGATCGCGGCCCTGCCGGACCGGCCGGCGTCCTCTCGCGGCGGCTGGGCCGCGAGTGCGTCGCCGCCCAGAACGCTCGACAGGCTGAGCGCGCAGATCAGCCGTCCCGCCCGCGGGACTCCCATGCGGCGACACTACCAGCGTTCGCCGCCCGCGCCGCCGCACGGCGCCGCCTTACGAAGCGGCCAGGCCCGGCAGCCAGGCCGGCGGCCGGTCGCCATCGAGGGGGAAGTCCACCTCGGGGGGCAGTTCGTCGCCGCGCATCCAGGTCCAGCACGTCGGGTTGGCGGCGAGTTCGCGGAGCAGTTCGTAGTGAAGCTGGTGGCCGCCTCGCAGGACCTCGAAGTGGCCCCAGATCGGCGCTCCGAGCAGGGTGAAGTCGCCCACGGCGTCGAGCGCCTTGTGCCGGACCGGTTCGTCCGGGAAGCGAAGGTCCGTGTTCACGGCGCCGTTCTCGTCGAACACGATGCAGTTGTCCACCGATCCGCCCAGTCCCAGCCCGACCTTCTGCATCTGCTCGACGTCCATCTGCCGGCAGAAGGTCCTCGCCGGCGCCAGACCCCGCTCGAAGGTCCGCGCGTCGACGTCGATCTGCAATCGTTGCCGCCCCACGGCGCAACCCTCGAAGTCGATCGTGTAGTCGAGGCGGAGCCCCGGATACGGCGAGGCGCGCAGCCACTTGTCGTCGCGGTCGATCTCGAGCGCCGACGTGATCGCGACGATCCGCCGGGCGGCGTTCTGGCGCCGGACGCCGGCGGCCTGCAGCAGCAGCAGGTAGGGCCTCGCCGAGCCGTCGAGGATCGGCACTTCGGGGCCGTCCATCTCGACCGTCAGGTTGTCGATGCCGAGGATGTAGACGGCGGCGAGCAGGTGCTCGACCGTCGATACCGTGACGTCGTCGCGGCCCAGGGTGGTGGCGAGCTCGAGGGAACTGACGCTCCCGAGGTCGGCCGGGATCTCCACGGCGCCGGCGTCCGTGCGGCGGAAGCGGATGCCGGCGCCGGCCGGCGCAGGCAGGATCCGCAGGTTCGTCTGCCTGCCGGTGTGAATGCCGACGCCCGAGATGGCCGTCGGCCGACGGATCGTCTGCTGGCGGAACAGGCGGTCGCGGACGTCGCTGGACCGTCGGTCGAGGCTGCCGCCCGTTCCGTTGGCGCTACTTGCCATCGGAGCGGTACTCCAGCACGTTTCGTGCCAGCGCGGCTTCCTTCGCAAGTTCTTTGCTTTCAACGATTTCGGGAGGACCGGAGAGTCATTGGCGGCTCGTTGTGTGGCGCTTTTGCCACATCTCTGTGGCGCCCCGGCCGCATCCCGGCGCCCTCGCGCGGGAGAAGGCGCGGAAGCTGGCGAGGACGCCAACGCGCCCGGTTTTGCCCCGCAGGCGCCCGCGAAGGCCGGGGAGGCCCGGAGAGTAGACTCGTCAGGGCGTCCGTTTCCGACCGCGGCGGGAACGTCGCGGCGCTCGCCGGGAAGATGCACCCTACGCCGAAAATGAACACCGATGGCCAGGCGCAGCAAACAGAAGCAGCGGTCCCTCGCGGGCGGCCAGGCCCTGGCGGTGAACCGGAAGGCGCGGCGAGAGTACCGCGTGCTGGAGCGGTTCGAGGCCGGCATCGAACTCCTGGGCACTGAGGTCAAGTCGATCCGGAGCGGCAAGATCCAGTTGCGGGACAGCTACGTCGGCTTCAGGGACCACGAGGCGTGGTTGCTGCACTCCCACGTCTCGGCCTACAGCCACGGCAACCGCGAGAACCACGACCTCGAGCGGCCCCGGCGGCTGCTGCTGAACCGGCGCGAGATCGACCGCCTGTTCGGGCGCACCCGCGACCGCGGCCTGACGGTGGTGCCGCTGTCGGTCTACCTGAAGGGGAACCGGATCAAGGTCGAACTGGCCCTGGCCGAGGGCAGGAAGCTGCACGACAAGCGGGAGCGGGAGCGGGAGCGGACCCTCGACCGGGAGGCCGGCGAGGTGTTCCGCGGCCGCCGCCGGCTGCGCGCCGACGCCTCGGAGGACCTGCGGTGAGCGGGAAGAAGATCGTCGTTCGCGGCGCCCGCGAGCACAACCTGAAGAACGTAACGGTCGAGATCCCGCGCGAGCGGCTGGTCGTCGTCACCGGCGTGTCGGGTTCCGGGAAGTCCTCGCTCGCCTTCGACACGCTGTTCGCCGAAGGACAGCGGCGCTACGTCGAGTCGCTGTCGGCTTATGCACGCCAGTTCCTGCACCAGGTCGAGAAGCCGGATGTCGACTCGATCGAGGGGCTGTCGCCGGCGATCTCCATCGAGCAGAAGTCGGTGTCGCGCAACCCCCGTTCGACCGTGGGTACCGTGACGGAGATCCAGGACTACCTGCGCCTGCTCTACGCCTCGGTCGGCGTGCCCCACTGCCCCGAGTGCGGCAAGGTAATCCGGCCGCAGACCGTCCAGCAGATGGTCGACCGGGTGGCGGCCATGCCGGAGGGCACCCGGCTGCTGCTGCTCGCGCCCTACGTGCGCGGCAAGAAGGGCGAGTACCGCCGGCAACTGGAGCAGATGGTCCGCGAGGGCTTCCTGCGCGCCCGCATCGACGGCGAACTGCACGAGCTCTCGGGCGACCTGCCCGCGCTCGACAAGAACAGGAAGCACGACATCGAGATCGTGATCGACCGGCTCGTGGTGCGGCCCGGCATCGAGCAGCGGCTGGCCGGTTCGTTCGAGACGGCGCTCGAGGTCGGCCGCGGGCTGCTCGTCGTGGCGCCCCGGAACCGGCCCGGGGAGCCGGCGTTGCCCGAGGAGACGATGTCGCAGCACTACGCGTGCGCCGACTGCGGTTCCAGCCTGGCCGAGATCTCGCCGCGGCTGTTCTCGTTCAACAGCCCGTACGGCGCCTGCCCCGAGTGCGGCGGCCTGGGTTCCTCGATGGCGGTCGACGAGGAGCGCATCCTCGACGATCCGCGGCGGTCGATCAAGGCCGGCGTGCTCAGGCCCTTCCCGACGAGTTCCAGTTCGTGGCGGCTGAGGATGCTGCGCACGGTCGCCGCGGAGCTTGGCTTCGACCTCTCGACTCCGTGGCGCGAGCTGCCGGAAGAGGCGCGGCAGGTCGTGCTCTACGGTTCGGGCAGCCGCGAGATCGCGTTCGAGATCAAGGGGCGGCGGTCGTCCTACCAGTGGCGCGGGCGCTACGAGGGCGTCGTGCCGATGCTCGCCCGCCGCCACGCGGACACGGAGTCGCCGGGCGTACGCGCCGAGATCGAGAAGTACATGTCGGTGCGCACCTGCGGCTCGTGCTCGGGCCGCCGGCTGCGCCCGGAGGCGCTGGCGGTAACGGTGGCGGAGCGGTCGATCGACGATCTGACCTCGATGCCGATCGGCGATCTGCGGAAGACGATCGGCGAGGTCGGACTGGGCGCGAAGGAACGGCAGATCGCCGGCAAGATCCTGCAGGAAGTGGAGGACCGGCTGACCTTCCTCGAGGACGTGGGGCTCGGCTACCTCCACCTGGACCGGGCCTCGGGAACCCTCTCCGGGGGCGAAAGCCAGCGCATCCGCCTCGCCACCCAGATCGGCAGCAAGCTCCAGGGCGTGCTCTACGTGCTGGACGAGCCCTCGATCGGCCTGCACCAGCGCGACAACGCGAAGCTGCTGCGCACCCTCAAGGGAATGCGGGACCTCGGCAACTCCGTCCTCCTGGTCGAACACGACGAGGAGACGATGCGGGAGGCCGACTGGATCGTCGACCTGGGTCCGCGGGCGGGCGAGCACGGCGGCGAGGTGGTTGCGGAGGGACCGCTCGGGACGGTCGAGAAGGCGAAGGGATCGCTCACCGGCGCCTACCTCCGCGGCGAGGAGGAAGTGCCGGTGCCGGCGGCGCGGCGGCCGGGCAGCGGCGCCCGGCTCGGCATCCGGGGCGCGCGCCAGAACAACCTGACGAACCTGGACGTCGACGTGCCGCTCGGCTGCTTCGTCCTGGTCACCGGGGTTTCCGGTTCCGGCAAGAGCAGCCTGGTCAACGAGGTCCTCTACAAGGCGCTGGCCCGGCACTTCTACCGCGCCGTCGATCCGGCCGGCGATCACGACGGAATCGAGGGCCTGGAACATCTCGACAAGGTCATCGCGATCGACCAGAGCCCGATCGGCCGCACGCCGCGTTCCAACCCGGCGACCTACACGAACGTCTTCACGCCGATCCGGACGCTCATGTCGAAGACGGCGGAAGCGCGCGCCCGCGGCTACAAGCCCGGCCGGTTCAGCTTCAACGTCAAGGGAGGCCGCTGCGAGGCCTGCGCGGGCGACGGCCAGAACAAGATCGAGATGCACTTCCTGGCCGACGTCTACGTCACCTGCGACGTCTGCGGCGGCCTGCGCTACGACCGCGAGACCCTGCAGGTCCGCTACAAGGGGAAGAACATCGCCGACATCCTGGCGATGAGCGTCGAGAACGCGCGCGGGTTCTTCGCCAACATCCCGGCGATCGACCGCATCCTCTCGACCCTGGACGAGGTGGGGCTCGGCTACATCCGCCTCGGCCAGCCCGCGACCACCCTCTCGGGCGGCGAGGCGCAGCGGGTGAAGCTGGCGACCGAGCTCTCCAAGCGGGCGACCGGCCGCAGCCTCTACCTTCTGGACGAGCCGACCACGGGCCTCCACTTCGACGACGTGCGGCGCCTCGTGGCCTTGCTGCAGCGGCTTGTGGACCGCGGCAACACGGTGCTGGTCGTCGAGCACAACCTGGACGTCGTCAAGAACGCGGACTGGATCATCGACCTCGGCCCGGAGGGCGGCGCCGGCGGCGGCAGGCTGGTGGCGGCGGGCACGCCCGAACAGGTGGCGGCCTCGCCGGAGAGTCACACCGGAGCGTTCCTCGGCAAGGTGCTGCCGGGCCCGGCGCAGGTGCGAAGGGCGAGTTGAGGGCCGAGACGTGACCGCCGGCGAATCCTCTCGCTTCCGGAAGGCGTCCGCCGACCTCGCCGGCCGCCGCCAGCGGCTGCAGCTCGAGACGCTCTACGACCTGGTCGTTGCGCTGCACTCGCACGAATCCGAGCAGGGCCTGCTGGACGACCTGCTGCAGCGGCTCTGCGCGGCGGTGGACCCGGCGGCGGCGGCGGCCGTCACCCGCGACCGCTTCGGCGCCGCGCGGTCGGTCTCGACGGTCGGCTTCGCCAGCGGTTCGCCGGCTTCCGGGACGCTGCTCGCCGGACCCCTGTGGGACGACCTCCTGGCGCGGGACGACGTCCTGGCGCGCAGCGGCGGCTCGCTGGCCGGCCGCGAGTTCCGTTCCCTGCTGGCGGCGCCGCTCAAGTCGCGCGACGCCGTGCTGGGCTTCGTGGCGGTGCTCGACAAGGAGGCGCGCGGCAGCAGCGAGCCCGGCTTCAGCGACGGCGACCGGCGCTTCCTGCGGTCCGTGGCGGCGTTGGCCGGCGTCGCCCTCGACGGCCTGCGCCAAGTGGAGCGGCTGGTCGTCTCGAGGGAGCGGCTGGCCGAGGAGAACAAGCTGCTCAAGGAGCGCCTCGACGACCTGGCGGAGGTCGGCGGCCGGCGGATCGTGGCGCACGCGCCGGCCATGCGCCGCATCCTGGAGGTGATCGACCGGGTCGCGCCGCGGGGCGTGAGCGTCCTGCTGCGCGGGGAGAGCGGCACGGGCAAGGAACTCATGGCGGCGTTCCTGCACCAGCGCTCCGAGCGCGCGGGGCCGCTGGTGGCGGTCAACTGCGCCGCGCTCCCCGAGACCCTCCTGGAGAGCGAGCTGTTCGGCATCGAGGGCGGCGTGGCGACCGGCGTGCGGGCGCGCCTGGGCCGCTTCGAACTCGCGGCGGGCGGCACTCTGTTCCTGGACGAGGTCGCCGACCTCGACGTGGCGCTCCAGGTGAAGCTGCTGCGGGCGCTTCAGGAGCGCGAGATCGTCCGGGTCGGCGGCCAACGGCCGATCGAGGTCGACACGCGCGTCGTCGCGGCGACCCACCAGCCGCTCGAACGGCTGGTCGAGGAGGGCCGTTTCCGGGAGGACCTGTACTACCGCCTGAAGGGCATCAGCGTGGAACTGCCGCCGTTGCGGGAGCGGAGGCGCGACATTCCGCACCTGATCCGCCACTTCGGCGAGCGGTTCTGCGCGCGGGAGTCGATCGAGCTGCCCCAGTTCGACCGGGCGGCGCTCAACCTGCTGCTGGCGCACGACTATCCGGGCAACGTGCGGGAACTGCAGAATATCGTCGAGGGCGCGGTCTCGCTTGCCGACGGTGCCGTGGACGCGTCGCTCGTGCAGTCGCTGATGGGGGACGCGGTCGGTCCCCAGAGCCCGGAGCCGCTCGATCTCGACACGGTCAAGCGGCGCCACGTGCGCCGCGTCATCGGCATGACGGGCGGCAACAAGAGCGCCGCCGCCAAGCTGCTCGGCGTCAACCGGCGCACCCTGACCCGCGGCGGCTACTGACCGTCGAACCCCACTGGGTGCGCGGGTCCTCTGACCCGCCCGCCGACTGACGCCCACTGGGTGCGCGGGTCTGCCATCCACGCGCCCGATGACGGGCGCGTGGACTGGTTCACGGCTGGCGTGAAACACGCCACCCGGGTGCCTGACCCGTCTGCCGGTCGACTCCGCTGAGTGCGGGGCATAGTGACCCGATATCGGACATTCTGTCCCGTCTGGCGTCCGAAGTAGTCGCAACGTCCCGCCCACCTGTCCACCAGGCAAGCGACTCGACTCTAACGGGACAAATTGACCCGACACCCGATCCGGCAACGGCAAGCCCGCTCACCGCCAGAACCCCCGTGCAGATGGTGTTTGCGGCGAATCGGCCCGCGATCCCGCCGGTTGGCAGGGGACTTGCTCTCTAACGAGGGGCACCAACGGGGAGGTCGAACATGATGCCGGCGGTACGCGAGTCGCCGTTGACGGCCACGACTCCCTCGGCGGACTGCACGAGCGAGGAGGTCGAACATAATGGTAGGGTCGCCGTTCAGTTTTTTGGACCGTGGGGGCGCCGCCGCGCCGGTTTCGTGGGCGGCGAGTCTCTCCGCCGGCGTGTTCTGGTCCTCCGCGGTCGTCGCCAGTTTCCTATGGCTCCTCCTGAACGACCGGATCCAACCCGCGGTGATCTACTGCCTCAAGCTGTTCCTTCTGGCCTAGGTTTCGCGCCGGAACCGGGATCCGCGTTGCAGGTGCGTTGGCTTCTTCCCCGATGTCCGAGCTCGGAGTTCTCGAAGAAACCCACCTGACGTTCAGGCTCGCGCCTGAGATGGAACTGGAGGTGCGAGCCTGCGCCTGCGAGGTGGCGAAGTCCATCCGGATGAGCACCGACAAGGTCGAGGAAGTGGGCATGGCGGTGGTCGAGGCGTGCATCAACGCGATCGAGCACAGCCGCGCGGAAGACGGCAAACTCCATCTCGAGTTCGCGGTACTCGGTTCCGCCGAGGCGGAGGAACCGCGCGTGCTCCGGATCACGATTCAGGATCAGGGGGTCGGCTTCGACCGCGCGAAGCTCGTGCCGCCCAGCATCGAGGAGAATCTCAAGTCGATCCGGAAGCGCGGCTGGGGGTTGAAGATCATCGAGGGGCTGATGGACGAGGTGAACGTGCTCTCGGGCGAGGGCGGCACCTCCGTCGTCATGTCGAAGGTACTCTGACGCTCGGCTGAGCGAGGAAGACGGTTGGTTCGATGTCCGAAGGTCTGAAGTTGAAGGTGGAGCGCCGCGACGGTCTGGCGGTGATCTACACGGACGGTTACATCAACAACCAGGGCGGCGAGGAGATCGCGGAGGCGGCCTACGGCCTGCTGGACGAGGGCTTCAGGACGCTGCTGCTGAACCTCGCCAGCACGAAGATCGTCAACTCGATCGGCATCTCCATCCTGATCGAGATCATCGAGAAGATGATCGAGGTGGAGGGCCGGCTGTCGTTCTGCAACCTGACGCCGACGATCGAGAAGACCTTCCACATCATGGGCCTGGCGCAGTACGCCAGCATCTTCCCCGACGAACAGGCGGCGGCGGCCGAGCTCCAGGCCGGGGCTTCGTGACCTCGCCGGCCGCCGGTTCCGCGCGGGCGCCGGGGTCGGCGGCGGCGACCGGCGCCGGGATCGGCGCCGAGCTTTGGCGGCTCGCGGCGGCGGCCGACGTCGCGGACTGGGAGACGGGCGCGGCCCAGACCCTGCTCGTGGGTCACTGGTGCCGGGCCCGCGGCCTGGAGGGCGCCCAGATCTACCGGCGGGACGGCGGCCCGGTGGCCTCCTGGGGCGTGCTCGGCAAGAGCGAGCGGCGCCTGGAGCACGACCTCGTCCTCTACTGCGCGGGCGGCGGCGACGAAGCCGCCGGCGCCGCCGGCGACGCGGCCGAGGAGCGCGCTCTCGCCGGCGTGCTGGCCATCGGTCTCCGGTTGCGCGAACTGGCGGACGAGCTGAAGGACCGCAAGTTCCAGGACAACTACAACGTCGTCACTCTGCAGGCGGTCTACGACGTGGGACTGGCGATCGCCTCGACCCTGAACCTGGAGGAACTGACCGAGGAGATCCTGCTGCGGGCGGTCTCCCTCCTGGACGCCCGGCGCGGCGCCTTCTACCTGGCCGACGAGGACGGGCGCCTGGCGCTGGCCGGCACGATCGGCGGCGGCGCCCGCGAGACGATCGAGGCGCCGCCGGTCAGGGAGCCGGGCAACCCGGCTTCCGGCTTCGACGAGGCTGGCGTGGAAGCGGTGGCGGCGGGCGTCATCCGCGCGGCGGAGCACTCGCTCGCGGTGCCCGTCGAGGGCGACGGGGGCAGCGGCAGCGTCGGCCTGCTGGTGGTCGCCGACAAGGAGAGCCGGACGGGCGTGGGCCCCTTCGCGGCCTCGGACCGCCGGGCGCTCTCGCTGTTCGCCAATCAGGCCGCCATCGCGCTGACCAACGCGAAGCTCCATCGGGACGCGCTGGAGAAGGAGCGCCTGGAACGGGAGGTCGAGCTCGCGGCCGAGATCCAGCGCCGGATCCTGCCGGCCGAGATGCCCGGCGCCGGCTGCTTCGAGACGGTGGGCTGGAGCCGCCCCTCCCGCCACGTCGGCGGCGACTACTACGGCTCGCTCCGCTTCGCCGGCGACCGCCGCGGCCTGGTGGTCGCCGACGTGACCGGCAAGGGCATGCCGGCCGCGCTCCTCGTCTCCACCCTGGACTCGGCGCTGCGGCTGCTCGTCGACGACTGCCGGCTCGGCGGCGAAGGCGTCGGCGCCGAGCTCTCGCCGGAACTCTTCGATCGCCTGAACAAGCACATCGTCGAGACGAGCGCCAGCAACCGCTTCATCACCCTGATCCTGACCGAGATCGATCCGGCGAACCGGGCCGTCCGCTACCTCAACGCGGGCCACAACCCGGGGCTCCTGGCGCGTGCGAACGGCGAAGTGACGCCGCTGCCGGCGAGCGGCCTGCCGCTCGGCCTGCTGCCCGAGGCCAGCTACCGGGTGGCGCCGCTGGAGATGGGGCCGGGCGACCTGCTCTGCCTGTACAGCGACGGGATCACGGAGTGCGAGTCCCCGGAGGGCGAAGAGTACGGGCAGGAACGGCTGGAGGACTTCCTCCGCCAACGCCGCGAGCGGCCGCTGTCCGAGATCGTGGACGCCATCGACGCCGAGGTCAGCCGCTTCGGCGCCGGTCTGCCGCAGGGCGACGACCAGACGGTCGTCCTGATCCGCCGGGTGGCCGAACCGCCGGGTGCGCGGGTCTTCTGACCCGCTGCCGCCGAAGGCCGCCAGGAACGCGCCGGCCGAAGGCCGTCCCGACCCGCGCATGTATGGTCCGCCCCGCTTGTGCAAGGGCACTTTCCGGAGTTCCGGCGAGAGAGGTGTCGTTGCTTGCATGTATTCGGCCTGTTGTTGGGCGTCTCGTGGTTTCGAGCTCCCTGGCCCCGATGGAATACGCGCGCGTCGTCTCTTCTGTACACCCAGACGGCCTGTTGAATGGCCCTGCGCGGGTTCAGGCTCTCGACGCGCCGGTCCGACCTGTTTCGCCATCGCTCCGTTGTGTCCTCGCAACGACTTGGTGGGGCAATCCTCCTTGGTTGATTCGATGTGGATCGAGCCGCCTGCTACGCGGCCCGAGAGACCTTCTGCCGAGACCCGGCGAGGCGGTCGTCGCGGTACAGCTCGCCGCGGCGAAGCACCGCCCAGGCGATGCGGCCCAGCTTGTTGGCCAGTGCCACCGTGGCGACGTTCGGCCCCCGGCGCCGCTTGACGTCGAGCGCCCAGCCCTTCAGCCGCGTTCGCTCGCCCTTCGCCGCCGTGCGCAGGACCGCCCGCGCACCGTGGATCAGGAGCGAGCGCAGGTAACGGTCGCCGCGCTTGCTGATCCCGCGCAGCACCGTGCGACCCCCGGTCGAGTCCTGACGCGGCACCAAGCCCATCCAGGCCGACATCTGACGACCGCTGCTGAAAGCCCAGCCGTTGCCCACCGCCGCCACGATCGCCGTCGCCACGATCGGACCGATGCCCGGAATCGACATCAGACGCTGGCAGTGAGGGTTCTCCTTCGACTCCCGCACCAGCATCGCGGTCAGGTCCTCGACCTCCTTGTGGACCTGCATCAGAGCCTCGTACTGCATCCACAGCAGCGCGCGAAACTGACCCGGCAGCTCGCGCTCCGCGTCGCTCGCGATGTCGGGCACCGCCCGCATGACCACCGCCCGGCCCTGACGCAGCACGATCCCGTACTCGCCCAGGAATCCCCGCAACTGGTTCACCAACTGCGTGCGACGGCGAAGCGCCGCCTCCCGGCTCCGATGAACCTGCTGAAGAGCACGCTGCTCCTTCGTCTTGTACGGCACGAAACGCATCGTCGGACGGGACACCGCCTCGCAGATCGCCTCCGCGTCGTGGTAGTCGCTCTTGTTCGACTTCACGTAAGGCCGCACGAACTGAGGACTCATCATCCGCGCGTCGTGACCCAGAGCGCTCAGCTTCTCCACCCAGTAGTGCGCGCCGCAGCTCGCCTCCATGCCCACCAGGCACGGCTCGAGCTGCACCATCAACTCCATCAGCCCCGACGCCTTCACCTGACGCTGAAACACCACCGCGCCCGACGAGTCCATCGCGCACACCTGGAACAGGCGCTTGCCCAGATCGATACCGACTCGAGTAACCTTCTTCATGGTCCGTCTCCTCCCTTGTTGGTTGGGAAAAACCCATTCTGGCCCTACAAGAGGCCGTAGAGGGCGGGGCGGACCATCCCATTACCCAGCGACCCGGTACGGCGTTTGCCTATCATTGCGGCCGTGCGACGGGTCCGGCAGTCGAAGTCGAAGGCGCCGCGGACCGGCGGCCGCCCCGGGCGGCCGGTTCGGACCGCGCTTGCGCTCGCCGCCGCCGTCTGCGTGTTCGCGGCGGCCGGCGCGTCCGCCCAGCCGCCGGGCCAGGGCGACCTCTTCGCCGCGCAGCGCCGGGCCATGGTCGAGGAGCAGATCCGGGGCCGGGGGATCGAGGAACCGAGGCTGCTGAACGCGCTCCGGACGGTGCCCCGCCACGAGTTCGTGCCGGATTCCCTGCGAGACGACGCCTACGGCGACGAACCGGTGCAGATCGGCGCCGGCCAGACGGTCTCCCAGCCGTACGTGGTGGCGTTGATGGCCGACCTCCTGGAGCTCGACGGCGACGAGAAGCTGCTCGAGATCGGCACCGGTTCCGGCTACACGACGGCGGTGCTGGCGCGCCTGGCCCGGCGCGTCCATTCCATCGAGATCATCGACGGCCTGGCCGAGCGGGCGCGGGACGTGCTGGCCGACCTGGGGTACGGCAACGTCGAGATCCGGGTCGGCGACGGCTACCGCGGTTGGCCGGAAGAGGCGCCCTTCGACGGCATCCTGGTTGCCGCCGCGCCGGCTGAAGTGCCGCCGCCGCTGATCGAACAGCTCAAGGTGAACGGCATCCTCGTGGCGCCGGTCGGCGGCGCTCTTCAGGACCTGGTGGTCATCCGCAAGACCCCCGACGGACTCGAACGCCGCCAGGTCGACGTCGTCCGCTTCGTGCCGATGGTCGGCCGCGCCCAGGAAGACCCGGAAGGCGAGAATCCGAACTTCTGAGGAAGTGGTGGAGCAGAAGGGACTTGAACCCTCGACCCCCACGTTGCGAACGTGGTGCTCTCCCAACTGAGCTACTGCCCCACGAGAACGCTGCCGCGCCTCCAGCGGCGGCGGATTGTAGCAGCGTCGGGTGTATGATCGGCGGGCGAGAAGCACCATTCACGAACAACCAGAAGACGAGACATGAGCAACGCCAGGAAGAAGGACGGCGACGAGGACGGGGGCGGCAACGTGACGTCGATGGATCTGGCCCGCGAAGCGGTCGCCGAAGGGGTGGAGAAGGCCCGCTCGGCCGTCAGCCACGGCGTCGACGCGGCCCGCGAGCGGATGAGGGACTCCCGCCTGTCGGCACGGGTCAAGAAGGCGTCGTCCCGGGCCGGCGAAGCGGCCAAGGAGGGCTACGGCGTCGCCAGGGAGAAGCTCGGCCACGGCTACGAGCGCGCGCGCAAGGATCTGGACCAACTGGTCGGCGACGTGAACGTGTACGTCCGCGACAACCCGGGCCGGGCGGTGCTGATCGCCGCCGCGGCGGGCTTCGTCCTGGGATTCCTCCTGCGCCGTGACCGCCGATCCTGAGCGGCAGGCCATCGAAGACCGGATCGTCGGCAGCCTGACGCCGGGTCTCGACTGGGTGGCCCTGGTGCGGGCGTATCCGCTTGCCTCGGTGGCGGTCGCGGCCTCGGTCGGTTTCCTGATCGGTCGGGCCAGGGGCCGGGAGATCCTCGGCATTCTGGGCGACCTCGCCGGCGAGCGGGTCGACGAGAGCGTGCGCGGCTTCCTCATCCGCTAGAGCCGCTGGTCCGCTGCGCCGTCTGCTTCACCTCTCCGACATCCACTTCGGGCCGCCGCACTACCGGCCGGCGGCCGTGGGCGTCGAAGCGCTGGTCGCGGAGCGGCGGCCGGACCTCGTCGTCGTGTCGGGAGACCTGACCCAGCGGGCCAGGGCCGACCAGTTCCGGGACGCGCGCCGGTTTCTGGAAGGGCTCGGCGCTCCCTTCCTCGCCGTTCCGGGCAACCACGACGTGCCGATGTACCGGGTGTGGGAGCGCCTGCTCGACCGCTACGGCGCCTACCGCCGGCACTTCAGCCGCGACCTCGAGCCCGGCTTCCGCGACGCGGAGATGGAAGTCGCCGGCTTCAACACGGCGTTCAACCTGACGATCGACAACGGCCGCTTCACCCGCGGGCAGTTGGCGGGCGTCGGCGCGCGGTTCGGCGCCGGGGCCGCGCGCGACGCGGACCGGAAGGCCGGCGCGCCCGCCCCGGCGGCGGCCGGAGTTGCAGGCCGCGAGGCGGTTGCGGCCGCCGGCGGGGGCACAGCCGAAAGTGCGGCGGGCGACCCGTCGGCGCCCGTACGGATAGCGATCGCCCATCACCCGCTGGCGGCCCTGCCGGAGTTGATGGGTTGGCGCACCGCGTGCCGGAGCGACGAAGCCCTGGCCGCGTTCGCGGAGGCCGGCGTCGACCTCGTCCTGTCGGGCCACGTCCACGTTGCCGCCGTGGGCTTGGCGCCGAACTGCCCGCGCCCGCTCTGGCTGGTGCACAGCGGCACGTCCACCTCCAGGCGCGGGCGCGGAACGGAAGAGGGCAGGAACAGTTGCAACTGGATCGTCCTGGACGCCGGACCGGAGAGCCGGTCGGCCCGGGTCGAACAACTGGTCTGGTCGAACGTGGGCGGGCGCTTCGAAGTGGACGCGGTCCACGACTGCGCGCTGGCATGACCGCCATCGATCTGCGCGCGTTCGACCGGGTCGCCGGCCGGACCGAGACGCTCGGCAACGGCCTGCGCGTCGTCCTGCTGCCTCAGGCGGACGCCGGGTCCGTCGCCGTCGTCCTCTGCTATCGCGCCGGCAGCCGCGACGAAGCGCCGGACGAGTCCGGCCTCGCCCACTTCCTGGAGCACATGATGTTCAAGGGCTCCGCGGACTACGAGCCCGGCGCCATCGACCGTCTGACCCAGCGTTTGGGCGGCACGAACAACGCCTTCACCTCGCACGACGCGACCGTGTACCACTTCCAGTTCGAGCGCGGATCCTGGCGGGAGGCGCTCCGGATCGAGGCCGACCGGATGCGGGGCCTGAGCCTGCTGGCCGAGGAACTGGAGCTCGAGCGGGAGGTGATCCTGGAGGAGATCCGGATGGTCGAGGACGATCCGTGGGACGCCCTCGGGCAGGCCGTCGCCGAGCGCGTCTTCGGCGACCATCCCTACGCGCGGCCCGTACTCGGCACGAGGGAGAGCCTGCGCTCGCTCGACGCCGCGGCGCTCCGGTCGTTTCACCGGCTGCACTACCGGCCCGGCCGGGCGGTGCTGGTCTGTGCCGGGGGCGTGCCGGCGGATGCGATGGAACGGATCGAAGCGGCGCTCGGAGCTGTCCGCCGGGTGCGCCGGGCGCGCGGGTCTTCCGACCCGCCCTGGGTGCGCGGGTCTTCCGACCCGCTCACGGGCGGCGCCGCGGAGCGGCGTAGCCCGAACGAAGGGGCCGCCGGCCAAAGGCCGGCGACGATGTTGGACGCCGCCTCTGGCGGCAGCGGGTCGGAGGACCCGCGCACCCGGCGCGCCCAAGGCGCCCGGTATCGCCGGGTCGCGTTGCGCCGCGGCGAGACGCCGCGGCTGCTCGTCGCGCACCCGGCGCCCGCGCCGGACGATCCGGCATACGTTCATCTCCGTCTCGCGCTCGCCGTCCTCGGCAGCGGACGCTCCAGCCGCGTCCAGCGCGAACTCGTCGAGGAGAACCCGCTGGCGCTCTGGGCCTCGGCCGCCGTGACCGGACACCGGCTCGGCGGCATGGCGACCCTCTCCGCGGAGGCCGCGGCCGGGGTCGAGCCCGAGCGGCTGGAGCAGGAATTCTGCTCGCGGGTCGACGCGCTCGCGAGCCATCCGCCGGCGGCCGAAGAACTTGAGCGCGCAAAGGGAATCCTCTTCGCCGACTGGGTCTTCCTGCACGAGCGAATCGCCGAACGCGCCGTGACGGCGGCCCTCGAACACGCCCTGTTCCGACCCGGATTCAGCCGCGACTCCTTCGAGTCCCTGGCGGCCGCAACCGCCTCCGACGTCGCCGCCGCCTGTGCCGCCTGGCTCGCCCCGGAAACGCGCGTCGTCGGCTGGTCTCTCCCCGAAGGCGCGCCGTAACGAATGCCGCCCGACCGCGAGCCTTCCCGTCTCGACCTCTGGTCCGGCCGCCTCCGCCTGGCCGCTCTGCGCGTCCCCGCCGCCGACGTCGTCGCCGCGCGCGCCTGGTTGCGGGGCGGCGCCCGTACGGAGCCGTCCCCGGGCATCTCGCTGCTCACCGGCCGGATGCTGGTCGAGGGCACGAAGTCGCGCGCCTGGCGCGAGATCGCCGAGCAGGCCGAGGCGCACGGCGTCTCCGTCGACGGCTCGGCGACCGCCGAGGTCCACGGCCTGTCCGTCGACGCCCTCGCTGCCGATGCCGGCCTCGCCCTCGACTGGCTGGCCGAACTGCTGCTCTCGCCGACGTTCCCGCACGACCGGTTCGAGCTCCTCCGCGACCAGACCCTCGGCGACCTGCTGAGCCTGGCGGACCGTCCGGAGGTCGTCACCGGCTGGGCCTTCCGCGATCAGCTCTACCACCCGCACCCGCTCGCGGCGCCGAGCCAGGGAACGCCGGAGTCGCTCGCCGGCCTGTCGCCGGAGGACTGCCGGCGGTTCCACCGGGACGCCCTCGCGCGGGGCGGCGTCGTCGCGGTCGCCGGCGCCATCGACGAGCACGAAGTCCTGGCCCGGCTCGAACGCCTCTTCGGGACTGGGTGCGCGGGTCTTCCGACCCGCACTCCGTCCGCGGACGAGTCCCCGGCGCCGCCCCCGCCGCCGCCCGGCCGCCCCGAACGCCGCATCGAAGTCGCCACCGCCTCGCGCGAGCAGGCCCACGTCTACGCCGGCCACTTCACGGTGAACCGCACCCACCCCGACCTGCCCGAACTCCGGGCCCTCGGCATCCTCCTCGGTTCCGACGGTCTTGCCGGCCTGATCCCGAACCGCGTCCGCGAGCGGGAGGGACTCGCCTACGCCGCCCACGTCGACCTGCTGGCCGGCGCCGGAACCGATCCGGGCGCCCTCTCCGTCTACCTCGGCACCCATCCCGACCGCGTCGAGCGCGGCCTCGAACTCGTCCGGGACTCGCTCCGGCTCGTGTTGAGCGAACCCCCCGCGGCGCCGGTCGTCGAGGAGTGCAGGACCGGCATGTTCGGCCGCGAGCCCTTCGCCACCGAGACCGCCGCTCTCCAGGCCGCCCTGCTGGTGGACTCGTTGCTCCACGGCCTGCCCAGCCACCGCCGTTCCTGGCGGCTCGAACGGATCGTGCGGCTCACCCCCGCGGGCGTCTTCGAGGCCGCCCGGCGCCACATCCACCCGGATCGCCTGCGGGTGACGGTCGGGCTTCCCGCCCGGGACGGCGAACGGGACCTGCCAACGAAGGGCGGCCGCCCGGTCGCGCGCACGTGACGTTCGGGCGTCCCGGCCCGCGGGGTGGGTCGAGGCCTACCGCCGAAGGCCGACTGGTGACAAGGTAGGGACCATGCAACGGACGGTGCTGCACAGGCGTCACGTCGAGGCGGGCGCCCGCTTCGGACCCTTCGCCGGCTACGAGATGCCGATCCGGTACGAGGGCGTGCTCGCCGAGCACCGCGCGGTGCGCGAGCGCGCCGGGATGTTCGACGTCTCCCACATGGGGGAGATCCGCGTGCGCGGGCCGCGGGCGCTGCCCCTCCTCCAGCGGTTGACCCCGAACGACGTCGCCGCGCTCGAGCCGTGCCGCGCCCAGTACAGCGCGCTGCTGACGGAGCGGGGCACCTTCATCGACGACCTGCTCGTCTACTGCCTCGACCCGGAGGACTACCTCCTCGTGGTCAACGCCGCGTCGAGGGCGCGCGACCTGGAACTCGTCGAGGCGGCGGCCGCGGCGGAGGCCGACGGCGTCCGGGTCGACGACCGGAGCGACGAGACCGCCCTGATCGCCGTGCAGGGGCCGCGCGCGGCGGAGATCGTCGCGGACGTCGTCGGCGCCGCCGCGGCGGAACTCCGGTACTACTCGTTCCTCCGCGACCGCCCGGCGGAGGACGAGGCTCGGCGCCTGGTGTCGCGCACCGGCTACACGGGCGAGGACGGCTTCGAGATCTACGTCGCCGCCGGCCGGGCGGAGGATCTGTGGGCCGAACTGCTGGAGCGCGGCCGCGACGTTGGCCTCGTTCCGGCGGGCCTGGGCGCTCGCGACACGCTCCGGCTCGAAGCCGGGATGATGCTCTGCGGCCAGGACATCGACGAGGAGACGACCCCCATCGAGGCGGGCCTGTCCTGGATCGTCAAGTGGAAGAAGGGCGAGTTCGCCGGCCGCGACGCCCTTGTCCGCCAGCGGGAGGACGGCTGCCGCCACCGGCTGGTCGGCTTCGAAGTCGACGGTCGCGGCATCGCCCGGCACGGCCATCGCCTGACGCTCCGGGATGTTCCGGGCTGTGCCGGCCCGGTGACCAGCGGCGCCTTCGCGCCCACGCTGGGCCGGGCCATCGGCATCGCCCGGCTGGACTGCGGCGACGCCGGGCCGCCCGCTCCCGGCAGCGCGGCCACGGTTGCGGTTCGCGGCCGGGAACTCGACTGCCGTATCGTCAAACTACCTTTCTACCGGCGTCCGAAGGCGGGCGCCTGAGCAATACGAGGTGCCAATGATCCCCGACGACCGCCTGTACACGGCGCAACACGAGTGGCTCAAGGTCGAGGACGACGAAGCCGTGCTCGGCATCACGGACTTCGCCCAGCAGGAGCTGGGAGACGTCGTGTTCGTCGAACTGCCGGCACCGGACCTGGAGTTCGCGGCCGGCGCCGAGGTCGGCGCGATCGAGTCGGTCAAGGCGGTGGCGGAGATCTACACGCCGGTGGCGGGAGCGGTCCTGGCCGTGAACGTCGGACTGGAGGACGCCCCCGAACTCGTCAACGAGGACCCCTACGGCGAGGGCTGGCTGGTCCGGCTGCGGCTGGACGGCGCCGACCTGCCGGACGATCTGCTGAGCGCCGCCGACTACGAGGCGCAGTTGGCCGCCGGCTAGGGCCTTGGCCGGAGGCGCGTCGATGAAGGGCCTGGAGACCGTCACCCTGTCGTCGAGCCTGGCGGCGTGGTCGGTCGGCATCCTGGCCCAACTCGGCATCCTGCGGTGGAACCTGACCTTCGAACTGGAGCTGTACCCGCTGTACATCCTGGCCGCGTTCGCCGGCTGGTTCTTCGGCAACGTCTACGTCCAGCGCTCGGGCCGCGAGCGCCGCTTCGCCGGCCGCAGCCTGGACCAGTTCGTCCTGCAGGTGGCGCGCACGCGGCTCCTGTTCGTGCTCTACCTGTTCGGCCCGCCGGGCTGGCTCTACCTGATCCGTTCCATGGCCCGGCGCGAACAGCTCGAGGCGATGCCGCTGGTGCCGATTCTGACCTTCGGCGTGTACGCGGCCCTGTTCGCGGTGCCCGTCATGCTGCGGGGCACCGCCGCGCCGCGCCGGAAGTTCGAACTCGGCCGCGGCGACGATCAGGGCCAGGAACCATAGGCTCGCGGACATGGTGGACTTGACGGCGGCGCCGGCCGGGGCTGGCGGAACCGGGGCGCAGCGCCGGCCCGCGCGGCAGCCGGCGCACTCGGCAGGGCTTCTGCGGGCGCTCGAGGAGGATCTCGGCAGTCGCGGCTCCGTGCTGGTCGCCTTCTCGGGAGGCGTCGATTCCGGGCTGGTAGCGGCCCTGGCCCAACGCGCCCTCGGCGGCCGGGCCCTGGCGGTGACGGCGGCGGCCGAGACGCTGGCCGGCTCGGAACTTGACCACGCCCGCCGGCTGGCGGCCGAGATCGGCATCCGCCACCTGGTGACGACCTACAGCGAGCTGGACGAACCGGAGTTCCGGGCGAACCCGCGGCATCGCTGCTACGTGTGCCAGGGGCTGCGCATGGACCGCATGCTGGAACTGGCGGAAACCGGCTGTTTCGCCACCGTCTGCGACGGCACGAACGCATCCGATCCGGGCCCGGATCGGCCGGGCCTGCGGGCGGTGCGCGAGCGGGGGGTCTACAGCCCGCTGCTGGCGCACGGCGTGACGAAGGCGGCCGCACGCCGGCTGGCGCGGTCGCTCGGCCTCACCGTCTGGGACCGGCCCGCGAACGCCTGCCTGTCGTCGCGGATACCGCATGGCCAGCTCGTCACCCTGCCCAAGCTCCGCCGGATCGAGGCCGCCGAGGCGGAACTCCAGGGGCGGGGCTTCCGCGTTCTGAGGGTGCGCCACGACGGCGCCGCGGCCCGGGTCGAAGTAGGGCAGGGCGAACTTCCCGAGGCCGAGCGGCAGTGGGGCGAGATCGAGGCGCGCCTGCGCGAGTTCGGCTTCGAGAGCGCCGCGCTCGACCCGCGCGGCTACCGGAGCGGCGGCGCCGACGCCGTGTAGGCCGGTGCCCTCGAGAGACGAGCTCCTCGATCTGCTTCGGGACGTCGCCACCGGCGACGTCTCGCCCGAGGCCGCACACGAACGCGTGGCCCGCCTGCCCTACCTCGACCTGGGCGCCGCCAAGCTCGACCTCCAGCGGGAACTTCGCAGCGGCCTGCCCGAAGTCGTCTTCGGCCAGGGCAAGAGCGAGGACGAGCTGGTCGGCATCGTCGAAGCGATGGTGGCGGACTCGGGCCGCGTGCTGGTCACGCGGGTCGGCCCGGAGGCCGCCGCGCTGCTGGGCGCCGCACTGCCCGAGGGCCGCTTCGAGCCGCGCGCGAGGGTCTGGAGCGCCGGCCGCTTCGGACCGCCCTCGGGGCGCCGGATCGCCGTCGTGAGCGCCGGTACCGCCGACTTCCCGGTTGCGCGGGAGGCGGCCGTCTGCGCCGAGTGGCTGGGCCACGAGGTCGAATCGATCCGCGACGTCGGCGTCGCCGGGCTCCAGCGCCTGCTCGACTCGGTCGATTCCATCCGCCGGGCCGCCGTCGCCGTGGTCGTGGCGGGAATGGACGGCGCCCTGCCCACGGTGATCGCCGGCCTGGCGCCCTGTCCGGTGGTCGCGGTGCCGACCAGCGTCGGCTACGGCGCGAGCTTCGAGGGGATCGGCCCGCTGCTCACCATGCTGACGGCCTGCGCGCCGGGCATCGCCGTCGTCAACATCGACAACGGCTTCGGCGCGGCGGCGCTCGCTCACCGCATCCTGTCGACCAGCATCGCGTCGCCGTAGGAGGCGAAGCGGAAGCCGCTCGCTGCCGCCTGCCGGTAGGCGTCGAGCGTGCGGCGGCGGCCGGCGAACGCGCAGACCAGCATGAGCAGGGTCGAGCGAGGCAGGTGGAAGTTCGTGATCAGGCGGTCGACGACGCGGAACCGGTAGCCGGGGCGGATGTAGAGCTCCGTTCGTCCGGCGCCAGCGGCGACCGGTCCGTCGCTGCTACCTCCCGCACCGGTCGGCGAGGGTACCGGCGTCTCCGGCGTATCTCGCTCGGCCGAGAGCTCCCAGTCCGGGGCGTCGGTCGCGGCGGTCTCGAGCGAGCGGACGACCGTCGTGCCGACGGCCACCACCCGTCCCCCGCGCCGGCGCGTGGCGGCGATCGCCTCGGCCGTGGCTACCGGGATCTCGAAGCGTTCGGAGTCCATGACGTGCACCGCCGGGTCTTCCGTCTTGACCGGCCGGAAGGTGCCGGGGCCGACGTGCAGGGTGACGGTCGCCCGCCGGATTCCGCGTCGTTCGAGCGCCTCGAGAAGTTCCGGCGTGAAGTGGAGGCCGGCGGTCGGCGCCGCGACGGCGCCGGGTTGCGCGGCGTAGACGGTCTGGTAGCGCTCCTTGTCTCGCGGCTCGGCCGGCCGTTCGATGTACGGAGGCAGCGGCGTCTTGCCGATCTCTTCCAGCAGGGGTTCGATCGGCTGCGAGAAGGCGAGCCGGAAGCGCCCGTCCGCGCGCTCCTCGACCCGGGCCGCCGGGCCGCCCTCGACAGTGAGAGTCGCGCCCGGCGGCAGCCGGCGGCCGGGACGGAGCAGGCACCACCAGGAAGCGGCGCCTGCCGGTTCGCGTGCGTCTGGCGGCTCGGGCGCGCTGTCCGGTTCGCCGTCCGGTTGGCGCGCGCCGTCCGCCGGTTCGATCAGCAGGATCTCCACGCTCCCGCCCGTCGGCCGCCGCGCACGCAGCCGGGCCGGAATGACCCAAGTGTCGTTGACGACAAGCAGGTCGCCGGGATCGAGCAGGTCCGGCAGCTCGGCGAAGAGCCGTTCCTCGGCGGCCTGGCCCAGGACCAGCAGCCGGCTCTCGCCGCGTTCGCCGGCGTGCTGAGCGATCGCCTCCGGCGGCAGGTCGTAGTCGAAGTCCGAGGTCCTGAGTTCGCTGCCGGTCACGCTTCGCCCGCCTCTGCCGGAGTGTCGGCACGTCTCCGGGTGTCGGTGCGCGGGTCTTCCGACCCGCTCACGGGCGGCGCCGCGGAGCGGCGCAGCCCGGACAACGGGGCCGCCGGCCCAGGGCCGGCGACCGCGCCAGACGAGACGCCCACCCGAGCGGCGCCGGCCTGACGGCCGGCACGTCCTCCTGGCCGCCTTCGGCGGCGGCGGGTCGGAAGACCCGCGCACCGGCCGGCGACCGCTTCCGTGCGGGTCAACGCCGCGACCCCGCGGCGTCGACTCCCAGCCAGGTGCGGAACGCCCAGGGTGCGCGGCGGCCGGCCCGCAGGCCCGCGAGCCGGTCGCTCAGGCCGTCGGCGAGGAGGCTCGAACCGAGCACGGCGGCGGCGACCATCAGGCCGGGGAAGGCGGCGATCCACCATGCCGTCGTCAGGTGGCTCTGGCCGTCCGCGATCATCGAGCCCCAGCTCGGCTGCGGCGGCTGCACGCCGAGCCCCAGGAACGAGAGCGCCGACTCGACCAGGATGCTGGCGCCCACCCGCAGGCTCGCGTCGACCAGCAGCGGCGTCGTTGCGTTCGGCAGCAGATGGCGGACGAGGACGCCGGCCGGCGAGCGGCCCGCGGCGGCGGCGGCCAGGGCGAACGGTTCCTCTCTCAGCCGCAGGATCTCGGCCCGCACGAGCCGTGCGAGCCCCATCCAGCCGGTGCCGCCGATCAGCAGCACGAGCAGCGCCGTGCTGGGCCGGTAGAGCGCCGCCAGCAGCAGCACCAGCGCCAGATGGGGAAAGCAGAGCAGGCCGTCCACCGCGCGCATCAGCGCCTGGTCGACGAAGCGCCCGCCGATCGCCGCGCACGCTCCCACCACGGTGCCCGCCGTCAGCGCGAGAGCGGCGGCGAGCAGGCCGATCGTCAGCGACACGCGGGCGCCGTGGAGCAACCGCGAGAGGACATCGCGGCCCAGGGCGTCCGTGCCCAGCCAGTTCCGCCGGCGCTCTTCGATGCCGTCGTCGCCGTAGTTCGTCACGGAACCGAGCGGTACGCGCAGCGAACCCGAGCGCCGCGCCAGGACGAGGTCGCCCCGCTCGACCGTCACGCTCTCCGCCAACCGCGGTTCGGCGTCCACCGTGCGCACGACGAGCAGGGACGACAGCGGCGGCCGCCGGCTCGATTCGGCGGCGTCCAGTTGCTCGGCCGGGTCGCGCGGAGCGAGCAGCGGAGCGGCCGCCGCCAGCAGCGCCAGACAGCCCAGGATGCCGGCGCCGGCGCGCGCCGCCGGCGGCAGGGAGGAACGCCTCATTCCGCCCGGATCCTCGGGTCAAGCCGGGCGAGCAGGAGATCGGCGGCCAGCGACGCGGCGATCACCAGGACGGCCCCGTAGGCGGTCGCCGCGAGCACCACGGGAATGTCGCGCGACTGGATCGCCAGAAGCGTCGCGCTCCCCAGGCCGGGCCAGGCGAAGACGACCTCGGCCACCACCGCCCCCGACAACAGGAGCGGCGCCGAGACCGAGGCGAGCTGCAGCAGACGCGGCGCCGCGTGAGCGAGACCGTGGACGAGCAGGATCCGGGATTCGGACAGGCCGCGAGCCCGCGCCGCGCGGCCCGCCTCCGTCGCCTGGAACTCGATCACCGAAGTGCGGGTGTAGCGGGCGATGTCGCCGGCCATCGAAAGGCCGAGCACCAGCGCCGGCAGCCAGAGATGCGCCAGCACGTCGAGCGCCGCCGCCGCGGGACCCAGCTCGAAGGCCGCGGCGGACGTCATGCCGCCGGCCGGCGCCACGCCCAGCCCCACCGCCAGCACGAGCACCGCCATCAGGCCGACCCAGAACGTCGGCAGGGCGTAGACGACCAGGCTCGCCACCCGCACGCCCAGGTCGAGCCACGAGTTCGGCCGGAAGGCGGCGAGCAGCCCCAGGCCGATCCCGAGCAGATACTGCGCGAGCAGGGCCGCGCCGGCCAGCAGCAGGGTGGGCGGCAGGGCCTCGAACAGGACGTCGGCCACCGGCTGGCCGGTCCGGTAGGACTGCCCCCAGTCCCAGCGCAGGCCGACGGCGCCCAGCCAGCGGACGTACTGCACCGGAACCGGCTGGTCGAGCCCGTAGAGCGCGCGCAGCCGCTCCGCCTGCTCCGGCGGTATCCGCGGGTCGGAGGGCGCGAGCGGGTCGCCGGGCGCCAGCGCCACCGCGGCGAAGGCCAGGGTCAGGACGATGAGGAAGAGGACCGCCGCGGCCAGCAGGCGGCGCAGGACGAAGCGGATCACCGGCGCGGCCGGCCGGCAACGATCAGCGCCACGCCCACTCCTCCAGGTTCGCGAGCGGGCTCAGCGCGTTCGGCGTCACGGATTCCAGTTCCGCGTCGAACGCCGCCAGGCTCAGCGGTTCCCACAGCACCAGCATGGGCTGGTCGTCGTGCAGGATGCGCTGCAGCCGGTGCAGGTCCTCCAGGCTCGCCTGGGGATCGAGCCGGCCGGCGACGCTCTCGATCAGCGCGTCGACCTCGGGATTCGCGTAGGCGGCCCAGTTGTGGCCGCCACCGATGGACTCGCTGTGAAAGGTGGGGCGGAGGTCCAGGCTGGTGTCGATCGCGAACCCGGCGACGGCCGCGTCGAAGTCGTTGCCGAGCAGCCGCGGCAGCAGCGCGTTCGGATCGAAGCGCCGGGGCTGGGCGTCGATGCCGACGGCGCGCAGGTCGGCCTGGATCATCTGCATCGCGTCCCAGCGCGCCGCGGCGCCGGCGAAGGTCGCCAGCTCGAAGCTGAACGGCTTGCCGCCGCGCTCGAGGACGCCGTCGCCGTCGCCGTCGCTCCAGCCGGCCTCGGCCAGCGCGGCGCGGGCGGCCTCCCGGTCGTGCCGCCACGGTTCGAGCTCCGGGTCGCGCGCCCAGACGTCGGACGGGATCGGGCTGCTGCCGGCCCGTGCATAGCCGCGCCAGACGGTGTCGACGATCGCCTGGCGATCGACCGCCAGTGCCAGCGCCCGCCGGGTCGCCGCGTCCTCGAACTGCGGCCGGCCCGTGTTCCAGGAGACGAACGTGTACTGCCGGCTGGAGTAGGCGTGGACCCGGAGGTCGGGCCGGCCCTCGATGCGCTCCGCGTCCGCGGCGCCGATGCCCGTGACCACGTCGAGTTCGCCGGCGAGGAGTTGCGTCGCGAGCGCGGCGCCGTCGGCGGCGGTGCGCAGGACGACCCGGTCGAGCCGCGGCAGGTCCGCTTCGAAGTACTCCGGGTTGCGGCCAAGGACGAGCTCCCGGCCCGGCGTGCGGTTCTCGATCAGGAACGGCCCACTGGCGACCGGGTTCTCGAAGAACCAGCCCGGGTCGCTCCGCCACTCGCCGAACGGCCGCTCTCCCCAGGCATGACGCGGAAGCACGGCCTCCGGCGCCGCGTCGGCCAGTTGCGTGGGCGAGGCCCGGCTGAAACGGAACCGCACGGTGCGCTCGTCCACTGCCTCCACGTCGGCGATGGCTTCCTTGGCGGTCGCGAACGTCCAGGCGACGTCCGGGTCGGTCTGCGCCTGCCAGGAGAAGCGAACGTCGTCCGCCGTGACCGGCTGGCCGTCGCTCCACCGTGCGCCGGCGCGGAGCCGGACGGTCAGGGCCAGACGGTCCTCCGAGAACTCCCACGTCTCGGCCAGGGCCGGATTCCAGGAAGGCGGGCCTTCGCGGTAGTCGGGTTCCTCGTCCATCAGCGGCAGCAGGAACTGGGAGGTGATCGCCTTGTGGCCGAGGGTCGGGGGGACGATCAGTTCGTTCGGCGTCGGATACTCGAACCGCATGCCGACGGTCAGGCGCGTCGTGTCGCGCGGGGCGTCCGGGGCGCAGCCCGCAACGAGGGCGGCGGCCAATCCGGCGCCAAGCCGCAACGCAAGCACGGAATCATCGTACACCGCGTCCGTCTTGTACCGTTCGAGCGTGTGGGACTGGATCGGCAGCGACCGGCGCCAGCGGCGGCGGCGCATCTGGGCGGCGGTGCTCGGCGCCTTCGTGCTCGCCGACCTCGCCCTGTTCGGCTGGCTGATCTTCCGGTCGCTGTCCGAGCGGGAGGTGACCCGGATCGTGGTCGAGGCGCGAACGGAGGCCGAGGACCTGGCCGAGCGCATCGCCGGCCGGGTGGAGGCAACCGGCCGCGACCTCTACACGGCGATGGCGACCGAGTCCGACACCAGGCGCTACATCGACTCCGTGCTGGTGCAGCGCGACATCGTCGAGACCGTCGAGGTCTTCGACAGCGAGGGACACTTGGTGTTTCGCAACCGCCGGGAGGAGACCCGTACCGACGGCGACGGCCCGCCGAACCTGGAATCGCCTTCCATCGTCGCGGAATCGGTCAACCGCCAGACGCCTTACGAAACCGTTTCGGTTCCGGTGGGAAGCGTCGGCACGTTCCAGATCGGAATCTCCAGCACCGAGCTGCAGCAGCGCCTCGCCACGCTGCGCCGCGAACTGTTGCGGCAGACGGCAATCGTCGCGGTGCTGACGGTAGCGCTGTTCGCGGCGGGCTACCTTCTGTACGGTCGCCTCTCGCGGCGGACCGCCCTGGCCGAGCGGCAGGCGCAGGAGGCGGAGCAGATGGCTTATGTGGGCACCCTGGCGTCCGGCCTGGCGCACGAGATCCGCAGTCCCCTGAACTCGCTGAACCTGAACATGCAGATGCTCCAGGAGGAGATGACGGCCCGCGAAGCCTCCGCCGGCGGTTCTTCGCAGCGGCTGGTCGCCATCACGCGCTCCGAAGTCGGCCGCCTGGAGCGGCTCGTGTCCGATTTCCTGAGCTACGCGCGCCCGGCCGAACTGAAGCTCGAACGGACCACCGCCGACGAACTGCTGCGCCACGGCGCCGAAGTCGTGGCCGGCAAGCTCCGGTCCGCCGGCATCCCGGTGGAGATAGAGGACCGGACCGGCGGAGCGCCGCTCCAGGTCGACCGCGAACAGTTGAACCAATTGCTGCTCAACCTGATCGACAACGCCGTGGCCGCGATGAGCGATTGCGACCGGCCCCGGCTCCGGCTGGAAGCGGAAGCCCGGCCCGGTTCCGTCGTGCTCGCGGTGAGCGACAACGGGCCGGGCGTGGATGCCGCGGAGCGGGAGCAGGTGTTCGACCTGTTCCATTCCGGCCGTCGCGGAGGCACCGGCCTGGGCCTCGCGATCGTCCGCCGCATCGCCGTGGCCCACGGCGGCGAGGCGCGGGTGCGGGACGACGGCGGCCCGGGGGCCACCTTCGAAGTGGAACTGCCGCTGGCGTCGGGCTGAATCGCGGCGAATCGGCCGCGGACCGGGCCGCTGGGTGCGCGGGTCTTCTGACCCGCTCTCCGGGGTGAAGCCGCAAAGCGCCGGGGAGTTCGCGCCGGACTGCGCGGTACGATGACGCCAGGCATCGCCGAACGGCGAGGGCGGCACGATGGCCGAGCGCTTCTTCAACACTTCCGGGCCGGTAGTTCCGGCCAAGCACTACAGCATCCCGCCGCTCGAGCGGTTCGACCTCGACGAGGTCCTGCGCCTCATCCGGGACGAGCGCTACTTCGTGCTGCACGCGCCGCGGCAGACGGGGAAGACCTCGGCGCTGCTGGCGCTGCGCGACCTCCTGAACGCGGGCGACGACTACCGGTGCGTCTACGCCAACGTCGAGACCGGGCAGACGGCGCGCGGGGACGTCGGCGCGGGAATGCGAGCCGTGCTGGCGGGCCTGTCGGAGGAGGCGCTCATAACTCTGGGCGACGACTTTCTGGACGGAACGTGGGAGCAGGCGCTGTCGCGCGCCGGCCCGCACGGTGCATTGCGGCAGGCGCTGGGGCGATGGTCCCTGAACGACCCAAGGCCGCTGGTGTTGATGATCGACGAGATCGACGCCCTGGTGGGCGACACGCTGATCTCCGTGCTTCGCCAGTTGCGGGCCGGGTACGCGAACCGCCCGGCCGCGTTTCCCCAGAGCGTCATCCTGTGCGGCATCCGCGACGTGCGGGACTATCGCATCCACTCGGAGTCGGCGGGCGAGATCATCGCCGGCGGCAGCGCCTTCAACATCAAGGCGAAGTCGCTGCGGCTGGGCGACTTCGACGAGGCGGACGTGCGCGCGCTGCTCGGCCAGCACGCGGAGGAGACGGAACAGGAGTTCACCGAGGGCGCGGTCGCCGCGGTGTGGAACCAGTCCCGGGGCCAGCCGTGGCTGGTGAACGCGCTGGCCAACGAGGCCTGCTTCGAGAACAAGGCGAACCGGGACCGCTCCCGGACGATCGACGAGGAAGAGATCATGGAGGCGCGCGAGGAGCTGATCCTCAGCCGCCAGACCCATCTGCACCAGTTGGCGGACAAGCTCCAGGAGGAGCGGGTGCGGCGCGTCGTCGAACCGGTCCTGAGCGGCGGGGCGACGAGTGGCGCGGACATGGCCAGTTCGAACGACGTGGAGTACGTCCGGGACTTGGGCCTGCTGGCGCGGCGCCGCCCGCGCCGGATCGCCAATCCCATCTACCGGGAAGTGATCCCGCGGGAGCTCATGTACGCCCGCGAGGACGAGATCCTCCAGGAGACGGAGTGGTACGTGAAGCCGGACGGCGACCTGGACGTGGAGGGCCTGTTGGCGGCGTTCCAGCGCTTCTTCCGGGAGCACTCGGAGCACTGGCTGGAGCGGTTCCAGTACAAGGAGGCGGGTTCGCAGTTGATTCTGCAGACGTTCCTGCAGCGGATCGTCAACGGCGGCGGGCGGATCGAGCGGGAGTACGCGCTGGGCAGCCGCCGGACGGACCTGCTGATCGTGTGGCCGCCGGGCCGCTTCGCCGGCGCCGCCGAGCCCGGCGTGCCGGCGTGCCGCTACGTCGTGGAGTGCAAGATCCTCCGCGGCAGCCTGGAGGCGACGATCCGCGAAGGCCTGGAGCAGACCTTGGCCTACACGGACAAGTGCGGCGCCGAGTCGGGCCACCTGGTGATCTTCGACCGGGACGAGTCGAAGCCGTGGGAGGAGAAGCTCTACCGTCGCGAGGAGTCCCTCGGCGGCTGGCCCGTGACCGTCTGGGGCGCCTGAACCCCTTGGGTGCGCGGGTCGGTGCGCGGGTCTTCCTGACCTGCCCTGGGTGCGCGGGTCTTTCCGACCCGCCCGCTGGGTGCGCGGGACTTCCGACCCGCCCGCTGGGTGCGCGGGTCTTCCGACCCGCATCCGGGCGCGCCGTGGCTCGCGAGCAGGTCTTGCACCGCCACCAAAGCGTTGACATTCCCGCGCGATGCGCGCTAGATTCGTGACTTCCGAACGACAGGCAGGGGAGACCGGCAGGATGCGGCTTGGCGACAGGGTGCACGGTACCGAATCGGTGCTCGCCGACTTCCGCTCGGTTACCCCCCCCGAATCGTACAGCCGGATAGTCAGATCCCGCGCCGCCCGCCGCTGGCGGTCGTGGCTGCGTGGGGCCTCCGCGGCGCCTTGGCGCAGCCGCGCCGGTGCCGGGCGGCGTGCGCTCCGGGCTGCGCGCCTGCTGACGGCGCTCCTGCCGGCGCTGCCGGCCTTGGCGGGGGCGGAGGACTACGGATGCCTGGAGAATGCCTATGTATCGTGCCTGCAGGACGGCAGGATCAAGGTCAAGGCGACCGTGTCCTATACGGATTCGGCAGATGGCGAGTACAAGACCAAGCAGGCCCGTATCAGGCAAGCCCTCGTGGGCGACGCGGCTTCGCTCTTCTACTTCTTCACCTTCGACAACCCCGAGCTGATGGTGAAGGTCCTGGACGGCTGCGCCATCAACGACCGGTACTGGGTCTTCGGCTCGGCCGGTACGGACCTGAACTATTCGGTCAACGTGACGGACATGGCGACCGGCCGGGAGAGAGTGTACCGCCGCAACCGGTCGAACCCCCTGATCGGGGACGTCGTGTCGTTCCCCTGCCCGGTTCCGGCGGGCGCGACCGCCGGGGCGTTCCGGGCCGGCGAGTCGTCAACCAGGGCGGCCAAGCTCCTCGGGGAGGGCCGTTTGTCCTCGGCCGGCGCCGCGCCCGCGCATCTCGACTACTCCGTCCTGGTCACCGACAACGCCACCGGCGTGAGGCTGCCCTACCACCGCAACAGCACGAACCCGTTGATCAACGACGTGGCGGCGTTTCCATGTCATCCGTAGTGGACGCCGGCCGGAAATGAGAAGCCCTGCTCTCCTCGCCACGCACGCATTGACCAGGAGGTCCGTCGTGCTCCGATGCTCCGCCTCGGTTGTCGCCGCCACGCTTCTGTCCGTGCCCCTGGCCGGTCAGGGTCCGGACGACCCCCGGTTCTGCCGGGTCGAGGAAGCGCCCGCGATCGCGGGGGAATCCGCCATCGGTGTCTCGAGGCAGGCCGCGATGGAGCGCGCCGATCCGAACAGGATGTACTTCATCGACATCCTGTTCTTCTACACGGACGGCTTCGCGGACGACTTCGTTCGGCGGGGAGATTCGATGTCCCATGAGATATGGCAATCCGTCAGCATGCTGAACGCGGCACTGGCGAACAGCAAGGTCAACGCAACGGCGCGTATCGCCGGAGTCGAGCAACTGCCGGGAATGCCCGACGATCAGGATGTTGCGCTCGAGATGATCCGGCAGGACGAGCGTGCGATCGCGCGCCGGAACGCGCTCGGGGCAGATTTGGTGTACGCCCTGGTTGACGATCGGGCCGGTTACCTTGGTGTCGCCTGTCAACCGGGCTCGGAGGCATCGTTCAACAACGGCGGTTGCTTCTATGGTTCGGTGAACAACTTCTGCGGCGGCGGGGGCTTTGGGTGCGACTCGGTCTGGAGGACGGTGCTTCGCCACGAGGTCGGTCACAATCTGGGCATTCAGCACAGCCCTAGATTCGGCGGCGATCCGGAAGGGGGCTTTCGGCGAGGCGCCGTGGGCTACTCGAGTCCCTACCCGACGAACAGCCCCGAGTGGTACGGAAGCACCATGGGAGGTAACGAGCTGCCGAGGTTCTCCACATCGTCCGAGCGGTACCACGGTCTCGTTGTCGGAGAACCGGGTGTTCACGAAGCCTCGACGGCGTTGCAGTACAGCGTCGTTGCCGTGAGCAACTACCGGGAGTCCGTGAGCGGTTCGACGGAGCGACCGTCTCTCCAGCCGGGTCAGTACACGGACTGCGTCCCCGAAAGTACGCCCCTGACCCTGGGCATCCGCCGCTGGCCGTACTTGAATTATCGAGAAGGCTACCGCGTCAGCATGTGCTACGAGACGTACGACGGCAAGGTCGGTGCCGGCAACGGAGGGCTCTTCTCGTACGGCGAGTCCGGCCTGTTGTGGTTCTTCGACCGAGGAAACGCGGAAGTTCTCGTCAAGGTGCTGAACGGCTGTGGCGTGAACCGGCATCACTGGGTGTACGTCGCGCCGGTCACCGACTTGGCCTTCAACTTGCACATCGATGGCCTCGACGGCACCCGGTGGACGTACCGGAACCGGCTCGGCGCCATCGCCTCGACGAGGTCCGACCTGGAGGCGTTTGCGTGCGGCCGATGAAGGTGGTTCCAGTTTCCCTTGCCGAGCAGGCCTTGACCAAGAGGTTCGTCATGCTCCAACGTGTCGCAGTCGTCGTCGCAGCGGTTCTCTTGTCCGTGCCCGTGGCTGGCCAGGGTCCGGCCGATCCCTGGTTCTGCCGGGTCGAGGAAGCTCCCGCCACTGCGGGCGGTCCGGCCATCGGCGTCTCAAGGGGCGCAGCGATGGACCGCGCCGATCCGAACAGGACCTACTTCATCGACATCCTGTTCTTCTACACGGACGGCTTCGAGGACGAGTTCGCCTACTTCGGGGCTTCGATGACTCACGAGATATGGCAGTCGGTGAGCTTGTTGAACGCGGCGTTGGCGAACAGCAAGGTGAACGCGACGTTCCGCATCGTCGGAATCGAGCAACTGCCGGGAATGCCCGACGATCAGGACGTCGCGCACCGCATGATCGTGCAGGACGCCCACGCGATCCAGCGCCGGAACGCCCTCGGAGCGGACCTCGTGTACGCACTGGTCGACGACCGATCCGGCGTCGCCGGCGTTGCGTGCCAACCGGGCTCCGAGGCCGGGTTCGACGCGGAATCGTGCTTCTACGGCTCGGTGAACAACTTCGTGAATCCCCTCGCGTGGCGGACCATTCTCCGCCACGAGGTCGGCCACAACCTGGGCATTCAGCACAGCCCCGAATTCGGCGGCGACCCGAACGGAGGTTTCCGGAGAGGCGCCGTGGGCTACTCGAGCGGCTCCTTCGTCAACATCCCGCAGAAGCCCGAGGCGTACGGCACGGTCATGGGGGCGAACTGGCTGCCCAGGTTCAGCACGTCGTCGGAGCGGTTTCACGGTCTTGTCGTCGGGAAACCGGGCGTCCACGAAGCGTCGGCGGCGTTGCAGTACAGCATCGTCGCCGTCAGCAGGTACCGTGAGTCCAAAGTTGGTCCGATCCAGCGACCGCCTCTCCGGCCGGGCGCGTTCACGGACTGCGTTCCCGGAAGTTCTCCCCTCACGCTGGGGCTGAACCGCTACGGCTCGCACGGCGAGTACCGCGACGGCTACAGGGTCAGCATGTGCTGGGAGACCTCCGACGGGCAGGTCGGCGACGGCAACGGGGGACTCTTCTCGTACGGCGAGTCCGGCCTCTTGTGGTTCTTCGACCGCGGCAACGCGGAGGTTCTGGTCAAGGCGCTGGACGCCTGCGGCGTGAACGGCCACCACTGGGTGTACGTGGCGCCAGTCACCGACCTGGCGTTCAACCTGCACATAGACGACATCGACGGCGGCCGGTGGACGTACCGGAACCCGCTCGCCGCCACGGCGTCGACGAGATCCGACTTGACGGCGTTCGCGTGCGGCCGATGAAGATCCGCACCAGTTCTCCTCACCAAGCAGCACTTGGCCACGAGGCCGCTATGCTCCAGTTTCTCTCCATCGTCGCCACGGTCATTCTGTCCGGGCCCTTGATGTGGCGCTCCCATACACTCGAAACCGCATGAGCTTCCGTGAAGTGATGGTGCGGAGCGCAAGACCGAGAGGAGAAAAGCCGCGGGCACGATTGCTGCTTGGGTGCCCGACGCAAGCTCTTGCTCCCGAATGATTGACGTGAAGATCGCCCTCTACCTGCCGTTCACTGCCCTAGCCAAGTACAGAAGCTAGCGGATGCTGGCAATACGTGTCCTTCGTAAGCGCGTGCGCCGCTGGGTCCAACAGTGGCGACGATGGCGACAAAAAAAGTTGGTGCTTATCGCTGCTGACCTCAGTCGGATCCTCCGTCCGAAGAGTTGCGCCAGAGAGAAACGTAGCGAGGCAGCGGGGCTCTCGAAGGGTCTAGACAGCAAGAAATGGTGGAGGTCCTGGCGTGAACTAATTGAAATCCACCAAGTGTGCGACTCACAAGTCCGCGCACTCGAAGAAGTCATGAGGACTCTCGACAAAGCTGCCAGACTCAAGATGAGCGAAGACACCTACGCAGAGTTGGTCAATCCCATAAGGAGAGCGTTGGGGGACGAAGAGACAAGTAGCAGAGTGGAGGACATCGTCAAGAACGGAGAAAGCTGCTGGCGTGCTGTTCGCGAGAGCGTCGGGAAGAAGATCCCCGACGTGTTGCTCATCCATGCGTTTCTCAGAGTCGCGGAGTTGGGTCGGGTGCAGGTAGCAACTCTGTTTTCGGGGCTACTGGTCTTCCTTGGGGCGGCGTTCACGGAGACCTTCTATCGTGCGGCGATCGAGGGTAGCGTTTTTCGCTTCGTCACGCTCGAGGACTTCCTTGACGAGGGAGTTCGAGGCCTCTATCTGTTTGTGGCGTTTCTGGCTGTCGCGGAGGCGATCCTATGGCTTGTCCGGAAGTTCCAGAATCCGTCGCACGAATGGTCATACAGGACGCATTGGTGGATCCTCCGCCACCCCTTTCGTGTAGCGGCGGGCGCGCTCCTGTTGTTGACGGCTGGTTCGAGCCTGTCGGGCTGGTTTCTTGGGAAGGGGAGGCAAGGCGAGTTTTTCCGGATGAGTCCCGAAGAGATCGAAGTAGCGACGGTCATGGACGGCACGGTGCTTCGGGACGTGTACTTGGTTGGCACTACGTCTCGAACGGCGACGTTTCTACAGGTTTGTGACTGGGGTTTGGCGGAGCCGGAGAGCGGCGAACGCTATCTTGGCAGGTGCGAAAGGGGGGGGCCCGCCGATTGGTCGGTGGATCGGGAGACAGTGGTAGCCGCAGCCGGTTCGGGCTTAGTTGGGGCGAGGCATGTGCAGTCTGGACGCGTATTGGTCATGGACCGCGCCCTCTTGGTCTGTCACGCAGGCGGTGAAGCCTGCGTTGACCAAGAGAGGAGAGAGCTGGATCGTCCAGAAGGCGAGGGCGTGAAGCGCTTGCTTAACCGGCTGGATGTTCTCGCAAGGAGCGATGAGTTGGAGGCGCAGGAGCGTCGCTTGAGGGAGGAGCTCAGAAGGAGCTTCGAGAGAGTCGACGAGCACATGAACCGTCATCGTGACCAGATTGTATGGCGTATCAGGAATCCGGACGGACCCTGAAGGAGTACGGCTTGCAAGCCGGCTAGGTCGTAGGAGGAGCGAGTCGATGAGTGAAGAGCAGCAACGAACGCAGGGCAGAGAAGGGCGTCTGCGTTGGACGACGGCGATCGTGGCGTTCATCTTCGCCTAGGCGGTCGCGTCCGCAGGGGCGAACGCGCAGCGGCTGTGGAGCGTGGGCGATGTGACCCGCGCGCCGGACGGTCCGGCGGTGATGATGGAGGGCGCCAGGGTGGCGCCCGGCGCTGGTGGGCCGGTCGGCGAGGCGTTGCCTCGGGTGTCGGTGGAGATCCAGGTGACGTACGACTACCTGCGTCTTGGCATGGGCTTCCTGGAACTGCCGCTGCCGGACGGTTTGACGATCGAGGCGGAGAACGCGGTGTTCGAGGACCGGGGCGGCGGCAACCTGATGTGGAGCGGCGAGGTGCCGGGCGCCGGCTACGAGAGCGTGCTGTTCACGGTGCAGGACGGGCACCTCGTGGGCTGGTTCGGCGAGCCGGGCGGGCCGAAGTACGTGGTGTACGCGGGACCGGACGGCCGCGGCTCGCTGTCCGAGGAAGTCGGGCCCGTCGGCGACTGGTGCGGGGTCGAGGCCGGGCCGGCTCGCCACCTGGTGCAGGACGCGGCCGCAACGCTGGATCGCCCCTCGTCCGTGGCCTCGGAGTCGAGCGGCGACCGCATCGACATCCTCGTGCTGTATCCCGAGGGGACGGAGCGCTACTGGCGGGTGATCGGCGGGCCGGCGGTGGGCGTCCGGCAGCTCGGCGACTATCTGAGTATGGTGTTTCGCAACGGAGCTCTTCCGGCGACGGCGAACCTGACTGCTGTGCGTTGGGATCCGGAGCTGCGAAACCACCCCTCCACACAAGGCGGTCACTTCGTGACTCGATCCCCCTACTACGGCTGGCATTACGAATTCGTTAGCAGTAGAGACGTAAGGCGCTTGGTTGCACGGCATGCTCCGGATCTCGTGCACTTCGTTCCGGTCGTAGGGGTGTCCGGCTTTGCCGGCCGGGCTACGATAAGGACTGGCCTGTATGGCAGCGTCTACACAGGATGGTCTGTGCCAGTGCCGCACGTTTTCGCCCACGAGATCGGTCACAATCTTGGCGGCGGGCACGATCCGCCAGCGTCTTTCCCGGGTCCGTCCGACTATCTTCGTCCTTACGCCTTCGGTCACACCGACCTGACGTCGTGCAGCAAACGCGAAGGCTATGGCGACCAGTTGCTATGCCCAGCGACGATCATGAGCCTCGGTAGCGAGGCACGCACGGACGACAATTCCAAGACCATCTCCTTCGGTGAGCCGTTCTATTCGTCTGTGCGCCACAAGCCGAACGGCTGGACGATCGGGGTTGCCGGCGAGCGAGAGAACGAGCGTGTGTTTCAGGAAACGATACCCGTTGTCGTGAGAGTCAACGGTGGTGGAATGCGAAATGATGGCCGCGGAGCGGTGGTTGCGGAGTGGGCCGATGTCGACACAGTCAGGGTAACTTGGGGGGACGCTGGTAGCTTTGCGGGGAGCGTGCACTTTAGTGGCGCGACCGAAGGATGGAATGACGCTTATGTTGAGGGCGCGTGGCTCACGCCGCTGAAAGAGGAAGACAAGAACGGCGAGCGTGTATTGGGGGTGGACGTTCGTGGGCTACGGCCTGGTGGAGGGTACCGAGTCGCAATCGGTCACAAGAGGAGGAGCATCGGTGCTTCCGGGGGTGGTCCGGTACTCGAGCTTGAGCCGCCGCGAATGTCTGCGGGGGCACCTGCCGCGCCGAGCAACGTCGGTACCCGGGTGACCGGCCCCGACAGCGTCCGTCTGCACTGGCGCGACAACTCGACCAACGAGTCCGGCTTCAAGATCTGGCACCGCAAGTGGTCGGGCGGAGAGCCGGACGAGATCTGGAGTCGCTACGGCGGTTCGCTCCCGGCCGGCACCCGCCACATGGAGATAGAGGAGCTGGCAGCGGAGGAGATAACCTACAGCGGAGCAGGCTCGGCCATGAGAGGCCGCTACTCGTTCGTGGTCGTGGCTTACAACGACAGGGGTTGGAACGCCAGTGAGACCTACCACCTGGAGTTCATGCCGGGACCTCACCCGGAGGTGACCGCATCCGGGAAGCGAACGAACTGCTACCGGAGATCCACGGGAATCGACTTGGACGGCTACCGGGTCTCTGCCTGCCTGGAGACCCCCGACGGCGCCCGGCGGCGGATGTGGGACTACCAGCTCGAGGCGGACCAAAGCGGTCTCCTCTACTTCTTCGAGCGGGACAACGCGGAGATCTTGGTCAAGGTGCTCGACGGCTGCGGCGTGAACGGCCACCGCTGGGTGTTCGTGGCGCCAGTCACCGACCTGGCGTTCCGGCTGAGTATCACGGAGCCGGGTCCATACATCTCTGGCCGCAGTAAGTCGTGGCGCTACGACTCGAAGCGACGCGCGCAGGAGCAGATCTCGGGCTTCGCGGGCAACCCGAAGGGCCGTACCGCCCGCACGGTAAGCGACACGACCGCCTTCCCCTGCACAACGGCCGAGGTCGCGGCCGCGAAGGCGCGGCTGGCGGAAGCCGACGGCGACGCCGGCAATCTGGCCCCAGGCGGCGGTCCGCCGACGGTGTCGACCGCGGCCGCTTCCGCCACCCGGCTGGCCGCCGGCGCCGCAACCGACTGCATCCCCTCAGGCCCTGCCCTGACCCTGAGCGGCGGCCACACGGTGAGTATGTGCTACGAGACGGCTCAGGGAAGCGTCGGCGCCGCCAAGGACTGGGGTCTCGACTCAACCCAGTCGGGCCTGCTGTACTTCTTCGACCGCAACAACGCGGAGGTCCTCATCAAGGTCCTGGACGCCTGCGGCGTCAACGGCCATCGCTGGGTGTTCGTGGCCCCGGTCACCGACCTGGCGTTCAACCTGGTCGTCGAGAGTCCGAGCGGCGAGCGCTGGACCCACACGAACCGGCTCGGCCAGACGGCCGACGCGGCGAGCGACGTGACGGCGTTTCCCTGTACGTCGTCCGCGTAGCAGCGCCGCTCAGCCGAAGGAGCGCGGTTCGAAGCCGGGGCCGTTCTCGATGCGTGCATGGCCGTCGACGACCCGGATGAGGAACAACCCCACGCGCTCCGCGTACCGCCTCGCCTCTTCCTCGCAATCCAGATAGGCCAGCGCGCCGTGGATCTTCCGGCCTCGGTAGGCCGGCCACCAGTGGAGAAGCCTGGACAAAGTGGCCAGGAAGTTCTGGATCCACTCGAGCCGCATGGTCGTCTCCAGGAAGACGGCCACGACTTCGTTGCTGGTCATCGCGACGGGTCCCGTGGCGAACACCTTGCCGTCGCGCTCAACGTGCAGACCCCCGCAGGTCCTCTGCACATCCATGCCGCGAGCCTCCAGCACGGCCCAAAGTTCGCCCCCCACCAGAACGTCTTCCAGCTCCCAGTACCGGAACAGGCCGTCGTGCGCGGAACCCTCCAGCCGGCGATCCAAATCCATCCCGTTGCCCGACGTCGGGTCTGCTTGGTCGTTGCGGGTGCTGGTCTTCGTTCTCCTGATTGCGACGCGCGCCGCCGGGCGGGCTGAACTCCGGGAGCGTACACTGAAACCGTGGACCGCTCGTTCCAGGGCGCACGCTGAAGCGGCGCGTCGGGCGGCGCATCCGGCTCCACGCCCGTCATTGACCCGGCAGCCAGGCCGGTGCTATTGTCCGCCGTCGCTTGGCGCTCCGGCGGCGGGCGGCGCGGGGGGAGAACACCATGTACGCAGTGATAGAGACCGGCGGCAAGCAGGTCCGGGTCGCGGAAGGCGATGTTGTCGACCTGGAACGCGTCGCCGGCGCCGAGGCCGGTTCGGAGGTGGTCTTCGACCGGGTGCTGATGATCGGCGGCGGCGAGGACGAAGCCGCGGTCGGGGATCCCCACGTCGAGGGAGCCCGGGTCCGGGCGCAACTCGTGACCGACCTGCGCGGCCCGAAGATCGTCGTGTTCAAGTTCAAGCGCCGCAAGGGCTACCGCCGGCGCCGCGGACACCGGCAGGAGCTGCAGCGCTTCCGGATCGAGGCGATCGAACGGAACGGCGGGGCGTAAGCCTCTCGCCGGAGCAACGGAGGTCGAAGAGATGGCGCACAAGAAAGGCCAGGGCTCCAGCCGCAACGGCCGGGATTCGAACCCCAAGAACCTGGGCGTGAAGCGTTACTCCGGCGAGAGCGTGACCGGCGGCACGATCATCGTGCGCCAGCGCGGCACCCGCTTCTTCCCCGGCGAGAACGTGGGACGCGGCGGCGACGACACGCTCTACGCGCGGGCGGACGGCGTGGTGGAGTTCCGCGACCGGGGCCGACGGGGCAAGGTGGTCAACGTCCACCCGGCCGTGTAACTCCGGCCAGGCGCGCAACGCCGCGGGAGCGGCCCATGCACTTCATCGACGAGGCCGTCATCGATGTCCTCGCGGGTTCGGGCGGCAACGGCTGCCTGGCTTTCCGGCGCGAGAAGTTCGTCCCGCAGGGCGGTCCCTCCGGGGGCGACGGCGGCAATGGCGGGGACGTCGTCCTGGTCGGCTCGCCGGGGCTCGGCACGCTCTACCGCCTCACCTTCCCGGCCTCCTGCCGGGCCGAGCGCGGCCGGCACGGCGAGGGTTCGAACAAGACGGGCCGAAGCGGCCGCGACCTCGTGATCCCCGTGCCGCTCGGAACCGAGGTCCGCGACGCTGCCACCGGCGAGCCTCTCGGCGAGGTCCTTACCGGGGACGAGCGGTTGGTGGTGGCGCGAGGCGGCGCCGGCGGCCGCGGCAACGCCCGCTTCAAGAGCGCGCGCCAGCGGGCGCCGAGGCGGACGGAGCCGGGGACGCCGGGCGAGCAACGGCGGCTGCGTCTTGAACTCAAGCTGCTCGCCGACGTCGGCGTCGTCGGCCTGCCGAACGCCGGCAAATCGACGCTGATCGGCGTGCTGACGTCCGCCCGGCCGAAGATCGCGGACTATCCGTTCACGACGCTCGTGCCGCAGCTCGGCGTGGTCGGCGCGCCGGCTCTGCCGGTGGAGGCCGAGCCCTTCGTGATCGCCGATCTGCCGGGGCTGATCGCCGGCGCGGCCCAGGGCGCCGGGCTGGGAATCCGCTTCCTCCGGCACGTGGAGCGTTGCCGCGTGCTGCTGCACCTGGTCGACCTCGGACCGCAGCCGGAGGGCGCGGGCGGCGGCGTCGAGGAGTCCCTGGACACCATCGACGCCGAACTGGGCGCCTTCAACGAGGATCTCCCGCGGCGGCCGCGGATCCTGTGCGGTTCGAAGCTCGACGTCGCCGACGAGGAGCGCCGCCGCGCGCTCCGGGAGGCGGCCGCCGGCCGGGACCTGCCCGTCTTCGAGATCTCGGCGGTGGCGGGAGCGGGCTTGGCGCCCCTGGCGCGCAACCTGCGGCGCCTGCTCGACGACGAGGACGCCGGCGCGGCCCTGGCGCCCGGCGGCGCGGACACGGCGGAACCGGCGGCCCCAGCCGCAGGCGGCGCGGACACGGCCCCGGAAGTACCGCCATGAGCCGCAAGGCGCGCATCGGCCTCTTCGGCGGCAGCTTCGACCCGATCCACAACGGCCACATCCTGCCGGTGCTCGCCGCGCGGGAAGCCCTGGACCTCGACGTCGTCCACTACCTGCCGACCGCTCGTCCGCCGCACAAGCCGGGCGGCACGAGGGCGCCCGCGCTGATGCGGAACACGATGGTCGAGCTGGCGCTGTTGCCGCACCCCGCACTCGTCGTTTCCGACGCCGAACTCGATCTCGGCCGCACCGCGTACACCGTCGACACGGTGGAGCGGTACGCGGCGGAGCGTCCGGACGCCGACCTCCACCTGCTGCTCGGCGTCGACAGCTTCAACGAACTCGCCTCCTGGCGCCGGTTCGAGGACCTGATCGGCGCGGTCCGGCTGGTCGTCCTGGCGCGGCCCGGCGAACGCGGGCTGGATCCGGCGGTGCGCGCGGCGGTCGAGGGCGCGCGCGGGTTCGACATGGTGCCTCACCGGTCCGTCGACGTCTCCTCCAGCGCCATTCGCCGGCGGCTTGCCCGGGGCGAGGAGGTCGACGCCGGCTTGCTGCCCGATGCCGTGCTGCGGTACTGTCGCAAGTACGGGTTGTACCGTTGACGCAAACGCAGACGCTCCAGGCCCAGGCGGGCACGACGATCCCCGAGCCGGAGACGAGCCGCGCCCCGGAGACCCCCCCGGCGGAAGGCGTCCAGGCCCTGGAAGGCGGCGAGCCGGAGAGCGGCCACGATCCGCGGGCCGCCACCGAGAACCGCGTCCGCGCCGCCGCCGCCGCGGCGCTCGATCGCAAGGCGCTGGACCTCCGGGTGCTCGAACTCACCGAAGTCAGCGACTTCACCGACTACTTCGTCATTTGCAACGGCGCCAACGCCCGCCAGGTGGGCAGCATCGCCGAGGCGGTGGAACGCCGGCTGCGCGGCGACGGCGCCCGGCCGCTTCACCTGGAGGGCAGAGGCAGGGGCCAGTGGGTGCTGCTCGACTACGGCGACGTGGTGGTCCACGTCTTCGACGCCGAGCGGCGGGAGCTCTACCGGCTGGAGCGCCTGTGGTCCGACGCGCCGGACCGCACGGCGGACCTGGCGCCCGCCTGAGGCGGGTTCCGCGATGGCGCCGTCGCCGACCGGGCGCCCGGGCGCTCCGGGCCGCACGCTGCGACTCCGGGTCAACGGCCAGGAGCGGGAGCTGGCCGCGCCGGAAGCCGGGGCCAGCGTGCTCGACCTGCTGGCGAGCCTCGATCAGCACCCGAAGACGGTGGCGGTGGAGGTGAACCGCGAGCTCGTGCCGCGCGCCCGGTTCGGCGGGACGCGCCTCGAGGACGGCGACCGGGTGGAGATCGTCCGTTTCGTCCAGGGCGGCTGAGCGCGGGATCGGGTATAGTCGCCCGTCGCCGCCGGCCGCTGGAGCGGCTCGACGAGGCGGCGCGGAGGCTGGGCCGCTAGCTCAATTGGCAGAGCAACAGACTCTTAATCTGTGGGTTCTAGGTTCGATTCCTAGGCGGCTCACCATGCCTCGCCCCCGGCGGCTTCCGCGTTGGCGTCGGGCGAAAGTGGCGGAACTGGTAGACGCGCTAGACTTAGGATCTGGTCCCTCAGGGGGTGGGGGTTCGAGTCCCCCCTTTCGCACCACCCCCTCCCTCACGTCGCCATCCCCCTTCGCAACCGGAACTTCCTGAGCAACCCGTTCGGCCATGACTGTGGTGGTCTCCAAGCGGGAGGTCGGCGTTTGCCGCCAGGAGTTCGAGATCGAGGCGCCCGCCGCCGAGGTGGACGCCGAGTACCTGCGGGTCGCCAGGGACTACCGCCGCCGGGCGCGCATCGACGGCTTCCGCAAGGGGAAGGCGCCGCTCGATCTGGTGCGGCAGCGGTTCGCCGGGTCCATCGGCGAGGACGTCTCGGAGCGTCTGGCCCCGAAGTACTGGCGGAAGGCGCGCGACGAGGAAGACGTCCACGCCATGCTGCCGCCCAGCGTGGCGCCGGTTCGGGCCGAGCCGGGGCAACCGCTGCGGTTCACGGTGACCGTCGACGTCGAGCCCGACGTGGAGATCGACGACAGCCGGAGCTTCTCGTTGCCGCAGCCCGAGACGGCGCCCAGCGAAGCCGAGGTCGACGAACTCCTGGAGCAGTTGCGGCTCCAGCGCTCGACCTGGGCGCCGGTCGAACGGGCGGCAGCGCGCGGCGACCGGGTGCGGGGCAGGATCCACCGCGCCGCCCTGCCCGGCTACGTCCCCGGAACGGAGGTCGACAGCCACGGCCACGATCACGGGCACGACCACGATCACGGCCATGACCACGACCACGACCCGCGGGGTCCGGCGACCCACGACATCGACCTGGAACTCGGCGACGAGCGCGCTTGGCCCGAACTGACGGACAACCTGACCGGCCTGTCGGCGGGCGGGAAGGCGGACTTCAAGCGCACCGAGATGGACGAAGACGTCGAGCGGCAACGAGGCTACGAGATCGAGGTCGACGAGGTGCTGGAGCGCAAGCTCCCGGAAGTGAACGACGAATGGGCGGCCAGCCTGGCCTCGACGATCGACACCGTCGACGACCTGCGCGCACAGTTGCGCGACCAGGTGCGCGCCCAGAAGACCGAGCAGGCTGGCAATCGGCGCGCCGACGCCCTGCTCGAGCAGTTGCGCGAGCGCTATCCGGCGACCCTGCCGGAGGCGGTGGTGGAGCGCGAGGCGGTCCAGATGGCCAGGTCGTACGCGACCAACCTGGCGCGCCAGGGGGTCGACCTCGAGCGGCAGCAACTGCCCTGGGACCAGTTGATGGAGGAGATCCGGCCGCAGGCCCTGAAGCGGGCGCACGCGTCCTTCCTGCTCGACCGGATCGCCCGCGCGGACGGGATCGAGGCGTCGGCCGAGGACCTCGAACGGGCGCTGGAGATCATGGCGCGCGGCCGCAACGTGAACCGGGCGAAGCTGCGCCGCGAGATGGAGCGGGAAGGCGGCCTGGAGATGCTGAGGATCGAACTCCGGCGGGACCGCACCGTGCAGGCCCTGCTGGCGGCCAACGCGCCGCCCGAGGAACCGGCCGGCGGCGCGGACGAGCCCGCCGCGGAAGGAGAGGACTAGAGCGATGCTGGTACCGATGGTGGTCGAGCAGACCAACCGGGGCGAACGGGCTTACGACATCTACTCGCGCCTGCTCAAGGACAACATCGTGTTCCTGGGCCGGCCGATCGACGACGACGTGGCGAACCTGGTCATCGCGCAGATGCTGTTCCTGGAGTCCGAGAACCCGGAGAAGGACATCTCGCTCTACATCAACTCGCCCGGAGGTTCGGTGACCGCCGGCTTCGCCATCTACGACACGATGCAGCACGTCAAGCCGGATGTCTCCACCCTCTGCGTCGGCCAAGCCGCGTCCTTCGCCGCGGTCCTGCTCGCGGGCGGCGCGCAGGAGAAGCGGATGGTGCTGCCGAACGCCAGGGTGCTGATCCACCAGCCCTGGGTGCAGAGCCTCGGCGGCCAGCAGACGGACATCGACATCCACGCCCAGGACCTGCTGCGGATGCGCGGCCGGATCGACGAACTGCTGGCTCAGCACACCGGAAAGTCCATCGAAGAGGTGCACTCGGACACCGAGCGCGACAAGATCCTGACCGCCGAGATGGCCGTCGAGTACGGCCTCGCCGACCGCGTCGTCGAGCGCCGGGGCGCCTCGGACGAGTAGCGCCGCCAACCCGTCGCGGGTGCCGTGTCTGGTCCGGGCCCTGGCGCGGCCTGCCGGGCGAACGGAGCTCTCGCGGCGGCCCCGGCAGGCCGGCCCGTGCTACCATGCGGCGCCGGGCGCGGTCTGTCCGGCCCGTGCAGGTACGCTCGAAGAGACCCGATAGACAGGCTGGAACGACCGACGGATGCCGAAGAAGGACAGTGGCGACGACGCGCTGAGGTGCTCGTTCTGCAGCAAGAGCCAGCGCGAGGTCAAGAAGCTCATCGCCGGCCCGACCGTCTTCATCTGCGACGAGTGCGTCGACATCTGCCTCGACATCATCGCCGAGGACCGGATGCTGGAGCAGCGCCAGGAGGCCGCGCTGCCCAAGCCCCAGGAGCTGAAGAAGCTCCTCGACGACTACGTGATCGGCCAGGAGCAGGCCAAGAAGAAACTCGCCGTCGCCGTCTACAACCACTACAAGCGGATCGACTTCGGCGAGCGGGCCCGGACCGACGTCGAGCTCCAGAAGTCGAACATCCTGCTCATCGGCCCGACGGGCACCGGCAAGACGCTGCTGGCGCAGACGCTGGCGCGGCTGCTGAGCGTGCCGTTCACGATCGCCGACGCGACCACCCTGACCGAGGCCGGCTACGTCGGCGAGGACGTCGAGAACATCATTCTCAAGCTCTACCAGGCGTCCGGCAGCGACAAGGAGAAGACCCAGCGCGGCATCGTCTACATCGACGAGGTGGACAAGATCTGCCGCAAGGGCGACAACCCGTCGATCACGCGGGACGTGTCCGGCGAGGGCGTCCAGCAGGCGCTGCTCAAGATCCTGGAGGGCACGCAGTGCAACGTGCCGCCCCAGGGCGGTCGCAAGCACCCGCACCAGGAGTTCCTCCAGATCGACACGACGAACATCCTCTTCATCTGCGGCGGCGCGTTCGTCGGTCTGGAAGAGCGGATCGAACGGCGGATCAACGAGAAGACGATGGGCTTCGGCGCCGACATCAAGGACCGCGACAAACGGGCGGGCGAGATGCTCCGCCACGTGCTGCCCGAGGACCTGATCAAGTACGGCCTGATCCCCGAGTTCGTCGGCCGGCTGCCGGTCGTGGCGACCCTGGAACAGCTTGACGAGGACGCCCTGGTCCGCATCCTGACCGAACCGAAGAATTCGCTCGTGCGGCAGTACGAGGCGATGTTCGAGTTCGAGGACGTCAAGCTCACCTTCACCGCGGAGGCGCTGCGCGCGGTCGCCCGGCAGGCGATGAAGCGCAACGTCGGCGCCCGCGGACTCAGGATCATCCTCGAGGAACTGATGCTGGAACTGATGTACGGCCTGCCGTCGGAAGCCGGCGTCAAGGAGTGCGTCATCAACGAGGATGTGGTGGTCAACGGCATACAGCCGCTGACCGTGTACGAGAAAGCGGGTTAGGGATGGCCTCGGGATACGTTTCCACCTCAAGCGACCGGCTGCCGGTGGTGCCGTTGCGGGACATGGTCGTGTTCCCGCAGATGATGGCGCCCTTCATCGTCGGTCGCCGCGGCTCCGTGCTGGCACTGGAGCACACGCTGCGCACGGCCGGCAAGCTGATCTTCCTCGTGGCGCAGCGCGATCCGAAGGTCGACGACCCGGGCATCGACGACATCCACCGGATCGGCGTCGTCGCGCGCGTGGTGCAGAACGTCAAGCTGCCGAACGGCAACGTCAAGGTGATGGTCGAGGGGCTGCGCCGCGCCGAGCTGCGGACGCTGGAGGAGATCGACGGCGCCTTCGAGGCGGAGGTCGAGGTCTACGAGATCCACTACCCGGCGGACGACAAGGTTCAGGTCTACATGAGCAAGCTGCTCAACAGCTTCGAGCAGTACGCGAAGATGTCCCATCACCTGGCCTTCGAGAGCCTGATGTCGACGCTGAAGCTCGACGATCCGGACCGCTTCGCCGACGCCCTGGCCGCGCACCTGACCGTGTCGACGTCCGAGAAGCAGACCCTGCTGGAGACCCTGAACCCCTACGAGCGCCTGCAGGCCGTGCACGACCTGCTCGATGTCGAGGTCGAGAAGATCAACATCGACAAGCGGATCAACGTGCAGGTCAAGAAGCAGATGGAGAAGGCCCAGAAGGAGTACTACCTCAACGAGAAGATCAAGGCGATTCACCACGAACTGGGCCGCAAGGACGACCGCGGCGACGAGATCGCCGAACTGAAGCAGCGGATCGAGAAGTCCGGCGCGCCGAAGCTCGTGCGCGAGAAGGCCGAGCAGGAACTGCGGCGGCTGGAGGCGATGCCGCCGGTGTCGGCGGAGGCGACCGTCTCGCGGAACTACGTCGACTGGCTGGTCTCCGTGCCGTGGAAGAAGCGCAGCCGCGAGCTGAAGGACCTGACGAAGGCGGCGCGGATGCTGGACGAGGGGCACTACGGCCTGGAGAAGGTCAAGGAGCGGGTGCTCGAGTTCCTCGCCGTCCGCCAGCTCACCCACAAGAACCAGAACTCGATCATCTGCTTCGTCGGCCCGCCCGGAGTCGGCAAGTCGTCGCTGGCCAAGTCCATCGCCGCCGCCACCGGCCGCAAGTTCGTGCGCCTGTCCCTTGGCGGCGTCCGCGACGAGGCCGAGATTCGCGGTCACCGGCGCACCTACATCGGCGCCTTCCCCGGCCAGATCGTCCAGATGATGAAGCGGGCGGGCACGGTCAACCCGGTCTTCCTGCTCGACGAGGTCGACAAGATGTCGACGGACTTCCGGGGCGACCCGTCGTCCGCGCTGCTCGAGGTGCTCGACCCGGAGCAGAACGACGCCTTCGTCGATCACTACATGGACATCGAGTACGACCTCTCGAAGGTCATGTTCATCGCCACGGCCAACGTGGAGCACCCGATTCCGCCGGCGCTCAAGGACCGGATGGAGATCATCCAGCTCGCCGGCTACACGCCCAACGAGAAGCTGGAGATCGCGCGGCAGTTCCTGGTGCCGAGGCAACTGGAGAGCCACGGGCTGACCGAGGACGCGATTCGCTTCGGCGAGGAGAGCCTGAGCCACCTGATGGACTCCTACACCCGCGAGGCGGGCGTTCGCAGCCTGGAGCGCGAGATCGCGGCGGTGTGCCGCAAGCTGGCCCGCCGGCTGGTCGAGGAGGGCCGCGCGAAGAAGCTGAAGGCGCGGGCCAAGGCGAAGGGCAAGGCGGCGAAGGCCAGGGCAGCGGCGAAGGCCGAGGACGCGGAACCTGCCATCGCCGTCGACCGGGACCTGGTCGGGGACCTGCTCGGCAAGCCGAAGTACCGGCCCCACAAGAAGCTCGACGAGTCCGAGGTCGGCGTCGCCACCGGCCTGGCCTGGACCCAGGCGGGCGGCGAGCTGCTGCAGAGCGAGGTCGGCTTGATGAAGGGCACCGGCAAGCTGATCCTCACCGGCAAGCTGGGCGACGTGATGAAGGAGTCGGCGCGGGCCGCCATGTCCTACCTGCGGAGCCGCGCCGACGGCTTCGGCCTGGAGCCCGGCTTCCACGCCGACCGGGACCTCCACATCCACGTGCCGGAGGGCGCCATCCCCAAGGACGGTCCGTCCGCGGGCATCACGATGGCCTCGGCGCTCATCTCGTCCCTGCTGGGCGTGCCCGTGCGCGGCGACGTGGCGATGACCGGCGAGATCACGCTGCGCGGAAAGGTGCTGCCGGTGGGCGGCATCAAGGACAAGGTGCTGGCCGCGTACCGCGCCGGGATCTTCGAGATTCTCCTGCCGAAGGAGAACGACAAGGACCTGGAGGAGGTGCCCGAGGAAGTCCGCGACAAGATGAAGTTCCACCTCGTCGAGTCGATGGACGAGGTCCTGGAGATCGTCTTCGACGGCGTCGTGCAGAGGGCGCCCGACGTTGCGCCCGAGTTCCGGAAGCCCGCCTCGGAAGCGCCGCCCGCCAACGTCGCGCACTGACGAGGCCCACTCAGGAAGTCGAGCGGGACCTTGAGGGTCCGTGACGCCCGCTTCGTCGTCTCCGCCGTCCGGGCGGCCGATCTGCCCCGGGACGGCCGGCCGCAGTTCGCCTTCGCCGGCCGCTCGAACGTCGGCAAGTCGAGCCTGATCAACCGGCTGCTCGGCCGAAAGAACCTGGCGCGGACGAGCTCCCGGCCGGGGCGGACCCGGAGCGTCAACTTCTTCCTGGTCGACGACTCCTGGTACGTCGTCGATCTTCCCGGCTACGGGTACGCCCGGGTCTCGAAGAGCGAACGGGAGGCCTGGGGCCGGCGCGTCGAGCGGTACTTCCGGTCGGCCGCCGGTCCGGTCCGGGTCGTCCTGCTGGTCGATGGTAAGGTCGCCGGTACGCCGCTCGACTCCGAAGCGTACGGATACCTCCAGGGCTTGGGACTCGAACCCGTCGTGGCGGTGACCAAGATCGACCGGGTGAAGCGGGGGGCTCGGGCCGGTGCCCTTGCCAGGGTCAGGGACCTGTTGGGAATGGCGACCGGGGCCGAGCTGTTCCCCGTGTCGTCTCGAACCGGAGAAGGAGTCTCCCGGCTGTACAAGGAGTTGCTCGACCCCTGAAAATCAGGGCCGGCGGGCTTCTTCGGGCAAGGATGAGGAACATGACGACCGATGCAGCCCGTGAAGACGGGCGTGATGGAGGAGGCGGCTCGAGGGCCGCGCAGAGCGCCGATCTGGCCTTCGATCTGAAGGCCATGAAGGACCTGAGCAACCCCGACATCCTCAAGCTCGCCCGCGAGCTGGACGTCGAGGGCGCCGCCGGCATGGCCAGGCAGGAGCTGACCTTCAAGATCCTGGAGAAGCAGACCGAGAGGAGCGGCCTGGCGTTCGGCGAAGGGGTGCTCGAGCGGGTGAACGACGGCTTCGGCTTCCTGCGCGCTCCCGAGTACAGCTACATGCCGGGGCCGGACGACATCTACGTCTCCCGCAGCCAGATCCGGCGTTTCGATCTGCGCACCGGGGACACCGTCTCCGGCCAGGTGCGCAAGCCGTACAAGGAGGGCGAGCGCTACCTGGCCCTGATGAAGCTGGAGGCGGTGAACTTCGAGCACCCGGACGTGGTGCGGCAGAAGATCTTCTTCGACAACCTGACGCCGCTGTATCCCGAGGAGAGGCTTCGCCTGGAGGTCGCCGGCGACCTGTCGTCGCGGGTCACCGACCTGGTCGCGCCGATGGGCAAGGGCCAGCGCGCCCTGATCGTCGCGCCGCCGCGTACCGGCAAGACGATGCTCCTGCAGTCCCTGGCGAACTCGATCGCCACGAACCACCCGGAAGTGCTGCTGGTCGTCCTGCTGATCGACGAGCGCCCCGAGGAAGTGACGGACATGGAGCGGTCCGTTCGCGGGGAGGTCGTCTCGTCCACCTTCGACGAACCCGCCTCGCGCCACATCCAGGTCGCCGAGATGGTGATCGAGAAGGCGAAGCGGCTGGTCGAGTACGGCAAGGAGGTCGTCATCCTGCTCGACTCGATCACCCGGCTGGCCCGCGCCTACAACACGATGCAGCCGCCGTCGGGCAAGGTGCTGTCCGGCGGCATCGACGCGAGCGCCCTGCAGCGGCCGAAGCGGTTCTTCGGCGCCGCCCGGAACATCGAGAGCGGCGGTTCCCTGACCATCGTGGCCACCGCGCTGGTCGACACCGGCAGCCGGATGGACGACGTGATCTTCGAGGAGTTCAAGGGCACCGGCAACTCCGAGCTCCACCTGGACCGCAAGCTGGTCGACAAGCGGATCTTCCCCGCGATCGACATCGAGAAGTCCGGCACCCGCAAGGAGGAACTGCTGCTGTCGCCGGACGAGTTGCAACGGGTATGGGTGCTGCGCAAGGTGCTGAACCCGCTGCCCACGGTCGAGGCGATGGAGGTGCTCCAGGAGCGGCTGAAGAACACGCTGTCGAACGGCGATTTCCTGGCCGCCATGTCGAGGGGCGCGCGAGGGGCGCCGAATTGAGCGCCGGTCGCGAATCGCTTCCGTTCGCCGAACGGCCCGCCTTGCCGGGCCGCCATGTGCGGGGGCGCGCGAGGGGCGCCGAATTGAGCGCCGGTCGCGAATCGCTTCCGTTCGCCGAACGGCCCGCGTTGCCGGGCCGCCATGTGCGGGGGCGCGCGGGGGGCGCCGAATTGAGCGCCGGTCGCGATCGCTTCCGTTCGCCGAACGGCCCGCGTTGCCGGGCCGCCATGTGCGGGGGCGCGCGGGGGGCGCCGAATTGAGCTCGCGGGTCGCCGTGTTGCCGACGGCGCCCGGTTCGATCCTGGCCGACTACCACGAGCTCCTGAATCTCGCGGGCTACCGCGAGGTGGTCGATCCGTCCGTCGACACGGCGCTCAAGATCAACATCTCCTGGCACTTCTTCTACCCGGGCAGTTCGACCACGCCCTGGCAGCTCGAAGGCGTCGTGCGGGCGATGAAGAAGGACGGCTACGACCCGGCCCTGATCCACGGCTGCCACAACCGGACGGTCGTGATCGACGCGCGTCTGGGCGAGCGGGAGAACAAGCAGATCGACGTCGTCGAGGCGCACGGCCTGCGCAACGTTCACCTGTACGAGGAGGGCGAGGAGTGGCTGCCGGTCCGGGACGCCGTGGGCGACCTGGCGGAGCGCTTCCTGTGCCTGAACGACGTGTACCCGCGGGGCTTCCACATCCCGGCGCGGTTCGTCGGCGAGAACATCATCCACCTGCCGACGGTGAAGACCCACGTCTTCACGACGACGACCGGGGCGATGAAGAACGCGTTCGGGGGATTGCTGAACGAGCGCCGGCACTGGACCCACCCGGTCATCCACGAGACCCTGGTCGACCTGCTGATGATCCAGCAGCGCATCCACCGGGGCGTCTTCGCGGCGATGGACGGCACGTTTGCCGGCGACGGGCCGGGGCCGCGCTGCATGATCCCGCGAGTTGGCAACGCGATCCTGGCCAGCGCGGACCAGGTGGCGATCGACGCCGTGGCCGCGAAGCTGATGGGATTCGACCCGCTGTCGATCCGCTACATCCGCCTCGCGCACGATCTCGGCCTCGGTTGCGGCGATCCGCGAGACATCGAGATCGCGGGGGATCCGGCGGTTGCGGGGAAGAGCTGGGGCTTCGTCGGTCCTTTCCGCAAGATGACGTTCGCCGCGCGGATGCAGCACAAGATCTACTGGGGGCCGCTGCGGCGACCCGTCGAGTGGTCGCTCCGCACGTTTCTCGCGCCCTGGGCGTACCTGGCGAGCGTCCTCTACCACGACACCTTCTGGTATCCGTACAAGGCGAAGCGGCAGATGGCCGAGGCGCTGGCGAGCCCCTGGGGGCGCCTGTTCGCCGGCTGGGAGAAGGCCAGGACGGACGGTCGGGGCTATCCGGAGATCGCCGCGCGGCCGGCGGTCGCGTTCCGGACCGGCTGGCGGGCCTTCCTGACCTCGCTTCGCATCCTCTGGACCTGCCTGCGCGAAGCGCCTGAAGTCGCGATGCGCCTGAGCCGCCGCTCCGGCGCCACCGGCGTTCACGGTTCGGGTTCCTGAGCCCTTCGGTGGCGCACGCCCCGAGAACGCTCGCCGGCCTCGCCGTCGTGTCCGCCCTGGCGGCGATGCTGTTCCACGCCGGCACGTTCCACCGCGGCGCTGCCGCCTTCTCCCTGGCTGCCGGCGCAGTTCTGCTGCTCCTGTTCGCGCTCCCAGGCCGCCGGTCCTTCCTGGATCCGCTGGCGCTCGGCGTCCGGGAGTCGCCGGGGCGGAACTGGTGGCCAGCCCTGCTCGGCGCGCTCTGGCTCTCCGTCGCCCTGAGCTGGCTTCTCTCCCCGGTCGCCCGCGCCGGCGAGGCGATCGTTCTCTTCCTCCTGCCCGCGGCCTGGGCGGCGGCGGGCATCGGCCGGCTGCTCGGCTCGGCGGCGGCCGTTCGCTGGACCCTCGGCGGCTGCGCCGCGGTCGGCGTGGCGGCGTCCGCCTGGGCGCTGGCCATGCAGCCGCTTCACGAACAGGGCCGGGCCGCGTTGCCGATCGGCCACCACAACCAGTTGGCGCTGGTGCTCGTGGCGATCCTGCCGCTTGCGGTGCTCGGCGCCTGGCGCGCGGCCGGCACGGCGTCCCGGCCCGGCGACGGAGAGCCGCGCGGCGGCGCGCCGGACCGGCCGCGGCTGCGTCAGGGCGCGGCGCTCTTCGTCGGCGCGGCGCTGGTCTGGACGCTGGCGGCCACCGGCTCGATGTCCGGGCTGGCGGCGCTGGCCGTGCAGGCGGCGGCGGCCGCGGCGTGGATCCTCTGGCGAAGCAGAGGACGCCGGCTGCTCGCCCCGCTCGTCGCGTTGCTGGCGCTCGCCGCCGGACTGGCGCTCGCGACAGCCTGGGCGGGTTCCCGGCTCGACGTGCCGGGCCCGATCGGCCGTCTCGGCGCGGTGCTGCGGCTTGAGGATCCGTCGCTCCTGGCGCGCCGCACCTATGCCGAGGCGGCTCTCTCCGGCTTCGCGGAGCGTCCGGTTCTCGGCTGGGGTCCGGGGTCCACGAGCTGGACCCTGGCGAACCACTGGCGGCCGGCGCCGGGCGTCCATCCGCCCGGCGAGGTGGTGACGGACGCGCATAGCCTGCTGGCCCAGGCGCCGTACGAACTGGGCGTTGTCGGTTCGCTCCTGCTGCTGGCCGTTGCTGGCAGATACGGCCATCGGCGGCTGAGCGAACTGGTCCGACCGTCCCCCGCGCCGGCTGGCGTAGGGGAGGACGCCGCCGTTGGCACGGACCGGGCGCTGCTGGCCGCCGCGCTGTTGGGCCTGCTGGGCGCCGGAGTCTGCCTGGCCTTCGGCGTCTTCGCGGTCGTGACGGCGGTTCCCGCGGTCGTGATCCTGAACCTGGGCCTCGCAGCCGCTGCGTCTGGCCGGCCGCCTCCGACCCTGGAGAGAGGCCGCTGGCGGCGAGGACTTCGGATCGCCTTCCATCTCTGGCTGGTCGTCGCCCTGGGCTGGACCTGGCAGCGGACATCCGCCGCTCGGGCGTACGAACTCGCGGTGGCGGCCGAGACCGCGGGAACGACCGATCTCCTTGGCCGGGCGGCCGCCCGGGAGCCGTCCTTCCCGCTGTACCACGTCCGACTCGATCCCTGGGCCGCAGCCGAGGCCGCCGACGGTCTGGCGCCCCTGTGGCTGATGGCCGGAGTCGATCAGGCCATGGACGTCGACATGCGGCTGCAGGCGCTCGAGCGGGCGTGCGACCTCGATCCCCTGTCGGCGCTCGCCCCGTTCGAACTGATGCGCCTGGAGCGCGGAGCCGGCGCCGAGGCAGCCGATCCGCGGGTGGCCGCGCGGGCGGCCCGCGCCATCCTGGCCGAGCCGTTGCTGCTGGCCGCGGCCGCCTTCGAGGGAGACCCGGATCTCCGGGCCGCGGCGCATCGCGGGATCCAGTCGTGGCCGGGTCTTCCGCCGGGCTGGCTGGCGGCCTTCGAGGAGTTGTGGTTCGGTCTCGACTGGTCGACCGGGCAGGAAGACTCGCCGCCGGACGTGCTCTCGGTCGACGCCGACGGTCGTCCCGCGGTCTCCTTCAGTCTGTTCGCCTTCCGGCGTCCGCCCTGGCCGCTCTCGATCGGCGCCGTGTCGCTACGCCGCCATCGCCTCGACTTCGTCGCCGCTCACGATTTGCCGGCGGTGACCCGTTTGCCCGAAACAGCGCCGGAACCGTTCTGGATCCGCCGTTGCGGCCTCGAGTAGCTGGGTGCGCGGGTCCTCTGACCCGCCCGCGGGCGAAGCCGCGAAGCGGCGCAGCCCGGACAACAAGGTCGCCGGCCAGAGGCCGGCGGCGACACCGTTCGCCGCCTTCGGCGGCAGCGGGTCAGAGGACCCGCGCACCCAGCGCGCCGGTGGCTGCTTCGGCGCCGGCGGCGGCCACGCGGTTGCGGCCGGCGCGCTTGGCGTCGTACATCGCGTTGTCGGCCAGTTGCAGCAGGCGCGTTGCGGCATCCGCCTGGGCCGACGTCTCGTCGCGGTCGCCGCCAGCCTCGGGCCGCACGGAGGCGGCGCCGATGGAGCAGGTCACGCGGACCAGCGGACGGCGACGCGGTGGCTCGCCGCCGGGCAGGAGGGTGGCGGCCAGGGCAGACCGGAGACCCTCGGCGCGCCGCAGGCACCCATCGAGGTCGGCGCCGGGCAGGACGACGACGAACTCGTCGCCGCCGTAGCGGGCGGCAAGACCTCCTGCCCGCTTCGCGGCGGCATCGACGAGCCTCGCCACACGGCTCAAGATGCGGCTGCCGGTCACGTGGCCGTGGCGGTCGTTCACGCGCTTGAAACGGTCCAGGTCGATGAAGAGCAGGCCGACATGGCCGCCATCGCGTTGGGTCGCCTGGATCGCCTCGGTGAGCGCGCCGTGCAGCGCCTCGCCGTTGCGAAGGCCGGTCAGGCCGTCGCGCCGCGAGTCTTCGGCGACCGCCGTGCCGGCGACTTCCCGGAGAGCGGCCGCGGCTCTCGCCGCGAGATCTTCGACCGGCGTTCTCCCGCCGTCGTCTCTCCCGGTCACGGCACGGATCCCCGGGTCGACCTCGGTCCGCCCTTCCGGCGAGCAACGCGGGCCGGCGCTAGCCGGCATCGGCAATGCGCTCCAGGCGCGCCGGCACGCTCTTGTGCCACGGCGTGCCGGCGATCGGGTCGCGATCCGCGGCGCTCGTCAGTTCGTTGGGCGCGACGCCGTCGCTCTCGCGCTCGCCGGCCTCGTCCGGGTAGTCCAGCCCGAGGCCGTTCGGCAGCGATATGTGCCCCGCCTGCATCCGGTCGCTGACCATCGCCGGAACTTCGGCGGCGCCGCGTGGCGTCACCAGGCGGACGCGGTCGCCGTCGGCGATCTCGAGTTCCGCAGCGTCGGCAGCCGAGAGGGCGAGCGCCTCCTCCATCGCCTTCCGCCGCCAGGCCGGGTCGCGGTAGATCGTGTTCGCGGTGTAGGAGCGCCGCTCGCCCGCGGAGAGCACGAGCGGGAACGACGGGCTGGTGATGCCTGGGCCGGCTTCGGCGAGAAGTTCCTCGATCGCGCCGTAAAGCTCCGGGATCGCGAGCTGGAGGCGCCCGTTCGCCGTCCCGACGCGCTGCCAGGAGACCTCGGGCGGGTCGCTCGAGAACACCAGGCCGGTCGGGCTGTCGACGATCGCGTCGAAGAGGGCTTCGCCGAGCGCGGGCCCCTCGCCTTCGATGCCGGCGCGCCGGATCGAGTCGCCGAACCGGTGGGCGCAGATGTGGGCCGCGCTCCACAACGCGGCGGCGGACTCCAGGCCGTCCGGCAGCGTCTCGCCCAGGGTGCGGTAGAGGAGCGCCGGAGCGACGCCGGCGAGGCGCGGGTCGTTCCGGGTCGCGGCCTGGAAGGCGAGCCCGAACGCGGTCCGGCCGCCGTCGCGCAGGGCCGCCCGCAGTTCGTCGACCTGCCCCTGCGAGTAGCCGCCCAGGGCTTCCGTGAGCCGGCAGTGGATCTCCGGCTCCGGCAGCGGTCCCGCCTTGTCGGTGGCCGGAGGATCGAGCAGCGGCCGGCGCAGGAAGAAGGCGTTGTCCGGGAACTCGAAGTTGAAGAACACCGCCTCCGCCTTCTCGTACTGCGTGGTCGCGGGCAGGACGTAGTCGGCCAGGCGGGCGGTCTCGGTCATCGCGATGTCGATGACGACGACGCATTCGAGCGCCCGCAACGCCTCGCGCATCGCGTTGCTGTCCGCCAGGGAGTGCGCCGGGTTCGCGCTCTCGACGATCATCGCGCGGAAGCGCTTCGGGTGCTCGGTGACGATTTCCTCGGCGATCGCGTTGCAGGGCACGAGGCCGGCGATGACGGGAGCGCCGGTCACCGGCGTCTTCCGCGGTCCGGCGGACCGCGACGCGGCGATCGGGACCAGGGAGGTGGAGACGTTCTGGGCGCCGTGCCTGGCGAAGTTGCCGGTCAGCATCCAGACCAGCCGCTGCAGGTAGCTGACGAGGGTCGAGTTGCGGTTCATCTGGACGCCGAGGTCCTCGAACACGGCGACGCTCGACGCGGCCGCGATGCGGCGCGTGGCGAGCCGGACCTGCTCCTCGGGCACGCCGCACGCGGCGCAGGCGGCGGCGACGTCGATCCGCTCCAGCCAGGGGCGCACGTCCTCGAAGCCGTCCGTGTGCCGGGCGATGAAGTCCGCGTCCGTCAGGTCCTCCTCCAGCAGGGCTGCCAGCATCGCCGCCAGCAGCCAGGCGTCGCTGCCCGGCTTCACCTGAAGGAAGATGTCGGCCAGGTCGGCGGTCTCCGTGCGCCGGACGTCGATCACGATGAGGCAGCGCTCCGGGTCCTTCGAGAGCTCGCGCAGCGTCACCCGCGCGCGGGGGATGCCGTGCGACTGCCACGGGTTCTTGCCCAGGAACACCCCGACCTCGCAATGTTCGAAGTCGCCCCGCGAAGGCGCGCCGGCCATCTGCTGGGCGACCCAGAACTCGCCCGTCTTCTCCTGCGCGAGCGCGTTGGAGCGGAACGTGGAGCCGAGCGCGCGCAGGGTGGAGCGGGCGTAGAAGCCCGGCAGGTGGTTCCCCTGGCCGCCGCCGCCATAGTAGAAGATCGACTCGCCGCCGAAGCGGTCGCGCACGCCCGACAGCCGCTCGGCGACCTCGCGGATCGCCGTGTCCCAGTCGATCTCCTCGTAACCGCCGTCCGGCCGTCGGCGCATGGGCGACAGCAGCCGGTCGCGGCTGTTCTGGTAGTGGTTCAGCCGGCCGGCCTTCTGGCAGACGTACCCCTTCGACACCGGATTCGCCCGGTCGCCGCGAATGCGCGCAAACTGCCGCCCGTCGTCGCCGCCGAGCTGGATCTGGATGCCGCAGTTGCACTCGCAAAGAATGCAGGCAGTCGGCTCCCAGGGCGGCGCCTCTTCCGGTCGGCTCGGTTGCGGGCTCGTTGAATCCATGACGGCTCCTGAAGGACGGTGAGGGATCACGGCGCTCGTGACAGGAACGCCGAGCTTATGCCGACGCACGAAGCAGCCGCTTGGAAGCTCCGCTCCTCGTTGGCACCCCGGCACCCACATCTGCAGAACCACCCGCGTCCGCCAACAACGTCCAGTCCGGGTCCCCCGCCGCCGGCTGCTACCGTGCGGCCCGGTGACCGCCTCGCCGCGCAGGAGCGATCCGCCGCTCCGCCGATCCCTGGGCCAGCACCACCTTCGCCACGCGGAATCGGCGGCGCCCGCGGTCGACTTCCTGGACGTGTCCGGCCGGACGGTGATCGAGATCGGTCCCGGCGGCGGCGTCCTGACGCGGCTGCTGCTCGAGCGGGGCGCTAGCCGCGTGTTCGCCTGCGAACTCGATCCGGCCTGGGCCTTCGCGCTGCGCCGGCGCCTCGCCGACCCCAGGCTCCGGCTCGCCGTGGGCGACGCCTGCGACCTCGGCTACGGCCGTGCGCCGGCCGCGACCCGGATCGCCGGCAATCTGCCCTACAACGTGGCCACCCGGATCGTCTCCGCGGTCCTCGAGCGCGCCCCGGTCGGCCTGCGGTCGGCCTTCCTGGTTCAGCGCGAGGTCGCGGACCGGCTGACCGCCGCGCCGGGCGACGGCGCCTACGGCGCGCTGACCGTGCTGACCCGGGCCCGGGCCGCCGCCCGCCGGCTCAACCTCGTTCCGCCGGGGAGCTTCGTGCCGCCGCCGGCCGTCACGAGCGCCTTCGTCGGCCTGGAACGGATCGAGCCCGCCGTCGCGGACGACGACTGGGCCGACTTCAGGGCGCTGGTGCGAACCGCGTTCGGCCAGCGCCGGAAGACCCTGCTGAACAACCTGGGCCCATCGCTGGGACGGCCCGCGGCGGCGGCCGCGATCGCGGCCCTGGGACTGCCGGCGAAGGTCCGCGCGGAGGCCCTCGGCCTGGCGGAGTTCGTCGCGCTGTTCCGCGCCCGGCGGCGGCCGGCACGGGCCTGAATCGGCGGCGCCGATCCGCCAAACCACAGGAATATAGCCATATTCGGCTACATCGGATACAATCGTCGGCCCGTGCATGTTCCCGTCAACGCTTCGTGGGAGGGCGTCGATGATTCGCTCGGATGATCGCCCCAGGCGCTTTGCGCTGGCCGCCGGTCTTCCGGCCGGCAAGGCCGGAGAACTGGTCGGCCTGCTGTTGCTCATGCTCGGCGCGCTGCTGCTGCTCAGTCTGCTGAGCTACCAGCCGAGCGACCCGAGCTTCATGCGGAGCGCCGACGAACCGGCCGAGACGGGGAACCTGATCGGGCCGGTGGGCGCCCACGTCGCCGCCGCCGGCTACGGGTTCTTCGGGTTCGCCGTGCTCGCGGTGGCGCTGGCGGTCCTCGCCCTGGGCTACCGGTTGGTGCGCGCTCGCGCGGACGCTCCGTCCGTCCTGCAGGGAATCGGCATCTTCCTCGCCCTGGTCGCCACGCCGACGCTGATCGCGCTGGCCGCGGGCGAGGTGTCGTTCCGGGGCGAACCCCTCGTCGCCGGCGGCTTCCTGGGCTCGACGATCGCCGGCGGGGTCGCGAGCCAGTTGGGCGGGATCGGCGCCGGAGTGATCGCCTTCTCGGCCCTCGTGTTCGGGATCGCGCTGACCATGCGCGGCAGCCTGGACGAGTCTCTCGCCGCCGGCTGGCGACGGCTCCAGGCACTCTTCGTTGGGCTCAAGGCGTTCTTCGTCGGGCTCAAGCCGAGGCCGCGGAAGAAGAAGCCGAAGGCTGCCGGCGCCTCCGACCGCGGCGAGGAGAAGGCCGACGCGGAGGCTGGCGAGGCGCCGCTCGCGGACCTTCCGCTGCGCCGCTCGGCGCGGAAGAAGGCGAAGGCAAAGGCGAAGGCCGCCCGATCGGCGCCGGTCGAGGCCGCGCCAGCCCCCGCGCCGGCGCCCCCGACGGCCGCGGCCGGGGCGGCGGAGCAGGCCGAGCCGCAGGCGGAGAACGCGGAGCTGCCGCCGCTCGACCTGCTCTTCAGCGACGAAGTGAACGCCGAGGTCGACGAGGACGAACTACGGGAACTCGGCGAACTGATCCGGGCCCGCTGCGCCGAGTTCGGCGTCGAAGGCACGATCGAGGGGATCAGCCCCGGCCCGGTCATCACCGTGTTCGAGTTCCGCCCGGCGCCCGGCGTCAAGGTCGCCCAGATCGTCAACCTGCAGGACGACCTGGCGCTCTCGCTCAAGGCCGAGGCGATCCGGATCGAGCGGATGCCCGGCCGGTCCACCCTCGGCATCGAGGTGCCGAACAAGCGCCGGACGATCATTCCGCTGGGCAGCCTCCTGGCCGAACCGGAGTGCCGGGACGGCAAGTCCCCGCTCACCATGGCGCTCGGGCGGACGCTTCGCGGCGAACCGTACTTCGCGGACCTCGCGAAGATGCCGCATCTGCTGGTCGCGGGGGCCACCGGCGCCGGCAAGAGCGTCGGCCTCCAGGGCATGCTGACCTCGATCCTCTACCGGGCGCGGAGCGACGAAGTCCAGTTCATCCTGATCGACCCGAAGCGGATCGAACTCGGGGTCTACGCGGACATCCCGCACCTGAAGACTGCGGTCGTGGTGGAGCCGAAGCAGGCTTCGAACGCGCTGCGCTGGGCGGTGGCCGAGATGGAGCGCCGCTACCGTCTGCTCGCCGAGGTTCACGTCCGGTCGATCGCTTTCTACAACGAGGCGATCGCCGATCCGGAGGTGGCCCGCCGGCTGCGGCTGCGGGACGAGGAGGCGGACGAACCCGCCGAACCGCGCAGTCTCGAACCGCTCCCGTACTACGTGATCGTGATCGACGAACTGGCCGACCTGATGATGGTCGCCTCGTCCGAGGTCGAGACCTCGATCGCCCGGCTGGCGCAGATGGCGCGCGCGGTCGGCATCCACCTGATCGTCGCCACCCAGCGCCCGTCCGTCGACGTCCTGACCGGCACGATCAAGGCGAACTTCCCGTGCCGGATCTCGTACGCGGCGGCGACCCGGCACGACTCGCGCACGATCCTCGACCAGGTCGGCGCCGAGAAACTGCTTGGCAAGGGCGACATGCTGTTCATGCCGCCGGGCAGCGCCCGGACGCTTCGCCTCCACGGCGCCTTCGTGACCGAGCAGGAAACGGCGGCGCTGGTTCGCTGGCTCAAGCGCCAGGGCCAGCCCAACCTCGACCCGGCCGTGCTGGCGCCGCCGCCGGAGGAGCGTTCCGCGCACGGCGGCGACAACGGCGGCGGCGACGTCCTCTACGACGAGGCGGCCCGGCTGGTCGTCTCGGAACGGATGGGATCGGCGAGCTTCCTCCAGCGCCGCATGAGGGTGGGCTTTTCGCGCGCCTCGCGCCTCGTCGATCTGATGGAGCAGGACGGCATCCTGGGCCCGGCCCAGGGTAGCAAGCCCCGGGACGTCCTCGTGCCCCCGGACTACTTCGAAGAGATCGACCAGTCGCAGATCGCGTTCGAGTAGTCGCCAGCCGGGTGCCTGACCCGCATTCGCCGAAGGGGGCCGGAGAACGTCGGGCGCTAGGCTCGCGCTCATGTCCGCGCGGCCGAGCTTCGAGAGGATCGTCTTCTTCGGCACGCCGGAGTTCGCGGTGCCGTCGCTGGCCGCCCTGGACGCGGCGGGCCGCCGTCCGTTCGCGGTCGTCAGCCAGCCTGCCCGGCGCGCGGGCCGGGGCGGCCGGCTCGCCGAACCGCCGGTCGCCCGCTGGGCGGCCCGGCACGGCATCGACCTGCTGCAGCCGGCGAAGGTGCGGGACGACGAGTTCCTCGAACGGCTCCGCGCGCTGGACCCCGACCTGGCCGTCGTCGCGGCCTACGGCAGGATCTTCCCGCGGGCGCTGCTCGAGCTGCCGGCCGGCGGCTGCCTGAACGTCCACGCCTCCCTGCTGCCGGCCTGGCGCGGCGCCTCGCCGATCCAGGCGGCGATCGCGAACGGCGACACGGTGACGGGAGTCACCACGATGGTCATGGAGGAAGGACTCGACACCGGGCCGATCCTGCTTCGGGAGGAAGTGGCGATCGGCCCACGCGAGACCGCCGGCGAGCTGACGCCGCGCCTTGCCGCCGCCGGCGCCCGGCTGCTCGTCCGCACGCTCGACGGCCTGGAGTGCGGCGAGGTCGCGCCCCGGCCGCAGTGCGGCGCGCGCGCGACCCATGCGCCGATGCTCCGCGCGGCCGACGGCGTCGTGGACTGGAACCGGGAAGCCGGCGACATCGCCTGCCGGGTGCGCGCCTACGAGCCGTGGCCCGGGTCGCGCGCCTGGCTGCGGGGCGAAGCTGTGCGGATCGTCGCGGCGCGGCCCGTGAGCCTGCCCGACGTGCCGGTTGGCGCCGGCGGCCCGGAGGCGGCGGCAGCGGGTCGGAAGACTCGCGCACCCGGTGGGCAGGCCGCGCTGGATGGCGACGGTGGCGTGGAGGCGGCGGCGGGTCGGAAGACCGGCTCGTCCGGTGGGCCGGGCACGTTCCTGGGGTGCCATCGGATCGAGGGCCTCGGCCGGGCCGCCCTGGTCCGTTGCGGCGGCGGATCGACCCTGGCGCTCGACCGCGTGCAGCGGCCGGGCCGCCGCGCGGTCGGCGGCGTCGACCTGGCGAACGGCCTGCGCCTGGCGGTCGGCGAGCGCTTCGGGGCGCCGGAATGAGCAGGCGTCGGCCGATCCGGAACCTGGGTTCCGGTCCCGGTTGGCGCCGGCGCCGGGCGGAGGCGCCGCGGACGGCCCACGCCAAGGTGCGGGAATCGGCCGCCTTCGTGCTGGAGCGCACCCTGGAGTCCAGGGCGCCGGCCTCGACCTTCCTGGACGGCGCGCTCGAGCGCTGCGACCCGAGGGATCATGGGCTGCTGCGGGAGCTCGTGCTGGGGACGCTGCGCTGGCTGCGCTTCATCGACCACGTGCTCGCCTCGGCCTCCGGGCGGCCCCTGGACCGGATCCAGCGTTCCCTGCTGGCGCCGCTGCGGATGGGCGTGTACCAGCTCTTCTTCCTGGACCGGGTTCCCGCGCACGCCGCGGTCAACGAGGCGGTCGAACAGGCCGCGAGCCGCACCCACGCCGGCGGCGCCAGCTTCGTCAACGGCGTGCTGCGGCGGATCGCCCGTTCGCCCCGCCGCGACGCCTGGCCGGTCGAGGCGGCCGATCCCGCGGCCCGCCTCGGCGTCCTGCACTCGCACCCGGACCTGCTGGTCGAACGCTGGCTTCGCGCCTACGGCGAGAAGCGGACGATCGCCATCCTGACCGCGAACAACCGGCCGAAGCCGCTCCATCTGCTCGCCTTCCGCGACCGGGGCGGCCGCGCCCTGCTGGCGGAGCAGTTGATCGACGACGATGTCGGCGTCGAGCCGTCCGTGCTGGCGCCGCACTGCCTCACGGTCCAGTGGGGCAACCCGCTCTTCTCGGAGGCCTGGCGCCGCGGCGCCTTCTACGTCCAGGACGAGGCGAGTCAACTGGCGGCGCTCGTGCCGCCGCCCGCGCCCGGCGAACGGGTGCTCGACATCGCCGCGGCGCCGGGCGGCAAGACGTTCGCGCTGCTGGCGGACCAGCCGGACGCCTTCTGCGTGGCCAGCGACGTGTCGCTCGCGCGCCTGCAGACGATGCGCCGCAACGCCGCACGCCTGGCTCTGGCGCCGTTCCTGTGCGCCGCCGACGGCGCCGCCCTCCCGTTCGGCGACCGCTTCGACCGGGTGGTCGTCGACCTGCCGTGCAGCGGCACCGGCACCCTGCGCAAGCACCCGGAACTCAAGTGGCGCATCAGCGCGGCCGAGATCGAGCGGCTGGCGGAGCAGGCCCGGTCGCTCGTCCGCGGCGCGGCCGAGTGCGTGCGGCCCGGGGGGTTGCTCGTCGTCGTCACCTGCTCGATCGAACCCGAGGAGAACGAGGAGGTCGTCTCGGCCTTCCGGGAGTCCCGGCCCGACTTCGAGCCGCAGGACCTGAGCGCCGATCTGCGGCGGCCGGCGGCCGACCACGTGCAGGCGCCGGGCCTGTGGCGGCTGCTGCCGGGCGAAGAGCACGACGGCTTCACCGTCCAGGCGCTCCGGCGTTCGGCTGGCTGAAGCGCGTGCCGGTGCGAGGGCCTGTCGTCCGCGCGGCGGTGACGTGCCCAAGGACTGGTTCGTGGGTAGCGCGGATCGCGCCAGCGCGGACGCCCGGACCCATCGAGCGTTCCAGAGGCGGCCGCAGGCGCTGGGCTGCGCCGGGGAAGGTCGCCTCTACCGGCCGGAAACGTATGTCAACATTGACAATACTCAACGTGTTGCCATAGATTCTCGGGGCTTCGCGGGTTTCACGAACAAAACCGGCGAGTATAACCGACTCTTGAGGAGGATGTTCGATGGCCGGAAAGGCAGACATCGTAGACGCCGTCGCCGAGGGCGCGGGTCTCAGCAAGAAGCAGGCGGCGGATGCCGTCCAGTCCCTGATCGACAGCATCTCGAGCCATCTGCAGAGCGGCGACCGCGTGCAGCTTCCCGGCCTCGGGAGCTTCTCCGTGTCGCACCGAGCGGCCCGCGCAGGGCGCAACCCGAAGACCGGCGAGGCCCTGACGATCGCGGCCAGCAACGGCGTTCGGTTCAAGGTCAGCCGTCCCCTGAAGGACGCGCTCAACTAGGTCCGCTGCGTGCGCGGGTCCTCCGACCCGCTCCCGCCGAAGGCAGCCAAAGGGCGCGCCGGCCGCAAGGCCGGCTCCATGCAGGCGCGTCGCCTCTGCCTCCTGGCGCTACCGCACCAGGGGGTAGAGGCCCGCCAGCCGCGCCGGCTTCACGCCGGCGGCGAACAGCAGCCAGATCAGCCAGTTCGTCGCCACCGTGCGCACGACGCCTCGCTCCACGAAGCGTCTGGACGACGTCGTCACGCGCCGCTCGACGATCGAGATCGGCCCCTGCCGGCGCAGGCGGCGGATGAAATCCAGGTCCTCCAGGATCGGCAGGTCCGGGAAGCCGCCGCAGGCGGCGTAGGCGGCCGCCGTCGCGAACTGGGCCTGGTCGCCGAGCGGCAGGCGCAGCCGGCGCGTGCGGACGTCGATGAGCCCGCGTCCCCATCGCAGCAGCCGCGGAGCCGCCTCGAAGTCGATCAGGAATCCGCCGCCCGCCGCACCGTTCCTCACCGCTCGTTCCACCGCGGGTCGCGCCGCCGCCGGCAACCGCGCGTCGGCGTGGAGGAACAGCAGTGCCTCGGCCCCCGCCTCGATCGCCAGGTCGGCGCCCGTTCGCAACTGGAGCCCGCGCCCGGCCCGCGGCACGGTCTCGACCCGCGCGCCGGCGCCGGCAGCCAGGTCGGCGGTGCCGTCGCCGCTGCCGCCGTCGACGACGATCAGCAGGTCGCAGTGGCGCCGCGCCGCGGCGACGGCGGCCTGTATCCGCGACGCCTCATCGAGCACGGGCATGACGATGGCCAGGCGCATCGGGAACTCTCAGGGAGGCGAGCGATCCGGGTGGCGTATGGCGATCGCGAGACGCATTGGCTGTCGGCGGTCCGCGGCGGAAGCGCGCATCGACGGCGGCGCGACTTTCGCCACGGGCTGCTGTAGGTTAGCGAGCGACGCCGGCGGCCTCCCGCGCGCTCCGGCGCCGCCGGGATGAGCGCCGACGCCTTCAGCCACCTCGACAGCCGCGGCCGGGCCGCCATGGTCGACGTCTCCGCCAAGGACGTGACCCGCCGCGTGGCCGAAGCCTCCTGCCGCGTGCTGCTCTCCGCGCCGACCGTCGAGCGTCTGGAGAGCCTGCCCAAGGGCGACGCGCTGACCGTGGCCCGGATCGCGGGCGTGCAGGCCGCGAAGGGCACGGCGACGTGGATTCCCCTGGCCCATCCCCTTCCGCTCGACCAGATCGAGGTGGAGATCGAGCCGACCGACGGCGGCGTCAGGATCCGGAGCCGCGTCGTCGCCACGGCCCGCACCGGCGCCGAGATGGAAGCGCTGACCGCGTGCGCCGCGGCGGCTCTCGCGCTCTACGACATGGTCAAGTCGGTCGAACGCGGCGCGGTCGTCACCGACCTGCTGCTGGAAGGCAAGAGCGGCGGCCGGAGCGGCGAGTACCGCCGCGGCGCGAGCTCCTAGAGTCTGGTAGTTCCGCCGATCATGGCGATCCGGTCCGGCCTCGACCGCCTGCTCGACGACGCGGGGCTTCTTGCGGGGCGCCGCTACGCGCTCCTGTGCCACCAGGCTTCGCTGAGCCGCGACGGCGTCCACGCCCATGTGGCCCTCCGAGCGGCGCAGCCGCCGGCGGCCCTGCTCGGCCCCGAGCACGGCTTCTACGGCGTCGAACAGGACATGGTCGCCTCGCGGGACGAACGGGATCCGTGGACGGGCGCCCCGGTCGTCTCCCTCTACGGCGAGCAGGCCGCCAGCCTGCGTCCCCGGCCGGAGGTCTTCGACGGCTGCGACCTGCTGGTTATCGATCTCCAGGACGTGGGAGCGCGCTACTACACCTTCGCCGCCACCGCCGTGTGGGCCGCCGAGGCGGCGCTCGCCGCGGACTGCGAGGTCTGGATCCTCGACCGTCCGAACCCCCTGGGCGGCCGAGAGGTGGAAGGCAACCTGCTCGACCTGGACTTCGCCTCCTTCGTGGGCGCGTTCCGGATGCCGCAGCGCCACGGCCTGACGCTGGCGGAGATCGTCCTGCTGGAGGCGCGCCGGCGTGGCTGGGCCGCCGCTCCGCTGACCGTCTTCGAGGTCGAGGGCTGGCGGCGCGGGCAGACCTGGGAGGACACGGGCTGGTCGTGGACGGCGCCCTCGCCGAACATGCCGGCGCCGGACACCGCGGCCATCTACCCGGGGCTCTGCCTGTTCGAGGCGACCAACGTCTCCGAGGGCCGGGGCACGACGCGGCCGTTCCACCTGCTCGGCATGCCCGGCGCCGACGCGCTCGCCCTCGCGGACCGCTGCCGCTGCCGGCTCGATGCTGCCGGGCTCGACGGGGTTTCCGTGATTCCCGCCCTGTTCCGGCCCCAGTTCCAGAAGCACGCGGGCAGGGTCTGCGCCGGCGTGGAACTGCGGGTGGCGGACGCCGGAGCCGTTCGGCCGGTTCGGCTGGGCTTCGAGCTGGTGCTCGCGTTTCGCGACGTCCTCGGGACGTCCTTCGAGTGGCGGGCCGAGCCCTACGAGTTCGTGTCGGACACGCCGGCAATCGACCTGCTGGCCGGCGGCGACCGCTTCCGCCGCGCACTCGACGCGCCGGACGCGCTCGATGCCTGGTTCGCGAGCTGGCGCCACGACGAGGGTGAATTCCGGGCCGAGCGCGAGGCGGTCCTGCTGTATCCGTGATGCGGGCCGCGGCCCCGCTGCCGGGCCGCGGGGGAAGACGAGTTCGCGGGCCGCGCCGCCGGTCTTGCCGTACTCCTGAAGCGCTGCAACAATCCGCCTCCATGCTGCGGATCCTGATTGCCGACCCCCTGGCGCCGGCCGGCGCCGACGTCCTGCGCCGGAGCGCGGAAGTGGACCAGCTTCAAGACGAGGACCGGCCGCGGCTCGCTTCGCTGATCGCCGACTACGACGCCGTCATCGTTCGCAGCGGCACGCAGATCACGCGCGATGTGCTGGAGGGCGGCGACCGCCTCAGGGTGGTGGGCCGGGCCGGGGTCGGCGTCGACAACATCGACGTGGCCGCCGCCACGCAACGCGGCGTGCTGGTCATCAACGCGCCGACCGCGAACTCGCTCTCGGCCACGGAGCACACGTTCGCCCTGCTGCTGGCGCTGGCGCGGCGGATCCCCGCCGCCGACGCCTCGCTGAAGGCGGGGCGCTGGGACCGCAAGAGCCACGTCGGCAGCGAGCTCCACGGCAAGACGCTGGGGATCGTCGGTTTCGGCCAGATCGGCCAGCGGGTCGCCCGCCGCGCCCGCGCGTTCGAGATGGACGTCCTGGCCTACGACCCGTACCTGCAGGCCGAGGTCGCCCAGCGGTTGGACGTCGAGCCGACCTCGCTCGACGACCTGCTGGCGGGCTCGGACTTCATCACCTTCCACACGCCGCTCACCGATCAGACCCGGAACATGCTGAACCGCCGCCGCATCGCTTCCATGAAAGACGGCGCGGCGGTGATCAACGTCGGCCGGGGCGGCGTCGTCGACGCGGAGGCGCTGCTCGAGGCGCTCGACTCCGGCAAGCTGGCGGGCGCCGGCCTCGACGTGTTCCCGGTGGAACCGCCGACGGACTACCGGCTGGCCGCCCACCCCCGGGTGGTGGCGACGCCCCACATCGGCGCCCAGACCTCCGAGGCGCAGGAGCGGATTGCCACCGAGACCGCGCGCATGGTGCTGGCGGCGCTCGAGGGTTCGCTCGCCGTCTCGGCGGTGAACCTGCCGTTCCGCTCCTCGGGGGCTCGCGGCGAGCCGTACCTGCGCCTCTCCGAGCAGCTCGGCCGTCTGGCCGCGGTCAGCGTCGGTGGCAGCCTGAAGCGCGTGCAGGCCGATCTGTGGGGAGTCGACGCGGACCTCCGCAAGTCGGTCGCCGTTGCCGCGCTCAAGGGCGCGCTCACGCCCTCCTGCGGCGAAGCCGTGAACTACGTGAACGCCGAACGGACCGCCGCCGACCGCCGCGTCGAACTCGTGCAGGCGACGCACAGCGACCAGGCCTCCTACGCCCACCTGGTGCGCGTCGAGACCCGGAACGCCAAAGGCGCCGGCATCCAGGTCGCCGGCACCGTCTACCGCCAGGGCGACCTCCGGGTCGTCTCGTTCGGAGGCTTCCGCCTGGAGTTCCGGCCCGAGGGACTGCTGCTCATCGTCCGCAACCGCGACGTGCCCGGCTTCGTCGGCCGGCTCGGCACCCTGCTCGGCAACGACGACATCAACATCGCCGACATCCACCTGGCCCGCGAGCCCGGCGCCCGCGACGCCCTGGCCGTCCTGCGCCTCGACGAGGCGCCCGGCGAAGAGTGCCTCGCCGCCCTCAAGGCGCTCGACGAGTCGATCTCGGTCGACCTGGTCGACCTCTCGTAGCGTCGCCGGTCGTCAGCCCATGAGGAAGGCGGAGATACCGGCTTCCTTCAGGCGCCTGAGGATGTCGTCGGCGGCCTGCCGGCGGCGGCGTTCGATGCGGACGCGGTGCACCCCTCCGCCCCGGGTGATCTTCACGTTGTCCAGGTCGAGTTCGCGGCGGAGGCGGCGGGCGAGCTCCACGGCCCTGCTGCGCTTGCTGAAAGCGCCGGCCTGGATGGTGTAGCCGCCCCGGCGATCCTCGCGGTCCGCCTTGCGGACCTTGCCGCCGCGGGCCGGGTAGGAGATCGGCAGCTTGCGCTTCTTCGGCGCCACGCGGACGACTTCGATGCGGACCTTGGCGAGGCCCTGGCCGAACATCTCGAGCTTGCGGGCGGCGCCGACGGAGAGGTCGATGATGCGGCCCTCGATGAAGGGGCCGCGGTCGTTGATCGGCACCCTCAGCTTCTTGCCGTTGTCGCGGTTCCTGACCCGGACCACGGTGCCGAGCGGCAACTGCTTGTGGGCAGCCGAGATGCGGTTCATGTCGTAGATCTCGCCGCTGGCGGTGGGCCGGCCGTGGAACTTGGCGCCGTACCAGGAGGCGAGACCCGTCTGGCTGGTCCCGCGGCGCGGCGACTCGAGGCGGGCGGTCGAGGCGCACCCGGCCAGGAAGGCGGCGGCGAACAGGGCGGCGAGCGCCGCCGCGAGCGGTGTTCGGGCCGAGGTCGGCGGGGGTCCGGACGGACGCGGCCCGCGACGGTTCGTTCGGTCGCGGGGCATGGAGCGCGGCCGGCGCATCGGCGCTACACCCTCGGCGGCTCGATCGCCGCCGCGCGGTGCCGGGCGAGCGCGGGTTCGACGGCCTCGGCGAGGAAGTCGTCCACCTGCTGGGCGGAACGACCGGTGAAGGAGTCCGCGTCGACCAGGGATTCGAGTTCGTCGCGGTCGAGCCCGAACGCCGAGTCGGCGGCGATCAGGTCGATCAGGGGATTCCGCTCTCCCGCCGAGACCCGCGCGTAGGCCGCGAGGCTGTGGCGGCGGATGCGCTCGTGCAGTTCCTGGCGGTCGCCGCCGCGCAGCGACGCCTCCATCAGGAAGGTCTCGGTGGCCATGAAGGGAAGCTCGCGCTCGACGCGGGCCGCGGTTGCCGCCTCGTTCACCCGCAGCCCCTGGGCGATGTTCGCGGCCAGCAGCAGCACGGCGTCGACGGTCAGGAAGGAGTCGGTCAGCACGAGGCGCCGGTTGGCCGAGTCGTCGAGGCTGCGCTCGAGCCACTGGGTGCCGGCGTTGAGCGCCCCGTGCAGGGAGTCGCTCATCACCCGCCGCGACAGCGAGCACATGCGCTCGGCGCGCACCGGGTTGCGCTTGTAAGCCATGGCGGAAGAGCCGACCTGGTCCTCGTCGAACGGCTCCGAGAGCTCGCCGACGCCCTGCAGCAGCCGGAGGTCGCTGCCGAACTTGTGGCAGCTCTCCGCGGTCCCCGACAGCGTGTGCAGGACCTGGCTGTCCTGCTTGCGCGGGTAGGTCTGGCCGGTGACGCGCCAGCTCGCCCCGAAGCCGAGGTCCGCGGCGACCCGGGCATCGAGTTCCCGGACCTTGCCGTGGTCGCCGCCGAACAGGGTGAGGAAGGAGGCCTGGGTTCCGGTGGTGCCCTTGGCGCCCCGGCAGCGCAGGCGGTCGCGGCGGCCGGCGACCTCCTCCAGGTCGGTCAGGAAGTCCTGGAGCCACAGGCAGGCGCGCTTGCCCAGCGTCGTCAACTGGGCGGACTGGAAGTGGGTGTAGGCGAGCGCGGTGGTGGTGCGCTCCCTGCGCGCGAAGGAGGCGAGTTCGGCGACGGTGGCCGCCAGCCTGCCCGCGACCAGGTCGAGGGCGTCCCGGACGATCAGCGCGTCCGTGTTGTCGGTGATGAACGCCGACGTGGCGCCGAGGTGAAGGATGCTGCCGGCGTCGCCGCTGACCTCGGCGAAGTGGCGCAGGTGGGCCACCACGTCGTGGCGCGTCTCGCGTTCGAGCGCGGCCACACGTTCCAGGTCGAGATCGTCGGCGTGGGCGCGCAGCGCGTCGAGCTGGCGTTCGGCGATCGGGAGGCCCAGCGCCGCCTGGTTCTCGGCCAGGCAGATCCACAGCCGCCGCCAGGTCCGGAACCGGTGCCGGGCCGAGAACAGCCGCGCCATCTCCGCGCTCGCGTAGCGCTCGTGAAGCGGGTTCTGCGGCGCCTCCCGGGGTGCGGCCATGGGCCGAGTCTACCAGCGTAAATCGTTGTGGAAACTGCGCTTAGCCCGGTTGCTGGGTGCGCGGGTCTTCCGACCCGCTGCCGCCGCAGGCGGCGTCCAACATCGTCGCCGGCCTTCGGCCGGCGGCCTTTCTTTCCGGGCTGCGCCGCTCCGCGCCTCCGCCCAAGGCGGGTCGGAAGACCCGCGCACCCAGCGGGCGAGATCAGAAGTGGTACTTCAGGCCGATGGTGAGCGCCCGATAGCCGACGTCCGAGAACTCCAGATCGTTGTTGAACGGCGTGACCCCGTCGGCGAGTACTCCCGCGTGGCTGCGAACCAGGTTGTACGGCGCCTCGTGGTCGATGTCGTCGAACCTGGCCCAGCGGAGCGCAAGGCCCAGCGAGGTGCGTTCGGTCAGCGCGTAGTCGACTCCGGCCAGCGCCTGATACCCGAAAACGTCCTGGCTCGGGTAGGTGTCCAGCATGCTCACGGTTCCCGCGGCGGCGCGTTTCGCCTCGTCCGGCCAGTCCGGATCGAAGTCGATCCGCAGGTACTCCGCTTCGGGCTTGCGGACGAACTGCAGGAAGTAGTTCAGTTCCGCCGCGGCCCAACCGATGCCGGCCCCGACGAACGGCGTCCAGCGCGAGTCGTTGAGGAAGTCGTAGTACACATTGGCGAACGCCTGGTGCACCGTGTACTCGCCGATCCACTCGAAGGGCGGTTGTTCGTTGCTCCACTCCGAGGTCTTGGTCTGAAGCACGGTGTTCGTCCCGCTGCCGACCGGCGACTCGTCGCTGCCGAGCGACGCGTTCAGGTACTCCACCTCGAACCGCAGGCCGCCGCTGGTCGCGTAGCCGGCCACGAAGCCGCTGGCCGGCCCGGCGCCGGGGTCGAACTCGTTGCTCGTGGCCCTGGGCATGCTGTCGATGCAGGCCGGATCGTCAACGGGAGGACTCACCGACGGCGGATACAGCAGCACGTCGCAGCGGGTCGGGTGGCTCACGTAGCGGCGGGCCGACTTCACCGACGAGGGGAACGCGGCGCCGGCCTGGAGGCCCAGGTAGAAGCCGCCGTCGCGCTCACCCTGGGCGGCGACCGCATCCGGGATGCAGGGCAGCGCGGCGCACAAGGCGGCGACGACGGCACCGCGGGACAAGTTGCACGGGCGGTTCATGGCGACCATGCTAAGCGATCGAAGCCCAGGCCGACGGGTGCGCCGCACCGCCCGATCCGCTTGCCTACGCGCGGTCGAGCAAGCGCAGCATGACGGCCTTCTGGGTGTGCAGGCGGTTCTCGGCCTGGTCGAAGACGCGGCTCCGCGGACCGTCGACGACGGAAGCCGTCACTTCCTCGCCACGGTGGCAGGGCAGGCAGTGGAGGTAGATCGCGTGGTCGGCGGCCCGGGCCATCAGCGCGTCGTCGACGGTGTAGCCGGCGAAGTCGGCGAGGCGCTGCTGCCGCTCGTCCTCCTGGCCCATCGAGGTCCAGACGTCGCTGTAGACGGCGTCGGCGCCGGCGGCGGCGGCCGCCGGGTCGTCGCCGGTCTCGACCGCGGCGCCGCTGCCGGCGGCGAATCCGTGCGCCAGGTCGAGGTACTTGCCCGCGACCTCGTAGCCCGGCGGCGAGGCGATGGCGAAGTCGACCCCGGCGCGGGCGCAGGCGATCATCAGGGAGTGCGCCACGTTGTTGCCGTCGCCGACGTAGGCGATGCGGCGGCCGCGCACGTCGCCGAACTCCTGGCGTACGGTCATCAGGTCGGCGAGCGCCTGGCAGGGATGCAGTTCGTCGGTCAGGCCGTTGATCACAGGCACCGTGGCGTGCTCGGCCATCTCGACCACGGTGGCGTGATCGAAGGTCCGCAGCATCAGGAGGTCGACGTAGCGCGAGAGGGCGTGGGCGGTGTCGGCGATCGTCTCGCCGCGGCCGATCTGGAGGTCGCGGTTCGAGAGGAAGATCGCCTGGCCTCCGAGTTGCCCCATCCCCACCTCGAAGCTGACGCGGGTCCGGGTCGAGGCCTTCTCGAAGTAGAGGCCGATCGACCTGCCGCGGAGCGCGTCGCGATGCGCGTGCGGCCGGGCCGCGAGCCGCAGGGCGAGATCGAGGATCGACTCGAGTTGACCGTTCTCGAGGTCGGCGATCGAGATGAGGTGTTCGGGCATGTCCGGTTCCTTGCCACGGCCGGTTCGCGCGCACGCGCGGGTTCGCGGCGCGGAAGAAGCCGGGGAGTATGGCAGAGGTCGGCCGGAAGCCGGTCGGAACCCTGGCGGCGCGTCCTCGTGCCGCCAGCGTCACAGTCCGAGCGCTCGTCTGCGGGCGCTCGGATGTCAGACCCGCGCACCCAGCGGCCGCTCCGCCATCGAGGCGCGGGCTACACTGCTCGCCTCTTGGCTGCCTCGGTTCCAGGTGTACGCGGGTGAGCGCGGGCAAGGCCGGCGAGTCGCCGTGGGTGCTGGTCACCGGCAACGCGAACAAGCGGCGCGAGGCGGAACGGATCGTCGGTCGTCCGCTGGAGACGGCGGCCATCGACCTGCCGGAGATCCAGTCGGGAGACCTGATCGAGGTCCTGCGGCACAAGGCCGGGGCCGCGTGGCGGCGGCTGGGGCGGCCGGTCGTGGTCGAGGAGACGGGCCTGGAACTCTCCTGCATGAACGGCTTCCCCGGTCCGCTGGTCAAGTGGATGCTGGAGGCGGTGGGCGACGAGGGCATCGCCGGAATCGCGATTCGCGCCGGCGATCCGGGGGTCGTGGCGCGCTGCGCTCTCATGCTCCGGGACGGGGACCGGGAGGTGATGGCGGAGGGTTCGACGGCCGGTCGGCTCGTGCTGCCGGCCCGCGGCGAGGGCGGGTTCGGCTGGGATCCGGTGTTCGAGCCCGACGGACTCGAGCGGACCTACGCCGAACTCGGCGACGAGACGAAGGACCGGATCGGCCACCGAGGCCGCGCCTGGCGCGCCTTCCTGCGCGCGCTCGGAGGGGTCTGAGTCACTCGCGGCGGCGCTCCGCCTGTTCCTTCAGGGCCGCGTACACGGCCTCGACCCGATCGCGGAGCGCGTTCAGGCCGCCGGTGTTCTCGATGACGAAGTCGGCGGCGGCGCGGCGCTGTTCGCCGGTGGCCTGGGCCGCCATCCTCGCCTCGGCCTGAGCCCGGTCCAGCCCGCGGTCGACGGCGCGGTCGAGCCGCAGTTCCTCCGGCGCTTCGACCGTCACGACGGCGTCGTAGCGCCCGCGGCCGCCTCCCTCGGCGAGCAGCGGCACCTCGAACACGACGACCGCTCCGTCGCCGGCGGCCGCCAGAACCTCCAGGTAGCGCTGGCCGACGAGGGGGTGGATCGCCCGTTCCAGGCGCTTGCGGCCGGCGAGGTCGGCGAAGACCGCGGGCCCGAGAGCTTCCTTGTCCACCGAGCCGTCCGCCTTCAGCATCCGCCGGCCGAAGAGGTCGGCGACGGCCCGCGCTCCCGGTTCCCCCGGCCGGTACAGCTCGGCCACCAGGGCGTCGGCGTCGGTGACGACGCAGCCGAGTTCCGCGAGCATCCTGCCGGCGGTCGACTTGCCGCTGGCGATGCCGCCGGTCAGTCCGACCCGAAGAGCAGCCATGAGGTGGGTGAGAATACGCCGGAAGCGGGTCAGAAGACCCGCGCGCCCAGTGGGAAGGTCGGAAGACCCGCGCGCCCAGTGGGCGGGCCGGAGACCCGCGCACCCGGTGGGCAGGCCGGAAGACCCGCGAGCGGCGGTCCGCGGACCGGCGTTCGTCTTGACAAGGCCCGCTCCCGGACTCTACGATCCCCGTTCCTCTGCGCGGGGAGATCGGGCGGAGTATGTCCGCTACTGCCGTCGGTCCGCGCGCAACGGAGTGCCGGCGACACCGGCCGGCAAGGGTACGAACGCGAAATGACAGCGATCATCAAGGCGAGAACGCCGAACCGCACCTACAGCCCCGCGACGGGGGAAGTGGAGCGCCGCTGGTACGTGTTCGACGCGGCGGGCGTGCCGCTGGGGCGCCTGGCGACTCGGCTCGCGCGCGTCCTCACCGGCAAGGACAAGCCGACCTACGCCCGGCACATCGATGTAGGCGACTTCGCCGTCGTCGTGAACGCCGACCGGGCGGTCCTCACCGGCGGCAAGGACGAGAAGAAGATCTACTACCGGCACAGCGGTCAGCCGGGCAAGCTCAAGGCGGAGACGGCCGCCCGCCTGCGCAGCCGCCGGCCGACCCGGCTGGTCGAACTGGCGGTCAGGGGCATGCTTCCCAAGAACCGTCTCGGCCGGCGCCAGTTGCGGAAGCTCAAGGTCTACGCCGGCGCCGAGCATCCGCACCAGGCGCAGCAGCCGGAACCGGTGGCGTCGGCCGAAGGGAGCGCGAGTTGACGGAAGCGAACTACGGGACCGGCCGCCGCAAGACGGCCACCGCACGGGTTTTCCTGAGCGAGGGCAGCGGCGAGATGACGGTCAACGGCGTCGGCATGGACGACTACTTCAGCAGCGAGGTGCTGAAGATGATCGTCCGGCAGCCGCTGCAGGTCGTCGAGAAGGAAGGCGAGTTCGACATGCGGGCCACGGTCCGCGGGGGCGGCAGCTCCGGTCAGGCGGGCGCGATTCGTCACGGCCTGTCGCGGGCGCTGGTGGAGTTCGAGCCGACGTTTCGCGAGCCGCTGAAGGCGGGCGGGTTCATGACCCGCGACCCGCGGCGCAAGGAGCGCAAGAAGTACGGTCAGAAGGGCGCGCGCGCGCGCTTCCAGTTCAGCAAGCGGTAGCGGGGACAGGTTCGTGGCTCAGGTGACGATGAAGGAGATGCTGGAGGCCGGTGTGCACTTCGGCCACCAGACGAGGCGCTGGAACCCGAAGATGCGCGGCTACATCTTCGGACGCCGGAACGGCATCTACATCATCGACCTCCAGCAGACGCTGGAGCGCTTTCGCGAGGCGGCGGACTACGTCGAGCACATGGCCCGCATGGGGCGCCGCCTTCTGTTCGTGGGCACCAAGCGCCAGGCCCAGCAGGCGATCGAGGAAGAGGCGCGCCGCTGCGGCCAGTTCTACGTCACGCATCGCTGGCTCGGCGGCACGCTGACCAACTTCGTGACGATCCGCGCCTCCGTGGAGCGGTTGCAGGAGACGGAGCGGAAGCTGGCCGACGAGGAGAGCCTGCTGACCAAGAAGGAACGCCTCCGGCTGGAGCGCGAGCGGGACAAGATGGTCCGCAACCTCGACGGCATCCGCGAGATGGAGCGGCTGCCGGACGCGCTGTTCATCGTCGATCCGCGGCGCGAGCACATCGCGATCGCGGAGGCGAACAAGCTGAACATCCCGGTCGTGGCGATCGTCGACACGAACTGCGACCCGGAACTGGTGGACCACGTGATTCCGGGCAACGACGACGCGATCCGCACGATCCGCCTGTTCGCCGGCCGCATCGCCGACTCGTACATCGAGGGCGCCGCGGCCTGGGCGAAGGGAGGCAACGGCAGCGGAGTCTCGGCGGAGGCCGCCGGCGAGGCGGTGCCCGAAGCTGCGCCCGAACCGGCGCAGGCCGCGAGCGAATCCGCGCCTGAGCCCGCCGCGGAGGCCGCGCCCGAGCCCGCCGCGGAGGCCGCGCCCGAGCCCGCCGCGGAGGCCGCGCCCGAACCCGTCGCGGAGGCCGCGCCCGAGCCCGTCGCGGAGGCCGCGCCCGAGCCCGCCGCGGAGGCCGCGAGCGAGCCAGCGCCGGAACCCGCGGCGGAGGCCGAACCGGCGTCCGAGGCTCAGGCGGAGGCGTCCGAGGCCCAGGACGGAGGGGAGGCCGAGGCCGAAGCCGCCGCGGAGGCCGCTGGCGAAGCGGAGGCCGAAACCGGGACCGGCGAACCGGCGGCCGAAGACGAACAGGCCGGCAGCGACGCCGAAGCCAACTGACCGCGGCAGGTTCGCGTGGAACTGGCCGCCAGATCGGAACTGGCCTGGCAGAGACCCGCGCACCCACGGCAGAGTCCGAGGCGGGCAGCCGCCTCGTAGGGAGTAAAGAGCAATGAACGCGAAAGTGACGGCCGGCATGGTCAAGGAGCTCCGGGAGCGGACCGGCGCCGGCATGATGGATTGCAAGAAGGCGCTGGTGGAGACCGGCGGCGACCTGGAGGCGGCGATCGACGCCCTGCGGAAGAAGGGCCTGGCCTCGGCTGCCAAGAAGGCGGGCCGGGCGACCAGCGACGGTCTGGTGAAGTCCTACATCCACGCCGGCGGCAAGATCGGCGTGCTGCTGGAGATCAACTGCGAGACGGACTTCGTCGCGCGGACGGACGACTTCCAGCAGTTGGCCCACGACCTCTCGCTCCACGTGGCGGCGAGCCAGCCCCGGTTCATCGGCCGCGACGAGGTGACGGACGACGTCCTTGAGCGGGAGAAGCGGATCCACCGGGAACAGGCGCTGGAATCCGGCAAGCCGGAGCACATCGTCGAACGGATCGTCGAGGGCCGGATGTCGAAGTTCTTCGCCGAGAACTGCCTGCTCGAGCAGCCGTTCGTGAAGGACCCGGACCGGAAGGTCGAGGACGTGCTGAAGGGGGCGATCGCCAAGCTGGGCGAGAACATGCGCATCTGCCGGTTCGCCAGGTTCCAGCTCGGCGGCGACTCGACGGTGGCCGCCGCCTCCGCGCCGGCCGCCGATCCGTCCTGACGCCCAGGTCGATGACCGAGCCCGCGACCGAGCCGGCCTACCGCCGCATCCTGCTCAAGCTGTCGGGCGAGGCCCTGATGGGCGACAAGCCCTTCGGCATCGACGAGGCGGTGGTGCGGCGGATCGCCGGGCAGATCCGGGACGTCTTCGAACTGGGCGTCCAGATCGGCATCGTGGTCGGCGGCGGCAACGTCATCCGCGGCCTGGCGGCGAGCCACCGGGGCGTTGAGCGGGCGACCGGCGACTACATGGGCATGCTGGCGACGGTGATCAACAGCCTGGCGATGCAGGACGCCCTGGAGAAGGCCGGCGTCGCCACCCGGGTGCAGACCGCGCTGGAGATGAAGAGCGTCGCCGAGCCGTTCATCCGCCGCCGGGCGATCCGGCACCTGGAAAAGGGACGGGTCGTCATCTTCGGCGCCGGCACCGGCAACCCGTACCTGACGACCGACACCGCCGCCGCGCTCCGCGCCAACGAGGTCCAGGCCGAGATCCTGCTCAAGGCGACGCAGGTGGACGGCGTCTACAGCGCCGATCCCCGCCGCGACGCGGACGCGGTGCGCCTGCCGGAGGTGACGTACCAGGAGGTCCTGGAGCGCAACCTCGGCATCATGGACGCGGCGGCGATCAGCCTGTGCCGCGAGAACGACCTGCCCATCGCCGTGTTCGACCTCGGGGTCCCCGGCAACATCCGGCGGGTGGTTCTGGGCAAGAAGGTCGGCTCGCTCGTCACCTGACGACCGTTCAACCGTCCTGTTCGTCGCAGGCGCTTTGCGCCGCCGCCGCGGCGCCGGCCTGCGGCCGGAGCGTCTTTCTGGCCGCCTTCGGCGGCAGCCGGCGGGGACGCCGGCGCGCCCAGTGTGCGGCCCCGTTCGCTGGGCTCCAGCGCCAAGCGCGCGCAGTAGGAGAGATGAAACGCGCGGGCTAGAATCGCGTTCGGGAGGTTGAGCGGATGCAGGAGCTGTTCTTGGAGATGGAGCTCAAGATGAAGGATAGCGTCGACCATCTTCACGCGGAGCTCAGGACACTGCGCACCGGCCGGGCCTCGACGGCGATGCTCGACGGCGTGACGGTGGAGTACTACGGCACGCCGACGCCGTTGAACCAGCTCGCCAGCCTCTCGGTCGCCGACGCGACGCTGCTGGTGGCGCAGCCGTTCGATCCGACCCAGATCGCGGCGATCGAGCGCGCGATCCTGATCGCCGACCTTGGCCTCAACCCGTCGAACGACGGCCGGATCGTCCGTATCCCCGTGCCGCCGCTGACCGAGGAACGGCGCCGCGAGATGGTGAAGCGCGCCCACGAGATCGCCGAGCGCTTCCGCAACACGGTGCGCGCCGTCCGGCGCGAGGGCAACGACCGTCTGAAGCAGATGGAGAAGGCGAAGGAGATCTCCCAGGACGACGAGCGCCGGGGCTTCGACGAGATGCAGAAGCTCCACGATCACTACATCGCCCAGGTGAACCAGGCGCTCGCGAACAAGGAGAAGGACATCCTCGAGGTGTAGGCGTGACCTGCTGCGCCATCGTCCCGGCCGCGGGCGGCGGCCGGCGGTTCGGCGGCGAGCGTCCCAAGCAGTTCGTGCCGGTCCTCGGCAGACCTCTGCTGGCCTGGACCGTCGACCGGCTCCTGGCCGCGCCCGAGATCGAGCGCGTCGTCGTCGCGGCGCCGGCGGGCCGTGCCCGGGAGACCCGTGAGATGTTGCTGCGGGAGGTCCGAACTTCGCGCGACGTGTCGATCTCCGCGGTCGAGGGCGGACGACGCCGGCAGGACTCCGTCGGCGCCGCGCTGGCGGCGGCGGAGGTCGCTCCGTCGGACTGGGTGGCGGTACACGACGGCGCCCGGCCCTGTCTGGCCGCGGCCGACCTGGCGGAGGTGCTGCGGGTTGCCGCCGGCAGCGGCGGCGCGGGCGCGATCCTCGGCCGCCCGGTGAGCGACACGCTGAAGACGAACGATGGCGGCCGCCTTGGCGCGACCGTCGACCGTGCCGGCCTGTTCCGGGCGGAGACGCCGCAGGTCTTTCGAGCCGGGGAACTTCGCGAGGCGCTCGAGCGCGCGGAGCGGGACAGGCTGGAAGCGAGCGACGAGAGCAGCCTCTTCCCGTCGGGTTCGGTGTCGGCGGTTTCCGCCTCCCACCCGAATCCGAAACTGACCGGTCCGTCCGATCTTCCCGTGATCGCGGCTCTTCTTGGCTCGGAGGGGCTGCATCAGGCCGAGCGCCGGACCTCGACGGCAGTCGAGACGGCCATCGGTCACGGCTACGACGTTCACCGGCTGCGCGCCGGCCGGCCGCTCGTCCTGGGCGGGCAGCGCATCCCGCACGAAGCCGGCCTCGACGGCCACAGCGACGCCGACGTCGTTCTCCACGCGATCGGGGACGCGCTGCTCGGCGCCGCCGGCCTGGGCGACCTGGGAGTTCACTTCCCGCCGTCGGACGAGACCTGGCGCGGCGCCGACAGTTCCGACCTGCTGCGGCGGATCGTCGAGATGGTGGGGGAACGCGGCTTCGCGGTCCGGAACTGCGACGTGACCCTCGTCGCCGAGCGTCCGTCGATGGCGCCGTACCGTTCGGCGATCGAGGATCGCGTCGCGGGCCTGCTCGGCATCGACGCCGGACGGATGAACTTCAAGGCGACGACCCACGAAGGACTGGGGCCGCTCGGTCGAGGCGAGGGCATGGCGGCCGAGGCCGTCGTGCTGCTGGAGCGTGAACGCGGATGAACGGGTGGAACCGGCGGCCTTCCTCCGCCGCGCGGACTGCCGGCGCGGACTGGCGGCTCGGCTTCCAGCCGGTGCGCGAGATCCTGCGGAGCCAGCCGCATCGGGTCGTCGAAGTCCTCGTTTCGCGGGCCGCCGGCGACCGGCGCCGGACGATCGAGGCTCTGTGCCAACGGCATCGCGTGCGCGTGACGAGCCTCGCGGTCGCCGAACTGCGGGCGCGCCTCGTGGAGGCCGGTCAGGACCAGGCGGCGGCGCGCGGCTTCGCGGCCGTTCTGGCGGAGGCGGAAGGCGGCGAGCCGAGGGCGGCGTCGGCGGACCCCGGGCTCGTCGTCCTGGTCGAGGACGTCCAGGATCCGCGGAACCTGGGCGCCTTGCTGCGGGTCTGCGAAGGCGCCGGCGTCGGCCGCGTCCTGGTCCGCGACCGCGGATCCGCTCCGCTCTCCGCCGCGGTGGCGGCTGCCGCCGCGGGCGCGGTCGATTGGCTCGACGTGGAGCGGATCGTCAACAGCGGCCAGGAGATCGAGCGTCTCAAGCGCGACGGCTTCTGGGTCTACGGCGCGGACGCCGCCGGCGACCCGCCGTGGACGGTCGACCTGAGCGGCCCGGTCGTCCTCTGCATCGGCGGCGAGGCGCGGGGGCTTCGCCGCCGCACGAGGGGCCTTTGCGACGGCCTGCTCGGGTTGCCGATGCGGGGCCGGGTCGAGTCCCTCAACCTGTCGACGGCTGCGGCCGCGCTGCTCTACGAGGCTGTGCGGCAGCGTCTTGTCAGCGCGAAGGGCCTGTCGTAGACTCCGGCGTCGCCGTGGCGTCAAGCGCCTCGCAAGCGAGGGCCGGCATAGCTCAGTTGGCAGAGCAACTGCCTTGTAAGCAGTAGGTCCTCGGTTCGAATCCGGGTGCCGGCTCCATGGGGAAGTTGCCGGAGGTGTGGCCGAGCGGTCAAAGGCAACAGACTGTAAATCTGTCGGGCAAAGCCCTACGGTGGTTCGAATCCATCCGCCTCCACCACTTCCTCCCCTTCGCGGGTGCGCGGGAGTAACTCAGGGGTAGAGTCACAGCCTTCCAAGCTGTTGGTCGCGGGTTCGAATCCCGTCTCCCGCTCCACGCCGCGCGGAGCGCAGGCGTGGAGCGGGAGACGGGATTCTGCGTTCGCCGCTTGCTTCGCAAGCGTCTCGGCCAGCGATTCCCGTCTCCCTTGTGCTGACGCCGTTCCGAAGCGGTTGCTGGATCGAAGGCCGGCGGTGTTCGCACTGGGTGCGCGGGTCCTCTGACCCGCTGCCGCCGGAGGCGGCTTCGGAAGCGTCGCCGGCCTTTGGCCGGCGGCCTTGTCGTTCCGGCTGCGCCGCTCCAAGCGCCGCCGGTGGGCGGGTCGGAAGACCCGCGCACCGACACCCGCGCCCGGCCGTGCTGCTACTCCGCAGCCACCACCGCCGTCGCCTCCACCTCGACCAGCAGCGACGGGAACACGAGCCCCGTAACCCCGACCCAGGTCGCCGCTCGCGGCGGGTCGAGGCCCAGGACCTTGGCCTGGGCGCGGCCGACGGTCTGCACCTTCTCCGGGTCGATGTCCTTGATGAAGACGGTGAACTTGACGATGTCGTCGGCGGTGGCACCGGCCTGCTCCACGCGCTTGACGACGTTGGTGAACGCGATCTCGGCCTGCTCCGCGAGAGTTTCGGCGGGCGCGGGCGCGCCGTCGTCGGCCCAGCCGACCTGGCCCGAGATGAGGATCGTGGTGACGCCGCCCGCGGTCGTCTTCGCGATGTGGGAGAAGCCCGGCTGCGTGCCGAGGAATTCCGTCTTCAAGTCTTGTGCCTCCGTGCTGGCGGTCGCGAGCAGAAGCACGCCGAGGAAGAAGGCGAGGAGAGTTTGTCTCTTCATGTTGCGGACTCCTGGAGTCGTGCCGTGCCGGCCGTGCGAGTTGGCTGTCGGACGTCTGGGGTGCGTACGATAGCGCGCTGGTACGCTGCCGCCGGAGGTTCCAGCGATGAAGAATGGTCGTTTTCCCCTCGTTCCGGCATTGGTTGCAGCCCTCCTCTTCGCGTCGCTGCCGGCGTCCTCGCTCGGGCAGAATCCGTGGGTGGCCTACCCGGGAAGCGACGGCCCCGGCGCCGGCCACAAGGTCGTCCTGATCGCCGGCGACGAGGAGTACCGCTCCGAGGAAGCGATGCCGATGCTGGGCAAACTGCTCTCGGTGCGGCACGGGTTCGAGTGCGTCGTCCTGTTCTCCATCGACGCCGAGACCGGGGCCATCGATCCCGAGGAGCAGACGAACATCCCGGGTCTCGAAGCGCTCGCGGACGCCGACCTGATGGTGATCGCCACGCGGTTCCGCGAACTGCCCGACGAGCAGATGAAGCACATCGTCGACTATGTCGACTCCGGGCGGCCGATCGTGGGCCTGCGGACTGCCACGCACGCCTTCTCCTACCAGCGCAACCCGGACAGCCTGTACGCGCACTGGCACTTCCGCAGCGACTCCTGGCCCGGCGGATTCGGGCAGCAGGTTCTCGGCGACACCTGGATCAACCATCACGGGCGCCACGGCCAGGAGAGCACCCGCGGCGTCGTCGCTCCGGGCGCGGCCGGCCACCCCATCCTGCGCGGCGTGGACGACGTCTGGGGTCCCACCGACGTTTACGGCCTCAGGAACCTCGGCGACGACGCGAACGTCCTGCTGCTCGGCGCCGTCCTCGCCGGGATGTCGCCCGGCGATCCGCCGGTCGAGGGGCCGAAGAACGACCCGATGGTCCCGATCGCATGGACCCGTTCCTACACCGGCGCCGGCGGCAAGGCGGCGCGCGTGTTCACGACCACGATGGGGTCGTCGACGGACTTCGAGAGCGAGGGACTCCGCCGGCTGCTCGTGAACGCCGTGTACTGGGGCCTCGGCATGGAGGACCGGATCCCGGACCGGAGCGACGCCCGCGTCGTCGGCGAGTACGAGCCGACGAACTTCGGCTTCGGCAGCCATGCCGTCGGCGTGATGCCGTCGGTGCATGCGCTGCCGTAGCGGCGCCGGCCTGACGGCCGGCGGGCTTCCGGCCGCCTGCGGCGGCGGCGGGTCGGAAGACCCGCGCACCCAGTCTGTCCTGCGGGAGGCGGTGGCATACTGCGGCGCCTGACGAGGGACCGATTCGGCGAGGGACAAGCACGATGGAGATGGAGACCTTCCATCTGGAGCGGCAGCAGTCGCTCTGGGAACACCGCGTAGAGATCAACATGAGCGAGAGCGGCGTCGAACCGCTGACGCTGAACGGCCTGGCGGCGCTGGGGTTCGATCTGGACGGACTGCACTCGATGCCGCTCGAGTACATCCAGTCGAACGGCACGCCGGAGCTGCGCTCGCAGCTCGCCGGGCACTACGCGGGGGCGACGATCGGGAATCTGCTGGTGACAACCGGCTCGTCCGAGGCGAACTACGTGGCCGTGCAGGTCCTGGTCACGCCGGGCGACGAGGTGGTGGCGATCGTGCCGAACTACCTGCAGGTGGGTCTGGCGGCCCGTGGCCTCGGGGCGGTGGTGCGAGACATACCGCTCCTCCCCGGCGCCGACGAGTCGAGCTGGTCGCTCGACTGGGATGCGTTCGAGGACGCGGTCGGCGAGCGGACGAAGCTCATCTACCTGAGTCATCCGAACAACCCGACCGGCCACGTGTTCACGCCGGCCGAACTCGACCGCATCTCGGCCGCCGCGGAACGGGTCGGCGCCTGGGTGCTGTCGGACGAGGTCTATCGCGGCGCCGTACACGACCTGGGGCCCGGAGAGGAGGCGCCCGGGATGTGGGGACGGGGCGAGCGCGTCGTCGTCGTCTCCAGCCTGTCCAAGGCGTACGGTCTACCGGGCGCCCGCCTGGGCTGGATGGTCGGTCCCCCCGAGTTCGTCGAGCGGTGCTGGTCGAGGCGGGACTTCACGACGATCGCCCCCGCGGCGCTTTCCGACCCGATCGCGCGTTTCGCCACCGAGCCGTCGAACCAGGAACGGCTGTTCGAACGGGCGCGGCGGATGATGCGCACGAACCGCGCGACCTTCCGCGACTGGACCGGCCGGCACGACGGCGCGATCGCCTACCGCGAGCCGCGGGCCGGGGCCTACGGCTTCGTGCCGCTGCTGGAGAACGGCCGTCCGGCCGACTGCGCCGCCTTCGCGGAACGGCTCCGGCGGAACCGCAGCGTCCTGCTGATCGCGGGCCGCTGGGCCGGGATGCCGGGCTACCTGCGCTTCGGTCTGGGCGTCGAGCCGGAAGCCTTCGCGGAGGGCCTGCGCCGCGTCGAACTGGAGATTCGGGACGTCGCCGCGTGAGCGGTGGCGCCTGCCGGGTGCGCGGGTCCTCCGACCCGCTGCCGCCGCAGGCGGCCAGGAACGCGCCGGCTTCCCGCGCCTTTCCGCCGCGCTAGAGTCGCCGCGTGAGCAGTGCCCGCCTCAGGCGCGCCGTCCACTTCGTTCCGGGCGGCAACGAGCGCATGCTGGCCAAGTCGCTGGGGCTCGAGGCCGACACGCTGATCCTCGATCTCGAGGACGCCGTGACGCCGGACCGCAAGGAAGAGGTCCGGCGCGAAGTAGCCGGCTGGCTGGCGGCGACGGACTTCGGCGGCAAGGAGCGGGCTGTACGGATCAACGACCTGATGACGCCCTGGGGCCGGGAGGACGTCGAGGTCACGATGGAGCACCCGCCCGACGCCTACGTCGTGCCCAAGGTGAGCGGCGTCGATGACGTGCTGCGGGTCGATCGGCTGGTCGCGCAACTTGAGATGGCCCGCGGCCACGACCTCGGCGGCATCGCGCTGATCCTGATCGCGACCGAGACGGCCGGCGGCGCGCTGAACCTGGCCCACCTGACCGCGACCAACCGCGTCTCGGCGCTGACCTGGGGCGCCGAGGACCTGTCCGTGTCGATCGGCGCCAGCCGCCGCCGGGACGAGCGCGGCGAGTACCTCGACGTGTTCCGCTACTGCCGGTCGATGACCCTGCTCGCCGCCCGCGCCGGCGGCGCCCAGCCGATCGACAGCGTCTTCACCGAGATCGGCGACCTGGACGGTCTGCGGCTCGACTGCCAGCGGGCCGCGTGGATGGGCTTCGAGGGCAAGATGACGATCCACCCGAACCAGATCCCGATCGTCAACGAGGTCTTCACGCCGAGCGAGGAGGAAATCGCCTCCGCCGCCGCGCTGGTGGCGGCGTTCGCCGAGAACCAGGCTCGGGGCAGGATGGCCTTCCGTCACGAAGGCCGGATGGTCGATGCCCCCCACCTGCATCGGGCGGAGCGGGTGCTGGACCGGGCCCGTCAGGCCGGCGCGACAGCTTGAGCAGACGATCCTGGAAGCAGAGGCGGGCGTGGACGGTTGTGCCGCTGGCGGCGGGCCTTGGGATCTCCGGCTGCGGCCCCGGTCCGGCGCAGGTCGAGATCGTCGATCTCGTCTCGGAGTTCCGGTACGCCGAGGTCAGGCGCGAGCGGCCGCTGATCGACCTGGGGACTCCCGCAGCGGCGCCCGCGCTGGTCGGCGGTTGGTCCTGGAACGAAGCGGATCCGGCGGGCAACACGTTCGTCTGGGCGGTCGGTCCGCGCTCGGAGATCGGGGTCTACCTGGCCTCGGCTCGTGAGTTGGAAGTGCGGATGACCTGCCGGGCGCACCGCTATCCGGGGGCGCCGGCGCAGCGTCTTGCCGTGCTCTGGAACGACACGGAGGTCGCCGACTTGGAGCTGTCCGGGCGCTTCGCCGAGCACCGTTTCACGGTGCCGTCGTCGCTCGCCTTGGCCGGCAGTCATCGCGTGGAGTTCGTGCCGAGCTACTTCGGACGGCCGCCGGACGTGGCCGCGGCCGGCGCCGGCCGCACGCCTCGCCATCCGAGGAAGCTCTCCTTCGCGTGCGACCGGATCGAAGTGGGCGACGGGCCGACCCCAGGACAGGCCAGAGGCGAGGCGGACACGCTGTGGATTCCGGCGGCCAGCGAGGTGTCGTTCTTCCTGGAACCCGAGCGGGATCTCGAACTCAGGTGGCAGGGGTTCTCGCCGCGGGGCGGCAGCGGTCTGGAGGTCGTGTGGGAGGTCGAAGGCGCCGCGCCGGCCGGCGCGGTCGCCGCCGCCGGCACGGCCGTCGCCAGGGATGCGGCGGACCCCGTCGTCCGGCTTCCGTTGCCGCCCGGGCGCGCAGATCCTCCGCCTGCAAAGCTGACGTTGCGCGCATCGGTGCGCCGCCCGGAAGACGACGGGCAAGCGCGGGAGGCCGCCGACGAGGGGGGGATCGTCCTGCGCGCGCCGCGGCTCTTCGCCCGGATGCGGCCGCCGGCGCCGGCGGCGGACGGGCCCGGAGTCTCCGTTCCGGCCGCGGCGCCTGGGCAGCCGCCGTCCGAGTCCATCCTGCTCTGGATCATCGACACGCTGCGCGTCGACCGGCTCGGCTTCCATGGCCACGACCGCCCGGTGTCGCCGAACTTCGACGCCCTGGCGGAGCGTTCGACCGTCTTCGACCGGGCAGTGGCGCAGTCGTCCTGGACGCGGCCGACGGTGGCGACGCTGCTCACCGGCGTCGGGCCCGAACGGCACGGCATCCGGGAGCTGAACCACGGGCTCGACGCCTCGTTCGCCACGCTGCCGGAGATGCTGCGGGAACTCGGCTACGCCACGGCCGGCTTCTCGGCCAACGCGAACGTCACCGGCGCGACCGGCTTCGAGCAGGGGTTCGACCGGTTCAGGTACGACGCCGTCGACGTGGACACCCTGGCCGAATGGGCGCTCGACTGGCTCGACGAGGTGGCCGCCGAGTCCCCGGACCGGCCGTTCTTCCTGATGATCCTGAGCGTCGAGCCGCACGCCGCGTTCGATCCCGCCGAGCCGTTCCGCGAGCGTTTCGCCGCGGGCGTCGAGGATCGGGAACTCGGCACGGTGGCGCACATGAGGGCGTTGAGCGACAAGCGGGCGCCATCGACGCCGGAGGTGGTGGACCAGTTGTTCCGGCTCTACGACGCGGAGATCGCCTGGAACGACCACGTGTTCGGCGAGTTCCGGCGGGAGCTGGAGCGGCGCGGCCGGAATCCCGCGATCGTCGTCGTGGCGGACCACGGCGAGGCGTTCGAGGAGCGGGGCGTCTTCGGCCACGCCTGGGACCTGCACCGGGAGGTGCTCGACATTCCCTTCTTCATCCACCGGCCGGGCCAGACGGAGGGCAGCCGGGTGCCGGCGCCGGTGCAGCAGGCCGACCTGCTGCCGACGCTGATCGAGCTCGCGGGCGGTCAACCGGCCCGCGGGATCGACGGCGACAGCCTGCTGCCGCTGCTCGACCCCGGGTCCCGGGCGGCGGCCGCGGCGGACGGCTTCGCCGACCGTCCGCTGCTCTCGACGATGGACACGTTCCGGCGGCCCGCCGCGTCGCTCGTCCGCGGCCGCTACAAGCTGATCGAACTGCGCCGGGCCGGGCACGGGCCGAGCCGGCAACTCTTCGACCGGGTGGCGGATCCGGAGGAGCTGCACGACCTGGCGGCGGAACGTCCGCTGCTGGCGGGCGTCATGGCCCGGCGCCTGCGCGAGCAGTTGGACCTGGCCGCCGGCTCCAGCGTGGAGGCGGTGGAAGTCGAACTGGACGAGGACACCCGCCGCCGGCTCGAGGCGCTTGGCTACATCGAGTAGGCGCTGTAGAAGCAGCGTCGAGGCCGTTTGCCGGGTGCGCGGGTCTTCTGACCCGCTGCCGGCGTAGCCGGCCTGGAAGACGCGCCGGCCGCCAGGCTGGCGGGGCCGTTGCTATAGTCCCGGCTAGCGTGAACAGGCTCTTCTCCGCCGCGGTCGCCCCACTGGCGTTTGCCGCTTTCTTCTCCGCCGCCGCGACGGCTCAGCCTGCCGACCCACCGCTCGAGGTGCTGATGCGCGCCACCGACGACGCGATGCGGGGCGACTCCAGCGAGAGCCGGATCACGATGCGGATCAAGACGGAGCGCTGGCAGCGGGAGCTGCGGCTCCACGTCGTCTCCGAGGGCAGCGAGAAGGCGCTGGTGCGGATCGAAGCGCCCGCGAAGGAGCGCGGCACGGCGACGCTCAAGGTCGAGCAGAACATCTGGAACTACCTGCCCAAGGTCGACCGGACGATCAAGGTGCCGGGGTCGATGATGCAGGCGGCGTGGATGGGCAGCCACTTCACGAACGACGACCTGGTTCACGAGTCCCGCTACAGCGAGGACTTCGAGTGCGCCTACCGGAAACGGCCGGCGGACGCCTCGGGCCACTGGCTCGTGCGCTGCATCCCGCTGCCGGACGCTCCGGTCGTGTGGGGCGCGATCGACGCCCGGTTCCGGGCGCGGGACATGCTGCTCGACCGGGCCGAGTACTTCGACGAGCGCGAACGGCTGGTGCGCACGATCAGCTACGAGGACTTCGGCCCGCTCGGCGGCCGGACGCTGCCGCGCCGGATGCGGGTGATCCCGGCCGACGAAGCCGACGAGTTCACCGAGATCGTCTACGAGGACCACAGCTTCGACGTCGATCTGCCGCCGGCAACCTTCTCGCTGCAGTCCTTGCGGCAGTAGGGCACTCTTGAGGTTCAGCCGAGGTTCAGCCAGGGGTCCAGCCGGATGAAGATGGAGTCGAGCCGCCTCGATCGACAGGACTGCGAGTGATTTCGGGCGCTGCATGAAGATCCTCCGCATGGCGTGGCGCAACCTGTGGCGGAACGGCCGCCGCACGCTGGTCACGGTCGCCGCCATGACCCTGGCCCTCTGGAGCATGGTGCTCTACACCTCGCTGATGGAGGGGATGCTGGGCAGCATGGAGACCACCCTCCTCGATGTGGAGCTGGGCGAGATCCAGGTCCACGCCGACGGCTACCGGGAGCGGCCGTCCATCTGGGAACGGATCGAGGACCCGGACGCGCTGCTTGCGGCGCTGGACGAGACCGGACTGCGCTCGAGTGCGCGCCTGCTCGGCGGCGCCCTGGTCGCTTCGGGCGACGCCTCGACCGGTGCCCTGCTCAAGGGCCTGCGGCCGGAGCGAGACGCCCTGGTCAGCGACGTCCACCAGCGGCTCGATCGGGGTGAGTGGCTCGGAGAATCCGATCCCAAGGGCGTGGTGCTCGGCTACCGGCTGGCCCGGACGCTGGCGGTCGAGGTCGGCGACGAACTCGTGGCACTCAGCCAGGCGACCGACGGCAGCATGGCGAACGACCTCTTCCGGGTGCGCGGCATCCTCCAGAGCCTGAGCGAGGAAACCGACCGCGCCACCGTGTTCCTGCTCGAGGACGAGTTCCGCGGCTTCTTCGCGCTGGAGGACGGCGCCCACCGGGTCATCGTCCGCAGTTCCGAAGGGCAGGACCTCGCCACGGCCGCCGGCGTCGTGGAGCGGGCCGCGGCGACGAGCGCGCCCGGGGTCGAGGTCAGGAGCTGGCGCGACCTTCTGCCGGGCCTGGCGAACGTCCTCGACTCCGCGCAAGCCGCCGTCCAGGTTGTCGCCTTCGTCGTCTACGTCGTGATCGCGATCCTCATCCTGAACGCGATGCTGACGGCCGTCTTCGAGCGGATCCGCGAGTTCGGCGTGCTGAAGGCCATCGGCGTCTCGCCGCGGCGGGTGCTCGCGCTGATCCTGGTGGAGGGCGCCTTGCAGTCGGCGCTGGCGATCGGCATCGGTCTCGCCGCCAGCCTGCCCGCGCTCTGGTTCGTCACGACGCGCGGGATCGACGTCGGCGGCCTGGGCGGAACGGCGATCATGGGCGTGGCGATGGATCAGATATGGACCGGCGCGGTCTCGCCCCTGACGATCGCCGGGCCCGTCTTCATTCTGCTGTTCGTCGCGGGGGTGGCGGTGCTGTTTCCGGCGATCAAGGCGGCCCGGATCAATCCGATCGAGGCCATCCACCACCAGTAGCGGGACGAGGAAAGGAAGACGAGCATGAGCGGACCCAACGTGGCGACCCTGGCCTGGCGCAACCTGTGGCGCAACCGCCGGCGCACCCTGCTGACTCTGGGCTCGATCGTCTTCGGCGTGTTCCTCGCCGTCGTGTTCACCGCGATGCAGGACCGGAACTGGAAAGACATGATCGACCTCGCCGCCCGGCTCGGGGGCGGTCACGTCAGCCTCCAGCATCCGGAGTACCTCGACAAGCCGACGCTGACCCGCACGGTGGTTCGCGGCGAGGCGCTCGAGGCCGCGCTCGAGGCGGAGGCGCGCAGGATCCAGCACGCCGTCGACCGGGTGATCGGTCCGACCATGCTGGCGACGGCGGGCGAGACCTTCAGCGCCGCCTTCATCGCCTTCGATCCCCAGGCCGAGGACGAGACGACGCTCTCGATCCTCGAGGCGGTCGACGAGGGCTCGGCCCTCGAGCCGGGCGACCGGGACGGCGTGATCCTGGGCCACCGCCTCGCCAGCAACCTGGGGATGGAGCTGGGCGACAAGGTGGTCTACACGCTGACCGACAAGGACGGAGAGATCGTGAGCGGCCTGGCGAGGTTGCGGGGCACTCTCCGCACCAACGCGCCGACGGTCGACGGCGGCTTCTGCCTGCTGCCGATCGACACGGTGCGCGACCTGCTCGGCTACGGCGAGGACGAAGCGACCCTGGTCGCCGTGTTCCTGGAGGATCAGCGCAGAAGCGCCGGCGTCGCCAGCCGTCTCGACCGCGAGCTCGGCGAGAGGGCGGCCGCCGTTCCCTGGAACACGAGTCAGCCGCAACTGGCGGCGTTCATCGCGCTCAAGGTCGGCGGGGCGGTGGTCATGGAGATCCTGATTGCGATCCTGGTCGCGGCGGGCATCTTCAACACGATGTTCGTCAGCGTGATGGAGCGGCTCCGGGAGTTCGGGATCATGCTGGCGATCGGCTGGAGCCCGGGCCGGCTGTTCCGGATGATCATGATGGAGAGCGCGTGGCTTGCCGTGCTCGGTCTGGCCGGCGCCTTCCTGCTCACTCTGGGGCCGTACCTCTACCTGTCTTCCACCGGCCTCGACCTGACCGCGATCTACGGCGGCACGGTGGAGATCGCGGGGGTCGGCCTGGATCCGGTGCTGAAGGTCGGCATCTTCCCGCGCAACGCGGTGCTGATCGGGCTGTTCGCGGTGCTGGCGACCGTCGCCTCCGGCCTCTACCCGGCCTGGCGCGCGGGCCGGGTGCAGCCGGTCGAGACGATCAAGGTGGTTTGAAGTGGCAGGCGACGCGATCATCTCGCTCAACGACGTGACGAAGGTCTACCGGCAGGGCAGCGTCGACGTGCACGCCCTCCGGGGCCTCACGCTGGACATCGGAGAGGGCGAGTTCACGGCCGTCTGCGGGCCCTCGGGCTCCGGCAAGACGACGATGCTCAACTTGGTCGGCGCGCTCGACGCGATGACCTCGGGCTCGATCGTGCTGGAGGGACGCGAACTGGCGAGCCTGAACAAGAAGGAACTGAGCGAACTCCGCCGCGACCGGATCGGCTTCGTGTTCCAGGCCTACAACCTGATGCCGGTCCTGACCGCCTACGAGAACGCCGAGATGGTGCTTTGGGTCCAGGGCGTCGACGGACCGACCCGGCGCGACCGGGTGATGGGCCTGCTCGAGCAGGTCGGGCTCAAGGGGATGGAGGACCGGCGGCCCTCGGAGCTCTCGGGCGGGCAGCAGCAGCGGGTCGCGATCGCCCGCGCCATCGCCAGCAACCCGGCCGTAGTGCTCGCCGACGAGCCGACCGCCAATGTCGACTCGGAGACCGCGGAGACGCTGCTCGACCTGATGGAGGAACTGAACCGGGAGCAGGGCGTGACCTTCGTGTTCTCGACCCACGATCCGCAGGTCATGGAGCGGGCGCGCCGCGTCGTGCGCCTGGTCGATGGCAGCGTGGCAAGCGACGAGCGGCGCTGACCTGTTGCGGCTCGCCGCCGCCGGTGGGTTGCTGCTTCTCGGCGCCGTGCCGCAGGCCGCGGCGCAGACGACGATCGGCGGCGACGTGCGCGTCTTCGCCTTCCGGGTGCTGGAGGAGACGGACCTGGAAGGCGGCGGAGAGCCGGCCGAAGAGAACGGCGCCGCGCAGGCCGCGACCGGCGGCGTCGAACTCGGGATTCTGCGCCTCAAGCTGGAATCGCTCTGGCGGGCTCCATCCGGGGATCGCTTTCGCTTCGAGTTACACGGTCTGGCTCAGGCCACGTCGCCGCCCGGAAGCGGCGCGGTGACTTCCATCGCGACCGGCGGAACCCGGCGTTTCCTCGACCTGGGGCGGGACTCCTTCGGCGGCGGCGATCTGGCCGGAACGACGGAGATCGACCGCCTGAACCTGCGCTGGGACCGGCCCGGGTTCCGGATGGTCGCGGGCCGCCAGGCGATCACCTGGGGGGTGAACTACTTCTGGCCGGTCCTCGACCTGTTCGCGCCGTTCGCGCCGCAGCGGATCGACCGCGACTACAAGCCCGGAGTCGACGCGCTCCGCTTCACCGTTCCGGCGGGCGACTTCTCCGAGGTCGAGGTCATCGCCGCCGGCCAGGGCGCCCGCACGCCCGACGACCTCAGCCTTGCCTCGCTCGGCCGTTTCCACAGCGAGCTGGGCGAGGGCCCCTCGAGCGTCGACTTCGGCTACATGGTGGGCGGCTTCCACCGCGACTTCGTCCTCGGCGGCTTCTTCTCGGCCGATGTCCGCGGCGCCGGCCTGCGCGGCGAAGTCGCCTGGACCAGTCCGGGTTGCAGTGGGGAGAGCGCGCGCCTGCCGCGCGGCTGCGGCGACTTCTGGCGCGTCACCGCGGGCGTCGACCGCCTGCTGACGCCGCGGTTGACCCTGATCGCCGAGGCGAGCTGGAACGGCTTCGGCGTCGTCGACCCGGCGGACTACGCGCGGCTCGCCGAGGCGGACCGCGTGCGGCGCGGCGAGGTCGCGTCGCTCGGCCGTCGCTACGCCGGGCTTTCCCTGGCGTGGCAGGCCCACCCGCTGCTGACCGTCAGCGGCGCCGTGCTCTACAACGCGGACGACTCCTCGGCGCTCCTCCAGCCCGGCATCTCCTGGTCCGTGTCCGACCGCGTGTCGGTCGGCGCGGGCCTCATCGGATCGACGGGTCGCGGCGTGCGGGACGGCGTCCTCGGCAGCGAGTACGGAGCGGTGCCGCTGGTGGCCTGGACGTCGCTGACGGCGTACTTCTAGGAGGCTGCGCAGGGAACGGAGCCGCACCCAGTGTGGGACGCGCTGCCGCTGCAGGCCGCAGATTCTATGTAAACGGATCTTTACGGCTTGTTCACGAACCGTCGGCTACGCTCCGCAGGCGTGGGCCGGAACCTCGAACTGCGACGGAACACGAGCCATATGGAAACTGCGAAACCCACTTCCGCCTTGAGCGTTCTGGGGCTCGCCGCCGCCCTGATTGCCGGCTGCGGCGGCGGGAGTTCCCGCAACGTGATCCAGAACAAGGGCTCCGACACCCTGGTCAACGTGGCCCAGGCGTGGGCCGAGGAGTACGCCGCTTTGAGGCCCGGTACGGCGGTCGCGGTGACCGGCGGCGGGTCCGGGACCGGCATCGCGGCGATGATCAACGGCACGGTCGACGTCGCGAACTCGAGCCGCAAGATGAAGGACTCGGAGATCGAGCTGGCGCGCGGCAACGGCAACGAGCCGATCGAGTTCGTCGTCGGCTACGACGCCCTGGCCGTGTACGTCCATCCCGACAACCCGATGGACGAGATCTCGCTGGAGCAGTTGGCGGCGCTCTACGGCGAGGGTGGTGACATCGACACCTGGAGTCAGTACGGCGTCGAGGTGCCGGGCTGCGGCAGCGACGAGATCGTCCGCGTCAGCCGCCAGAACAACTCCGGCACCTACGTCTACTTCCGTGAAGCGGTGCTCGGCGAGCGGCGCGACTTCCGGCTCGGCTCGCGCGACATGCACGGATCGAAGGACGTGGTCGACCTGGTCGAGAACACGCCCTGCGCGATCGGCTACAGCGGCTTCGCCTACGCGACGGACCACGTGAAGATGCCCTGCGTGCGGAAGGGCGAGGACGGCGACTGCGTGTCGCCCTCGGTCGAGTCCGCGATCGACGGCTCCTATCCCATTGCGCGTCCGCTGTTCATGTACACCGCGGGCGAGCCCGAGGGCGCGATTCGCGAGTACATCGACTGGGTGCTGAGCGACGAGGGCCAGTGCATCATCTACGAGAAGGGCTACGCGCCGCGCGGCGACGTGGACTGTTCCTGAGCGGGAACAGGCTTCCGGGAATGACGCGGCGTCTCCAGCAGCCCGTGGCGGGGCCGCCAGTTCCCGGCGGACGGCTTGGCTGAACTGGCGCACGCCGCGGACCGGCGGGATGCCGCGTGGTGGATCGACCGCGCGGTCCAGATCCTGGTGCTGGCGGGCGGGCTGTCGGCGATCGTCTTCATCGCCGGCATCTTCGTGTTCATCACCCGCGAAGGCGCCGGCTTCGTGTTCGATCGCTTCGAGTTCCGCGAGTTCTTCGCTTCGCCGCGCTGGACGCCGACGTCGAGCCACAACCCGACGTACGGCGCGCTCGCGCTGATCGCCGGCACGGCTTCGGTGACCGGACTCGCCATGGTCGTCTCCGTGCCGTTCTCGCTCGGGGCCGCGATCTACATCGGCGAGTTCGCCACGGGCCGCGTGCGCGAGACGCTGAAGGTGCTGGTCGAACTCCTGGCCGCGATCCCGTCCGTGGTCTGGGGCTTCATCGGGCTGTCCATCATGAACCCCCTGATCATCCGGGTCTTCGACGTGCCGGTCGGCCTGAACGTGCTGAACGCCGGGGTCATCCTGGGGCTGATGGCTGCGCCGATCATGACGACGATCGCGGAGGACGCCCTGAAGGCCGTTCCGGACACCTATCGCGAGGCCGCCGAAGCGATGGGGGCGACCCGCTGGCAGGTGACCTTCAAGGTCGTGCTCCCGGCGGCGCGCAACGGTCTGGTCGCGGCGACGCTGCTCGGCGTCGGCCGCGGCTTCGGCGAGACGATGGCGGTGCTGATGGCGAGCGGCCACTCCATCAACCTGCCGACGAGTCCCTTCGACTCGGTGCGGGCGCTGACCGCGACGATCGCCGCGGAACTCGGCGAGACGGCCGCCGGTTCCGACCACTACCAGGCGCTCTTCACGCTCGGCATCTTCCTGTTCCTGGTCACCTTCGCGATCAACTTCGCGGCCGACGTGTTCGTGCGCGGCGGCCAGCGCAAGCAACGCCGCCGTGGCCGCCGGCCGGCCGCTTCCGCGAATCCGTAGCGAGCCACGATGTTCGAAGCGACCGCACAGAACCGCCGCAACCGGAAGGTCGAGGGCCTCTTCCGGCTCCTCTTCCTGTGGATGACCTGCATGCTCATCCTGCCGGTCGCCCTGATCCTCGGCGTTCTCATCGTCCGCGGCGGCCCCGCCATCTCGTGGGAGTTCCTGTTCACCCAGCCGCTCGACAACATGACGGCGGGCGGCATCCTGCCGGCACTGGTCGGCACGGTGTGGCTGGTTGTCGTCGCCCTGATCGCCTCGGTGCCGGTCGGCGTGGCGGCGGCGCTCTACCTGAGCGAGTACGCGCCGGACAACCGACTCACCCGGGCGATCAACCTGGCGATCATCAACCTCGCCGGCGTGCCGTCCATCGTCCACGCGCTGTTCGGCCTCGGCGCCTTCGTCATCTTCTTCCGCTTCGGCACCAGTATCCTGGCCGCCAGTCTGACCCTGGCGGTCATGACGCTGCCGGTCGTGATCGTCGCCACCCGGGAGTCGCTCCAGACCGTGCCGCTCGCGTTCCGCGAGGCGTGCTGGAACATGGGCGCCACCCGCTGGCAGACCATCCGCAAGATCGTGCTGCCGAACGCGATCAGCGGCATCCTGACCGGGGTCATCCTGGAGGTGTCCCGCACGTCGGGCGAGACGGCGCCGATCATGTTCACGGGGGCCGCGTTCTTCCTTCCCTTCCTGCCGCAGGGAGTACTCGACCAGACGATGGCGATGTCGCTGCACCTGTTCGTCATCTCGACCCAGGTGCCGGACGTCCCGGAGCACATGCCGTTCGGCGTCGCCCTGGTCCTGATCTCCATGGTGCTGGCGATGAACGGGATCTCGATCGCCTTCCGCGTCTACCTGCGGGGCCGCAAGAAGTGGTGACGGCCGCCGCCGGCGCGGCGGAACGTCAGGAAACCGGCGCTTCGCGCGGGAGACCGGCAGGGACGCCGGCGCACCCGGTTTCCGGCGCGCAGGCGCCTGAGGCGAGCGAGGCTACCGGCTGGGCGATCGAGGTCGAGGATCTCGCGATTCGCTACAACGGCAAGCAGGCGCTAGCGGGCGTCACGCTCCAGGTGCCGAGGCACGAGATCTTCGGCATCATCGGACCGGCGAACAGCGGCAAGACGTCGTTTCTGCGCGCCGTCAACCGGATGGACCTGATGACGGCGGGCATGGAGGTGTCCGGCAGCGTGCGGGTCGAGGGGCGGGACGTTCGCAGTTGGCGCAACCCGTACGCGTTGCGGCGGCGGATCGGCGTCGTCTTCCCGCTGCCGGTGGGCCTTCCGCTCTCCATCTACGACAACGTCGCGTTGTCGTCCCGGCTGCGGGGCACGCGGAGGAAGGCCGACCTGGACGCGATCGTCGAACGTTGCCTCCGCCGGGCGGCGCTCTGGGACGAGGTGAAGGACCGGCTCGATTCCCTGGGCAGCCTGCTCTCGGGCGGCCAGCAGCAGCGGCTTACGATCGCCCGCGCCCTGTCGCAGGACCCGTCCATCCTTCTGCTCGACGAGTTCTCGATCGCGGTCGATCCGGTGACGACGATGCGGATCGAGGAGGTGCTGGCGGAGCTCAAGTCCGAGATGACGATCGTGCTGGTCACGAATCTCGTTCAGCAGGCGCGGCGGCTGGCCTCGCGGACCGCCTTCTTCCTGACCGGCGAACTGGTCGAGGTGACCGGGACGGAGACGATGTTCCACGGCGGCGCCCGGGATCCGCGGACGACGGCCTACGTCGAGGGCAAGTTCGGATGACCGGGTCGGCTCCGGCGGCGGAGTTCGCGCCCGCGCCTGCCGACGCTTCGGCGGCCATCCTGATCGAGAAGCTGAACCTCTGGTACGGCGACTTCCAGGCCCTCTTCGACGTCGACCTGCGGGTGCGGGCCGGCGCGATCACCTCCCTGATCGGCCCTTCCGGCTGCGGCAAGACGACGCTGCTTCGCTCGGTCAACCGGATCAACGAGCGTCTGGGCTACGTGCGCACGACCGGCAGCATCCGGCTCTGGGGCCTCGACGTGCTCGACCCCTCGGTCGAGCTCGCCCAGCTCCGCAAGCAGGTGGGCATGGTCTTCCAGCGTCCCAATCCGCTGCCGCTGTCGGTGCGGGACAACGTCCTGTTCGGAACCCGGGTCCACCTCCCGGACGGCCGGGCGCCGAGCCGGGTCGAGAGCGACCGCATCGTCGAGGAGGCGCTGCGCGAGGTGCTCCTGTGGGACGAACTGAAGGACTCGCTCGACCGCCGCGGCACCGAGCTCTCGCTCGAACAGCAGCAGAAGCTGTGCATCGCCCGCCTGCTTCCGGTCAAGCCGAGGCTCCTGCTGATGGACGAGCCCTGCTCGGCCCTCGACCCGGCCGGCACGGAGGCGGTCGAGGAGTTGATCTGGAAGCTCCGCGGCGACTACACGATCCTCATCGTCACCCACAACATGGCGCAGGCGCGCCGGGCCAGCGAGGAGTGCGTCTTCATGTTGCTCGGCGAGATGGTCGAGCACAGCGACACGGCGTCCATGTTCCTGAACCCGGCGAACCGCCAGACGGCGGACTACATCGAGGGGCGGTACGGGTAGCGGAGTTCGGCAGCGGACATCATGGCTCGGCGACCCTGGGTGCGGCGTCCCTGGCCGTTTCGATGAAGCGGCGGTCGAACGTGAGCATGGCCTCGCAGTGACCGGCGGCGCCAAGGTGCAGCGCGTCCGCGAAGTCCATGCCTTCTTCCGCTCGGTCGAGCGCTTCGACGAGCAGCTTCGGACTCTCGACCGAGATGTTTGGCAGCCCCGAGAAGGCGCGCAGGGCTGTCGCTACCTCCCCGGGGCGAAAGCCGTACACGCTGCGGAGGACCCACTCGGTCTCCATTAGCACCGTCGTGCTCACGAAGACGCTTCCGGTGTCTACCGCGGCCCTCGCTCTCGCGACTTGCTCCGGATCGTCGCGGGTCAGGTAGCGGACGACGACGTTGGTGTCAATCGCCTTCATGCCGTCGCCGGGCTTCGGCCAGTACGCCCGCCTCCATCTCCTGAAGCGACTTCGGCGGGCCGCCGTAGGCGAGGCTGCCGAACACGTCCTCCGGCCGGGTCTCGGGGAACACGGGCTCGGGCTTGAGCAACACGCCGTCGGACGTGTTCTCCACGACCAGGCGCGTCCCGGCCACCCAGCGCAGCGCCCGGCGGATGGGCTTGGGCAGGATGACCTGCCCCTTGGTCGAGAGGGTGGTGGTCAGCGGTTCGGGTATGGACATCGCGGATTGGACCTCCCGTTGAGGGTAAGGCAGAGGTAAGATACACCGCTCCGCGTTCTGCGGCAAGGGCGACCGGTCGAAGTGAAATCCCAGGCCAGCAAGGCGTTTGCGGTCCTGAGCGTGGGACTCGTCTCCGGAGTCGGCGTCGTCATCGGCGAGGCGGCGTTCGCCGGCCTCGTGTTCTCGGGCCGGTTGGCGCCGTATCTTCCCCAGGGGATCGGCCTCATCCTGTTCGGCACCGCGGCCGCGTGCCTCGTGACCGCGCTGCGCAGCGGCTTTCCCGGCGCCGTCGCCGCGCCCGCCGCGGCGACCCTCATCATTCTCGGGACGATCGGCGGGTCCCTCGCCGCCGCGGGCGACGAGCTGTTTCCGACCATGGTGGCGACCATCGTCCTGTGCTCGTTTGCGGCGGCAGCCTGCCTGATGCTGCTCGCGCGTTTCCGGCTCGCGAACCTCGTGCGGTTCATTCCCTACCCCGTGTCGGCCGGCTTCGTCGCGGGAACGGGCGGCCTCGCCTGCCTGGTGGCGTTGTCGTTGATGGGCGTACGGCTCGACTCATGGGCGGCGTGCTCCTGTTCACCGGCCTGGCGATGGTCGACCAGTGGCTGCTCAAGGTCCGCAAGCGTCTGCCGCCGAGCGACTACTCGATCATCCTGGCGATCTTCGCGACGATCATGATCTTCGGGTTTCTCGAAGGGGTCGCGTGTCCGGGGATTCCGTCTCCGCGGGTACGTCTTCTTCGGCGCTGGCTATCCGCTGGCGGACCGCCTCAGGCGGTCGCTTGGCGACGAACCCCGGCCGACGCACGTTGTGGTCGACTTCGCGGCGGTGCCGGGTCTCGACTTTTCCACCGTCAGCGCCCTGTGCCGTTTCGCCGTGGCCGCTCATCGCGCCGGCTGCCAGGTGGTCGCGTCCGCCGCGCCCGAGCTGCTCGGCCGCGAACTGCGGCGCAACCTGCCGCCGCACGTCTTCGGCAACCTGCTGTTCGTGCTTGACGCCGACAGAGCGCTGGAGCATTGCGAGGACGGCCTGATCGCCGACTATGACTCGGGTGAGTGCGCGGGAAGCGAGGAGCCCCGGCTTCTCGACCTGGTCGGCGCCGACATGGCGCGCCATCTCGACCGGCAGGCGCTCTTCGAGGACCTGATCCGCGACCTTCGCGCCTGGCTGGATGTCCGGGAGTACGCCGCGGGCGAGACCCTGCCGTCGGACGACGAGTCGGGCGATGTCGTCCGTTTGATCACCGCGGGACGGGCTTCAATCCTCAGCGCCGACGGCGAGCGGCTTCGCCAACTCGGACCGGGCGACGCGCTCGGGCCTCGCGTACCACTCGGAACGACGGCCGCGGCCGCCGCGGTCGTCACGGACGAACCCGTCAGCACGGCGACCTTGACCGCTTCCGGCCTGCGGCGCCTGGAGGAAGGCGAATCGGAACTCGCCCTGAGGCTGTACCGCTTCCTGCTCGGCACGGAGGCCCAAACGACGGACTGACGCGCTGAGCGACAACGCGACGATCCAGAAGATCAAACGAAGAGCGCACGGCTATCGAAATCGAGAGCACTTCCGGCTCGCCATCTACTTCCATCTCGGCGGACTCGACATGGCGCCCGAGTTCACTCCGTGCCCACACATAACCATGAAGCGACACGAAATATACACGATCAGTGTGGTAGCTTGTGCATTCTCTACGCATCTGCGGGAGGTAGCGCGGACGTGTTCAGGAACGAGTTTTCGACGGACCCGATCCGGATCGGCCTGCCGGCCGAAGCTGCCTGGAGCGTTCTCCTCAACTTGGAGGAGTACGAAGAGTGGAATCGGTTCATGCCGGAAGCCCGGACGGACTTCGAGATCGGCTCGCCCGTTCACGCGCTGCTCGACGCGGGTCTTTCGAAGGTCAGAATCAAGTTGACCCTCTACGAACTCGATCCTCCTCCCAGGGGGCTCATCGCCTGGGGCGTCGTCCTCGGCACGAAGTGGCTGTTCAGTGCAGTACGGGAGCAGCATCTGGATGCCGTGGACGAGACGAGCTGCGACTACTGGTGCAGGGAGCGGATGACCGGTCTGCTCTCTCCCTTGGTCAACCTGCTTTCCGGCGCCCACATGAAGCGCAGCTATCGTGCCGTGGGAAGGGAACTGAAGCGCCGCGTGGAGCGGAAGCACGCCGCGGCGCGGTAGCCGGAGACGCCGTCCGGCGTGCCGCTACGCCGCCTGTTCCCGAACCCTCTCGGTGACCTTCATCAGGACCGGACCCGGGAAGGCGCCGAAGTCGGTACCCGCCCGCTTCGGCAGCGGGTCGCCGACCGGCTCGAAACGGAACCGCCGTGCGATGCTGGCGAGCGCGCAGACCATCAGCGCGGTCGCGAACCGCGCCCCGCGGCAGTGGCGGGGCTCCTTGTTGAAGCCCAGGAAGGGGTGGGCCGGGCATCCCAGATCGCTCTTGTGGGGGTCCTCCAGCCAGCGCTCGGGCCGGAACTCGTTCGGCTCGTCCCAGTACTCGGGGCGGCGCTGGAGGATGCGGGGAGAGACCTGAACCCGGGTGCCCTTGGGAACGGCGTAGCCGCCGAGCGTCGTGTCTTCCAGCGCGATGCGCCCCACCAGGGGCTCTGCGACCGGGTGAAGCCTCAGGGACTCGAGGGCCACGGCCCGGGAGTAGGGGAGCGCTTCCAAGTCGGCGCCGGCGATCGGCCGGTCGCCGAGGAGCGTGTCCGCCTCGTGCTCGAGTCCCTCGCGGGCGGCCGGGTTCAGGGCCAGGTAGTGCAGGGCGTTGACGATCACGACGACCGGCGGCTCGTAGGCGCCGAACAGGAGCGCGTACGCCTCGTCGCGGATCTCCCGGTCGTTCTTGTAGTTCCAGTCCGCGCCGCCTCCCTCCGTGCTGCGGACCAGGTGGGAGACGACGTCTTCGCCGGCATGGTTGGGGTCCCGGGCCCGCTCGATCGCGGCGTAGGCCAGTTCGTCCAGTTCCCTGGCCGCCTTGTTCGCGCGCCGGACGAACGGCAGAGGCAGGCGCTCGACCAGGCCTCTTGCCGGCAGCGCCTCGACGATGAAGCCCATCTTGACCGATTTGAGCAGGGGGCGGCCGATCTCGCGGCGCATGCCGCCGTCGGCGCCGAAGAGGGCGGTCAGCGTCTCCCGCCACGACAGGCGCTCGAACTCGTCCACGACGTCGACCGTCTCGCCGGGCCGGAACCTGTCGAGGTGGGACGTCGTCTGCTCCGCGAGCATCTCGCACACGGGGCCCATGCGCTCGTCGTTGAAAGCGTCGACGATGAGCCCGGTGAGCCGCTTGTGGTCGGCGCCCCGCCATCTCGCCAAGCCGGGGGACTTGACGATGTCGAAGTGCATCCAGGGGTAGGCCGGCGGCAGGATGGGCTCCTTGTCGACCATGACCTCCTTCATCAGTTCGGCCGAGAAGACGGCGCAGAACTTCGCCCCGGGGACTTCGTAGGAGACGATGTCGCCATAGTCGGCGTGGAGCGAGTCGATGAAGCCGTTCAGGTCTCCGGCCAGCCGGCGCATGTTCTGGAAGCCCTGCCCCTTGGGGCCGGGAGGCAGCGGCGGGTTGCCGTTCACATCGGACGTCATCGTAGGTCTCCCTTCGGTGGTCGGTTCGCCGGCGATCGGGGCGCCCTCAGGGCCGCCCCTCCGTTCTCTCCCTGACGTTCACGAGGATCGGCCCGTCGAAGAAACCGACGTCCGCGCTGAGCCGCTTGGGAATCTCGCGGTCCACCGGTTCGATGCGGAATCGCCGCGCCAGGTCGGCCAGGGTGAAGACCAGGAGCACGGTGGCGAAGGGCGCGCCGAGACAGGCCCGCGGCGCCCGGCTGAACGGCGCGAACGCCGCGGGGCATGCGGTCGTCTCGTCGGGGGAGTCGGCCAGCCAGCGTTCGGGCCGGAAGTCGCCGGCGCGGTCCCAGTAATCGGTGCGCTGGTGGAGCACCGGCAGCGGAACCTGGATCACGGTGCCCTTCGGGATGAGGTAGCCGCCGAGCGTGCCGTCCTCTGCCGCCGGGCGCGGCACCAGCGTCTGGGCGGGCGACTGGACCCGGAGCAGTTCGTTCAACGTCGCTTGGGCGTAACGGAGCTTCGGGAAGTCGGTTCCCGCGAGCGGCCGGTCTCCGAGCACCTCGTCCGCTTCCCGCTCGAGGCGCTCTCTCGCGTCCGGATTCCGGGACAGGTAGAAGGCGGCGTAGACGAGAGGGATGATCTGGGTCTCGTAGGAGATGAACACGAGCGAGAAGCCCTCGTCGCGCACTCTCGTGTCGTTCTCGAAGGTCCAGTCGAAGGGGCCCTCGCCAGCGGCGCGGACCAGGTGGGAAACCACGTCGTTGCCGGGGTGCTCCGGGTCTCTGGCCCGGCGGATCGCCCGGTAGGCGAGCGCGTCCAGCTCCTTCGACGCGCGCAGGGCCTTCAGCATGTAGGGCAACGGCAGGCGTGCCAGCCGCGCCCCTCCGGGCAACGCTGAGAGCAGGTAGCCGAGCTTGACCGCGCTGGCGAGCGTTCTGGCGACTGCGGGTGCGGCGCGGGCGTCGCGCCCGAACACGGCGCCGAACGTCGCCTCCCACGCCAAGCACTCGGCGAAGTAGCGGATGTCCACGCCCTCCGCCGCCCGCAGTCGGCCGCAGTGCTCCTCCACCTGCTCCGCGAGGATGTCGGAGTGCATGCGCATGCGGTCCGGGGAGAAGGCGCTCGCGATGAGATCGCCGAGTCGGTGGTGCTCGTCGTCCCGCATGCGGGCGAGGCCGGGCGACTTGACGACGTCGTACCGGCTTCTCGGATACGACGGCGGGAAGACGGAGTCCTTCGCCATCAGCTCCTCGAGCAGTTCGGACGAGAAGATGGCGCAGAACTTCGTCCCCGGCGTTTCGTAGCGGGCGATGTCGCCGTACTTGGCGTGCAGCCCCTCGAAGAAGCCGTTGGGATCGGTCATCAGGCGGCGCAGGGTCCGCAGCTTCCCGCCCTGGCGGCCCGGAGGCAGCCTGGGCCTGTCGTTGCCGTTGCCTGACGGCGTCATCCGCCGCGCTCGCCGACCCGCACCGGGTACGTCCCCATGATGCCGACGCCGATGTTCGTCTTGGTGGGCGGCTCGTCGCTCTCGGGTTCGAGCCGCAGCTTCTGGACCAGGGTCGCGAGGCCGGAGACGAAGAGAATCCTCGCGAAGTCCTCGCCCTGGCAGATGCGGGGCTTCGTGCTGAAAGGGAGGTAGGAGTGAGCCGGGCACTTCGAGCCGCCCTGCTTGGCGTCTTCGAGCCAGCGTTCCGGCCGGAAGGCGTCGGCGTCCTCGAAGTAGTCGGGCCGGCGGTGCATCGCGCGCATGCAGACGTTCATCAGCGTGCCCTTCGGCACCAGGTAGCCGCCGACGACGCAGTCTTCGAGGGTTTCCCTCGGGATCAGGACGTAGGCCGGCGGTTCGAGGCGCAGCGTCTCCCTGAAGACGGCGTTCGCCCAGGGCAGCCGGTCGAGGTCCGCGAGCCCGATCTCCCGATCGCCCAGCACGTCGTCCACCTCCCGCTCGAGCCGTTCGCGCGCCGCCGGATTCCGCGCCAGGAAGTGGATGCCGTGGGTCAGGGTGCCGGTCGGCGCGTCCACGGCGCCGAACATCAGCGTGTAGGCCTCGTCGCGGATCTCGGAGTCGTCCGGGAAACTCCAGTCGACGACGCCTTCATCGGCGGCGCGGACGAAGTGCGCGATCACGTTGTCGCCCGGGTAGTCCGGATCGCGAGCCCGCTCGATCGACCGGTAGGTCTGCTCGTCGAGGGCCTTGATCTGCCGGGCGGTGCGGACGTTGTGCGGCAGCGGCAGCCTCTTGAGCGCCAGCCCGAAGGGAAGCAGACTGAGGAGCATGTCGCTCTTCATCGCGTCGAGGACGGATTTACCGAGCTCCGGTTCGACGTGGAAGTCGACGCCGATCACGGCGTCCAGCAGGGCGCCCCAAGTGTAGCGCTCCGCCTCGTACTTGAAGTCCGAGGTTCCCTGGCCGTTCGACGCGAGGCGCTCCCGGAACGTCAGGGCGTTGGCGATAATCGCCTCCCCGTAGACGGGCATGCGCTCCGGCGTGAAGGCCGCGCTCATCACCTTCTCGAGTTCCGTGTGGGTCTCGAAGCGGGACGTCGCCAGGCAGGGCGACGGGATCAGGTTGTACGAGGTCTTCGGGTAGTAGGGCTGGAAGTACGGCTCCTGCCCGACCAGGACTTCGTGAATCAGCTCGGCGCTGAACACGGCCGCGCACTTGCGGGCCGGGATCTCGAAGAAGACGATGTCGCCGTACTCCGCGTGGAGTTCGTCCATGAAGTCCGAGTGTCGGGAAAGGCGCTGTCGTATGTTCTGGAACCTGCGTCCCGTCGGTCCGGGCGGCAGCGGCGCGACGGCGCCGGCGGCTTCCTTCATCCGGGGATCATAGCGCCGGCCTCGGCTGCCGCCACTCGCGGTCCGACGACGCCCCCGGCGCTATCGTCCGGTTTCGGCGGCGTGGGCGACCTGGGCGCGCCCGGCGGGCGGCCGGGGCCTGCCTCTGTGGCATCATCGGCGGCTGTTCCCGAACAGCGGTCGAAGGAGGCAGGCATGGGCAGGTACGGTCTGACGGACGAGGTGGTCGAACTCCGGGAGCGGATGCGGGAGTTCATCGACGGCGAGGTGATTCCGGCCGAACCGGAACTGGAGTCGGAGTCCGGCGAGGACCGCTCCCGCGGCCGGCTGGCGGAGCTCAAGGCGCTCGCCAAGCAGCGGGGCCTGTGGGCGCTGGGGCACCCGGCTGAGATCGGCGGCGGGGGTTTGCCGCTCATGCCGTTTGTCTACCTGAACGAGATCATCGGCCGCTCGCACTATGGACAAGTCGCCGTCGGCTCGGCGTCGATGCAGGACTCGATCATGCTTCACCTCTACGCCAGCGACGAGCAGAGGGAGCGCTGGCTCAAGCCTCTGGTGGCGGGCGACATCTACCCGTCGGTCGGGCTGACCGAGCCGGAAGTCGCCGGCTCCGACCCGACCCTGATGCAGACGCGAGCGGTGCTCGACGGCGACGACTGGGTGATCAACGGCCACAAGTGGTTCACCAGCGGCGCCAGCCGGGCCGCGTTCACGACCTGTTTCGCCCTGACCGAGCCGGAGGCCCAGGGGCACCGCAAGTTCTCCTCGATCATCGTGCCGACGGACACGCCCGGCTACGAGATCGTGCGCGCGGTGCCGACGATGGGAACCACCTCCGGCCAGCACTGCGAGGTGCGCTACAACGACGTGCGGGTGCCGAAGGACAACCTGCTCGGCGGCCGCGGCGAGGGCTTCGTCATCGCGCAGAGGCGGCTGGGGCCGGGCCGGATTTTCCACTGCATGAGGTGGCTGGGCCAGGCCCAGCGGGCCTTCGAGCTGATGTGCGAGCGCGCCAAGTCGCGCTGGGCGCACGGCTCCTACCTGTCCGAGAAGGGCGAGATCCAGCGCTACGTCGCCGAGTCGGCCGCCGAGATCCAGGCGGCGCGGCTGATGACGCTCGACGCGGCGGAGGCGATGGACCGGGGCGAGCAGGCGCGGGTCGAGATCTCGCTGATCAAGTTCTGGGGCGCGCGGATGCTCCACAACGTGATCGACCGGGCGATCCAGGTGCACGGCGCGCTCGGCGTCACCGGCGACACGCCGCTCGAGAAGATGTACCGCGAGGCCCGCTACGCGCGGCTCTACGACGGCCCGGACGAGGTGCACCGGATGGTCGTGGCGCGGCGCATCCTGCGCGATCCGTTGGGAAGGGTGCCGTGGGGCACGATCAACGGTGGCGAGAACTAGCAGCGTTCGCAGCCGCGATGCTGCGCTGCCGCGCAGGGAACCGGCCGCCCTGTCGGTGCGCGGGTCTTCCGACCCGCATCGAGCGCGATGCTGCGAAGCAGCGAGCACGAACCGGCTCCATGCGGGACTGGGCCGCACGGGCTGGGCGGCATTGGCTGTTCTCGGCCTCGGCTGCGCGAGTCCGCCGCCAATGACCGCCCAGCTTCAGGCCGGCGCCGCCGCGGTCGAGATCACGCCGCCGGCCGGCTCGCTGCTCTACGGTTACGGCGCCCGCGGAACGAACCGCTCCGAGGGAGTTCACGACCCGCTCCATGCGCGAGCCCTGGTGCTCGAGGCCGGCGGCGAGACGGCGGCACTGGTCACGCTCGACCTCGGCTCCATCCGCAAGGAGAACACCGTCCCGATACGGCAGGCGGTCCTCGACGCGGCCGGCTTCGACCACGTTCTGCTGAACGCTTCCCACACGCACTCCGCGCCGCTGTTCGAGACGGACTTCCCGAGCGCCGGGAGTCCGTGGGTGGAGGAAGTGGAGCGGAAGATCGCCGGTGTCGTTCTGGAGGCGCACGCAGCGCTCCGCCCGGCGCGTGTAGCCGTGGGCTGGGGCCGCGCCAGCGAGGGGCACAACCGGCGCCGCGTGCTTGCCGACGGCAGCGTCGAGATGTTCTGGCGCAACCGCGGCCGGCTGCCGACCGCGCCGCTCGACGAGTCGGTCGGCGTGCTGGCGGTCGACGGCGCGGACGGCGAGGCGATCGCCACGGTGGTCAACTTCGCCGTTCACCCGGTCATCCTGGGTCCCGAGAACATGCTCGTCTCCGCCGACTATCCGGGGGCGATGGCGGCTCTGGTCGCCGAGCGCGGTGGCGGTGTGCCGATGCTCCTCCAGGGCGCCGCCGGCGACATCAACCCCTTCTGGGACAAGACGCCGCCCGCGGAGGGCGGCTTCGAGCAGGTCCGCATGGCGGGAGAGCGGCTGGGCCAGGAGGTGCTCCGCGTCCGGGCCGACCTGGCGGCGGCGGAGGCGTTTCACGATCCGGCGACCCTGTCCGTGAAGCGCCACCTGGTGACGCTCGATCCGCGCTGGGACCTGGACTCCCCGGTCGTCGAGGAGGGCTTCCGGCGCCACGGTCTGGAGGCGTCGCTCGAGCGTTACCGCGCGCGCTTCCCCCGCGAACGCGAGGCCGAGGTGAACACGCTGGTCCTCGGCGAGCGCGGCGCGGGCCAGTTCGCCCTCGCCACCTTCCCGGGCGAGTTCTTCGTCGAGCACCAGCTGCGTCTGCGCGCCGAGGCTCAGGTGCCTCACGTCTTCTTCGCCGGCTACACGAACGGCGAACTCGCCTACTTCCCGACCATCGCCGCCGCCGCCCAGGGCGGCTACGGCGGCCGGGAGGCGACGATCGTCGAAGTCGGCGCCGGCGAGAAGCTGGTCGACCTGGCCGCGATCTCGATCCTCGAACAGGCCGGCTGGCTGCACGACGCGCCGCCGTGAAGCGGTGGAATGCGGCGCGATCCGGGCTGTATCGTCGCCGCGATGAAGCGCCGCCACCGCAGAACCCTCGCGCTGATCTTCAGCCGACCGACAAGCGCTAACATACCGTGACGTGACATCGAGGCACTCTTCGTCGGGTTGGGAGCGGAGATCAGCGAGCGCCGAGGCTCGCGGGTCGGTGTCAGGCTCTTCGGCGAACGGCGGGTCTTTCACCGACCGCACCCCGGTCCGGCGACGGACAAGGGCGCCGTGAGCAGTATCCGGCGGTGGCTCAAGGCGAATGGAGTGGAACCAGGACGAGCATGATCGAGGTCGAGGGTTACCGGGCCGTCGTTCGCTACGACTCCGAACTTCGGATGTACCGTGGCGAGTTCGTCGGTCTGAATGGCGGCGCGGACTTCTATGCCGCGGACATGGCGCATCTCCACGACGAGGCGTCGACGTCGCTTGCCGTTTTTCTGGAGATGTGCCGGGAGGACGGCGTTGAACCGCGAAAGCACGACCGGGAGCGCAAGCGGCCAACTGCCCGGGCGTCCTGAATCGGCGACCGCGCCCGCTGCCTGCACGAACGCGAGGCCGAGGTAGACGCCCTGTCCTCGGCGGGCGGAGCCAGGGGCACTTCGGCCTCGTCGCGTTCCGGGAGGAGTTCTTCGTCGAGCACCAGTTCCGCCTGCGCGCCGGGACTCCGGTGCCTCGGCGGGCAGGCCGATCCTGACGACGTTCGAAGTGGACGCTCGTGCCGCGGAGCTTCGTCAGTTTGCCTTGGCCGGTCAGAGATTCTCGGTGGAGCGAACAGACGGTGCCCGAGTTGGCGGCTGAGTCACCGAGAGCAACCGGCGCCGGATCTCCATGGGCGAGGCGGTGAGATCGACGGTGGCGAAGCGGATTCGGTGGTCTTGGATGTGGACACTCTCGTCGAGGTCGGCGCCGACGCTTGGATAGAGGAGCAGGCCTTCGGCTCGGTCGTCCAGGTCGCGTCCACGGCCGACCTGGGAGCGGAGGTAGGCGTAGATCTGAAAGAGGTGATCGCGCTTGAGGGTCTCGTCCCTCATGTACCCTTCTGTCGTGATCGAGGTGAACTTGGTGTCGATCACGATGCGGGCTTCGGGTGACGGTCGGTCGAGAACGATGTCCGTCTGCATCCTCGGCAGAATGCGCTCGATACCCGGCGTAGCCTCCTCGCATTGCCAGTTCAGCCAACGGCCGGTCTGAACTCCCCAGTTCTGCGGCGCTAGGACGACCCGGTAGAAACCGCCGATGGCCTTTTCGAAGAGGCGGCGCACCCAGCGTTCCTCCCGCTGCGGCTGCGGTAGCGCGTGGACGCCCGCGTGCTCGGCTGGCAGGGCGAGATCGATCGCCAACTTCGCGGCGGCCAACATGAATCGGTCGGGAACGTCATGGCGTCCGAGCCGGTCCGAGCGAAGTTGCCGGGCATTCGGCGGCGCTGTCGACACCCCCAGTCGCCGCAGACGGTTCCCGACCTCACGACACCTGTGCGCGAGTTCCGGGCCTTGAACGCGGCGGGCGACGGAGTCCAGGGCCGCGAGGACGAAGCGGTTGCGCGGCGTATCCATCGTGAGTTCGTCGAAGCGGCAGGCGATCAGCCCGCGGTCGAGCAGGCGGCGGACGCAGTTCGCGGCGTTCCGGCGGGAGAACCGGCTGCTGTTGCTGGTCTTCTCCACGATGCTGGGCTTCCTGGTCGCCCTCGTCCGGCTCGGCGTTATCTGATGCCGCCGCGTCGTGGGCGGTCGCGGTAGTCTCACGGGCTTTCGCCGACTCCCGCGTCCGCGCCCTTCGCCGGTTCGCGGCGGACTTGCAACTCGACCCTGGATGATCCCTGCATGAAGAACCACCCTGTCTCCGTCGCCGCCCGTCCCGCTTGCGGCCGCGGCCTCCGGCTGGCCGCCCTGGCGGCCGGCGCCATCGCGCTCGTGGCCTGCGCCGGCGCGCCGGAGACGCCTGAAACGGCGGTCTACAGCGCCGCCGCGTTCCACAACACGACGTCCTATGGCGGCGCCTCGTTCTCGGCCGACGAGAGCCGCCTGCTGATATCGAGCGACGTGACCGGAGTCTGGGCCGTCTACAGCATGCCGGTCGCGGGCGGCGAGCCGCGGCGGCTGACCGACAGCGCGGGCCCGGTGTTCGCGCAGAGCTGGTTTCCGAACGACGACCGCTTTCTCTACCGGGGCGATCAGGGCGGCAACGAGTTGAACCACCTCTACGTCGGCTCGGACGGCGCCGGCGACGTGCCGGAAGGCGCGGTCGACCTGACGCCGGGAGACAACGTGCGCGCCTCGTTCGCCGGCTGGCGCGCGGACGGCGAGGCGTTCTTCGTCCAGACGAACGAACGCACGCCCTTCGCCATGGACCTCTACCGCTACAACGTGCCGCCGCCGGGAACGTGGGACTTCAAGCGCGAGCTGGTGTTCGAGAACGACGGCACCTTCAACCTTGGCGACGTCAGCGACGACGGCCGCTGGCTGGCGCTCGACAAGCTGACCAGCAACTACGACAGCGACGTCTACGCCTGGGACCTGGTGGCGGGCCGCCTGGTACACGTCACCGAGCACGAGGGCGAGGTCGAGCATGGCTCCGGCGGCTTCACGCCCGACAGCGCGCAGCTCTACTACGGGACGAACGAGCACGGCGAGTTCAACCAGGTCTGGTCCTACGACCTTGCGAGCGGCGAGCGCGAGCTCGTGCTCGCCGCCGAATGGGACGTCTTCGGCGTGTCCTTCTCCGATACAGGGCGGTACCGCGTGTCGGCGATCAACGAGGACGCCTCGACCGCGGTCGAGGTGCTGGACACGGAGACGGGCGCCCCGGTCGAGCTTCCCGATCTGCCCGCCGGCGATATCGCGCAGGTCGGCTTCTCGGCCAGCGACCGCCTGATGGCCTTCTACCTGAGCAGCGACCGGTCGCCTTCGGACCTCTACGTCTACGACCTGGAGCAGGGCGGCGAGGCGCTTCGCCTGACGCAGAGCCTGAATCCCGAGATCGACCCGGACGACCTGGTTACGACCGAGGTGATTCGCTACCCGAGCTTCGACGGGCTGGAGATCCCGGCCATTCTGTGGCGGCCGCACGGGGCGTCGGCCGATAGCCCGGCGCGCGCGATGGTCTGGGTCCACGGCGGACCCGGCGGCCAGACCCGGCGCACCTACCGCGCCGACATCCAGCACCTGGTGAACCAGGGCTACGTCGTCCTCGGCGTGAACAACCGCGGTTCGTCCGGCTACGGCAAGACCTTCTTCCACATGGACGACAGGAAGCACGGCGAGGTCGACCTGCAGGACTGCGTGTGGGCGCGCACATGGCTCGAGTCCCAGGACTGGGTCGACGGTTCCCGCGTCGGCATCATCGGCGGCAGCTACGGCGGCTACATGGTGGCGGCCGCGCTGGCGTTCGAGCCGGAGGTCTTCGATGTCGGCGTCAACATCTTCGGGGTCACGAACTGGATCCGGACGCTCGAGAGCACGCCCCCGTGGTGGCAGGCGCAGAAGGTGGCCCTGCTCGGCGAACTGGGCGACCCGGCGACCGAGCGCGAGCGGCTGGAGCGCATCTCGCCGCTGTTTCACGCCTCGAATGTCGTCAGGCCTCTGCTCGTCGTCCAGGGCGCGAACGATCCGCGCGTGCTCCAGGTCGAGAGCGACGAGCTGGTCGAGGCGGTGCGGGCGAACGGCGTGCCGGTCGAGTACGTCCTGTTCCCCGACGAGGGCCACGGCTTCCGCAACCGGGTCAACCGCATCGAGGCGTCGGAGCGCTACGCGGCGTTCCTGGCCGAGCACCTGGGCTCCTAGGTCGCCGGAGGAGGATTCCGCGTCAACGCTGCTGGAGCCGGGAGCTTGCGCCGCGGAACCGGGTGCGCCGGCGTCCCCGGGGCGGCATCCGGCGCGAAGCGTCGGCTTCCGAACCTCCTGACGCGCTGGCGACGCGGGTCTTTTCAGAAGTCGTAGTGCAGGAGCAGGCCGGCGTGTTCTACCGATCCGGCGCCGTCCGGGTCGGTCGACACGTAGTTCGCGAGCACGCGCACGTTGCCTCGGAGATACCAGTTGAGGGCCACGGAGAGACTCCGCTGGCCGCCGCCTGGAACGGCGCCGTCGGTCAGATCGATGCGGTCCCAGCGCGCGGCGAGTTCCCAGGCGCCCCTGCCTTCGGGCGCGGGCGCCTTCGGCTTCAACCGGTTGAAGGTGCGGGAACCGCGGCTGTAGGGCTTCCTCTCTCCGGTGAGAAACCAGCCCGCCTCGACGTACCCGGCGTCGAACCGGGCGCTCCGGCCGTCCGGGGAACCGGCAGGCAGCAAGTCCACCTGGGCGGACAGCGCCTCTCCCTGCAGCCAGAACGAATTCCGGGCGAACGCCAGCTCGGCGCCGACCAGCCGCATGCCGTCGGCCGGCAGCCATCCGGTGTCGACCGTACGCGGCGCGAGCCGTACGCCGGCACGGCCGCGCAGACGGACGGCGTCCGCGGTGGGCTGGCGGTGCGAGAGGGTCACGCCGAGATGGAGCAGGGGTTCGCTTCCCTCGTCTCCGTCCAGGGCGAGGCCGGTGAGGCGGCCGGTCAGGCTCCAGTCCGAGCCGGGGCGCATGTCGTAGCCGTCGCTGTCGCGGAAGGCGCCGGCCGCCCAGGCGACGCGGTCGCCGGGAAGCCGGTCGTGGACCATGAAGCCGAGGTTGCGGCCGGGCGCCAGGGCGGTGACCGCGGCCGGACGCGCGATGAAGGAGTGGGAGTTCGACGACTGCTGGATCGAGAGGCTGAACGGCTCCTTGAAGTGGCCCGCGCGGAACGTGGCCGCGCCGTCGTTGGGCGTGGCCTCGATGAAGACGTCCGTGGGCACGATGTCGCCGCTCGCGATGTCGTGCTCGATCTTGAACGTGAACCGGTCGAGGAGCTCGCCGTTCAGCACGAGGCGGGCGCGGCGCCAGTCGACGCCGTCCTCGAACTCGAACCGCTCTTCCAGAGCCGGGTCGGGAAAGGACGCGCTGGCCTCGACCTGGATTCGTCCGCCGGCGGAAACCTCGACGCTGTCGTCGCCGGCTTGTACGGGTGCGGACGCGCTCGCCAGGGTCAGCGCGGCAAGAGCCAGAGAACGGGACATCTGCACTCCTGGGAGTTCATGGCGGTGCGGCGATGCACGGTACCTTCCGAGGAAAGCGTGAAGGGAACATGAAGAAGGTCCGGCCCGCGACGTCGGCGGCCGGGCCGCAAGCGGGAGCGCCGGCTGCCATCCTTGTGCCCGATGACGGGCGCACGGACTGGTTCACGGGTGGCGCGGACCGCGCCACCCGGGTCCTGGACCTTCTGCCGCGCTACGCTCGGGCTGACGTGCAGGGAGTTCCGGACGAGCCATGAGCGCCACGAAGGTCGTCGTCATCGAGGACGAGCCGGACATCCTCGAGCTGATCGAGTACAACCTCCGGCGCGAGGGCTTCGAGGTGGCGACGGCGACCAGCGGTCGAAGCGGCCTGTCCGTGATCGGGCGCGAGCGGCCGGACGTCGTGCTCCTGGATCTGCTGCTGCCCGGCCTGGACGGCCTGGACGTCTGCCGCCGCCTGCGGTCGGTCGACTCGACGCGCGACCTGCCCGTCATCATGGTGACCGCCCGAGGCGAAGAGAGCGACGTGGTGCTCGGTCTCGGCGTCGGCGCGGACGACTACATCCACAAGCCGTTCAGCCCCAGGGAGCTGATCGCGCGCATACGGGCGGTCCTGCGGCGAGGCCGCATGCAGGAGCGCAATCCGGAGCGGAAGATCGTCCGGGGCCCGCTCGCGATCAACCCGGTGAAGCACCGGATCGAGGTGGAGGGCCGTCGCCTGGAGTTCACGCCCACCGAGTTCCGCCTGCTGCACTTCCTGGCCTCGCATCCGGGCCGCGTGTTCACCCGCGGCCAACTGGTGGACCGGGCGATCGGCGACCGCGCGGTGGTCATCGACCGGAACATCGACGTCCACGTCCGGGCGGTGCGGAAGAAGCTCGGGACGCACCGCGACCTGATCGAGACGGTGCGCGGGATCGGATACCGTTTCGAGGAGGACGGAGACCGGGAGCTTGCGCCGTGATGCGCTCACCCCTCTTCTGGAGACTCGCTCTTGGCGGGGCCGGCCTGCTCGCGGCGGGGCTCCTGCTCGGCGGCGTCGTGGCCTCGGGCCGGCTTGGCGCCGCGGCGGCGGCAATCCCGGTCGTCGCCGCGGTTGCCGCTGTCTGGATCGGCTCGCGCCGGATGGCGGAACGCGCCGGGCGATTGGCGGACAAGGCGGCCGGACTGGTCGGGGCCGAACCGGCCGGGGCCGAACGCGACTCGGGCCGCGGGGACGAACTGGCGCGGCTGGAGGCGCGTCTCGATGCGGGCCGGACGCGATTCGCCCAACAGCTCGAGCAGCTAAGAGCCGACCGCAACCAGTTGACCGCGGTGCTCGGCGGCATGGTGGAGGGAGTGGTGGCGGTCGACCTCGACCGGCAGGTGCTGCACCTGAACGCTGTCGCCGCGGAGTGGTTCGGGCGATCGGCGCCGGAGTCGGCGGTCGGCCGTCCCGTCTACGAGCTGTCGCGCCAGCCCGAACTGTCCGGCGCGCTGATCGAGGCGATGGAGAAGCGCCGCCGCGTGAGCCGCTCCTTCGGGTTCGGGGGCGCCGCCGGGCCGGATGCCGACCAGCGGAGGTTCGATCTGAACGCGTCGCCCCTGCTCGCGGCGAGCGATGGCGGCGAGCTGGTCGAGGGCGCGGTCGCGGTGATCCACGAAACCTCCGAGCTGGAGAGGCTGGAGGGAATGCGCCGCGATTTCGTGTCGAACGTCTCGCACGAACTGAAGACGCCGCTCACGGCGATCCACGGCTACGTCGAGACCCTGCTCGAGCCGGGGGAGATGGACGCCGGCACCCGGCGCCGCTTCCTCCGCAAGATCCGCAAGCAGAGCAGCCGCCTCGGCGCCCTGGTCTCCGACCTGCTGACCCTGTCGCGGATCGAGTCCTCGGCGGAACGGCCGGAGAACCTCGTCGACCTGCGGGAGCAGGTGGACGAGGTGCTGGGTCTGCTCCGGCCCTCGGGCGAGGCGCGGGGGCTCGAACTGGTGGCCGAGTGTCCCGAGGCGCCGGTCAACGTCCAGGGCGAGGAGGAAGCGCTCCGGCAGGCGCTGTCCAACCTGGTCGACAACGCGGTCAAGTACTCGGCGGCGGGCGGGCAGGTCCTGGTTCGCCTGCAGGCGGAGAACGGGCGGGCGGTCCTCGAGGTCGAGGACGAGGGGCCGGGAATCGCCGCCGAACACCTGGACCGGATCTTCGAGCGCTTCTATCGCGTCGACCGGGGCCGCTCGCGGGAGCTGGGCGGCACCGGGCTCGGGCTCTCCATCGTCAAGAACGTCGTCCAGCGGCACGGCGGCGGCGTCGAGGTGGAGAGCGAACGGGGCCGCGGCTCGACGTTCCGCTTCTGGCTGCCGGCGGCGCGCGACGCCGCGGCGCGGAGCGCGGCGCGGCGGCGGTTCTGATCCTGCTTCACGTTCTCTTCATGCTGCTGGGCGAGATTCCCGGTCGCGCCGCCGCTCGGCAGCCGCTAGGATCTTCTCTTGCGGATTCACCTGCAACGCGATCTCGACGAAGTGACGCGCGCGGTTCTTGCCGTCGCGTCGATGGTCGAGGACATGATCGCGAAGTCGCTCCAGGCGCTCAGGGAGCGCAGCGTCGACCTGGCTCACGAAGTTCGGCGCCAGGATCGGGAGATCGACGCGCGCGAGATCGAGGTCGAGGAGGAGTGCCTCAAGATCCTGGCGCTGCACTCGCCGGTGGCCGCCGATCTGAGGCAGGTCGTCACGTTCCTGAAGGTGAACAACGACCTGGAGCGGGCCGGCGACCTGGCCCACAACCTGGCGGAGCGCGCCGAGAGCCTGGCGGTGGCCGAACCTGTGGACGCGCCGGACGAGATCTGGGCCATGGCCGAGCGCATCCCGAAGATGCTGCGCCGCGCTCTCGACGCGGTGGTCGGCGGCGACACGGAACTCGCCCGCTCGGTGATCGCCGAGGACGACGTCGTCGACCGTTGCCACGAGGCGATGTACGGCGTGGTCGCCGCGATGATCGAGGAGAAGCGGGCGCCGGCGGGCGTGTGCATCCAGTTCCTGTCGATCTCCCGCTACCTCGAGCGGATGGCGGATCTCGCCACGAACATCGCCGAGGACGTCGTCTTTCTGGTCGAGGGCGAGGTCGTCCGCCATCGGACGAAGTAGGCGGCCGGGCGTAGTAGTCCGTTTGGGGGGTTTACGACTGGCGCGGAAGCGGCTAGACTCCGCCCCTTCCCCGCGGAGCACCGCTGGAGTCCGACTCCGAGGTGCGGGTCGCATTGCGTGTCGAGGATCGACCCGGGGAGCGGAAACGGGGGTCCCGGAACACACAAGAGACTTGACGGCGGGGAAACCTGAGACGGCTGCCCACGTGGCTCAGGGGTAGAGCACTTCCTTGGTAAGGAAGGGGTCACCGGTTCAAATCCGGTCGTGGGCTCCAGACAGGCGATCGAGGCAGAACACCAATACGGACAGTCGAGCCGCTTGAGCGGGAGAGGCGAACAGCGTCATGGCGAAGGAGAAGTTCGAGCGCACGAAGCCCCACGTGAACGTGGGGACGATCGGGCACGTGGATCACGGCAAGACGACGCTGACGGCAGCGATCACGAACATTCTGGCGAAGAAGGGCGGCGCGGAGTTCGTGCCGTTCGACGAGATCGACAAGGCGCCGGAAGAGCGGGAGCGGGGGATCACGATCGCGACGGCTCACGTGGAGTACGAGACGGAGAACCGCCACTACGCGCACGTGGACTGCCCGGGCCACGCGGACTACGTGAAGAACATGATCACGGGCGCGGCCCAGATGGACGGTGCGATCCTGGTGGTGTCCGCCGCCGACGGTCCGATGCCTCAGACGCGGGAGCACGTGCTGCTGGCCCGTCAGGTGGGCGTGCCGTACATCGTGGTGTTCATGAACAAGTGCGACATGGTGGACGACGAGGAGCTTCTGGACCTGGTGGAGCTTGAGCTTCGGGACCTGCTGTCGTCGTTCGAGTTCCCCGGGGACGACATTCCGATCGTCCGGGGTTCGGCTCTGAAGGCGTTGGAGAGCGGCGATCCGGAGAGCGAGTGGGGCTCGAAGATCGTGGAGCTTCTGGCCGAGGTGGACTCTTACGTGCCGACGCCGGAGCGCGCGGTGGACCAGGACTTCCTGATGCCGATCGAGGACATTTTCACGATTTCGGGCCGCGGGACGGTGGTGACGGGCCGGGTGGAGCGCGGGCGCGTGACGGTTGGCGACACGGTGGAGATCGTTGGCATCCGGGACACGGACTCGACGGTGGTGACGGGCGTGGAGATGTTCCGGAAGCTGCTGGACTCCGGGGAGGCCGGGGACAACATCGGTGTGCTGCTTCGGGGTACGAAGAAGGACGAGGTGGAGCGCGGCCAGGTGCTGGCGAAGCCGAAGTCGATCACTCCTCACACGAAGTTCAGCGGCGAGGTGTACGTTCTGAACAAGGACGAGGGGGGTCGTCACACGCCGTTCTTCGACGGCTACCGTCCTCAGTTCTACTTCCGTACGACGGACGTGACGGGCGTGGCGAACCTGCCGCAGGGTACGGAGATGGTGATGCCCGGCGACAACGTGACGCTGGAGGTGGAGCTGATCGCTCCGATCGCGATGGAGAAGGGCGTCCGCTTCGCGATTCGCGAGGGTGGCCGCACGGTCGGCGCCGGCACCGTCACGGACATCGCCGAGTAGGCGGTCCGGGGCTCGATTCAGGAGATTCAGGCCAGTAGCTCAATTGGTAGAGCATCGGTCTCCAAAACCGAAGGTTGGGGGTTCGAGACCCTCCTGGCCTGCCAGACCTTCCTTCGGACGATGCAGGCGGCAAGACGGGCGGGGCGTCCGGACGAGACGGCGGACCGGATTCGGGAAACGGGAGAAGGGGAGCGGGAGAAACGCAGATGGCGAGTATCGGCAGGCTCGGAGTCTTCCTGGGCGAAGTGCGCACCGAGATGAAGAAGGTGACCTTCCCTTCGCGGGAGGAGGTCGTGGGCACCACGGGCGTGGTGCTGATCACGAGCGTCATCTTCGCCATCTTCCTGTGGATCGCCGACGTCGTCATCCTCCGGCTCTACAACGGTCTCAACGAGTTTCTCCTCGGGCCGTGAGCGTGGACCGGAGCGAGGCGGGGAGTACGCGATGAGCGAAGTCGAAGCAGTGGCCGCGGACAGCGTCGAGGCCGTGGACGGCGTCGAGGCCGCGGAAGGCGTCGCCGGAGAGGCTGGCGTTGCGGAGGAGGAATCCGGGCCGCGCCGCCAGTGGTACATCGTCCACACCTACTCGGGGTACGAGGAGCGGGTCCGCGAGACGCTGCGGCAGCGCGCCGAGGCGCACGACATGGGCCGCGCGTTCGGCGAGGTGCGCATCCCGACGGAGACGATCGTCGAACTGAAGGGCGGCAAGAAGCGGGAGACCCAGCGCAAGTTCTTCCCCGGCTACATCCTGGTGGAGATCGAGTGCGAACCGCGCGCCGACGGGCGGCTGAAGATCTCGGACAAGGCATGGCACGTGGTCAAGAACACGCCCAAGGTGACCGGCTTCGTCGGCACCGGCAACGAGCCGACGCCACTCGCCCAGGACGAGGTCGACGCGATCATCGAGAAGGTGGTCACCGCCAAGGAGAAGCCGAAGCCGAAGTACCTGTTCGAGAAGGGCGAGCTGGTGAAGATCGTGGACGGTCCCTTCAACAACTTCACGGGCACGGTGGAGGAGATCAACCTCGACCGGAGCACGCTCAAGGTGATGGTCACCATCTTCGGCCGGCAGACGCCGGTGGAACTGGAGTTCCTGCAGGTCCAGAAGACCTGAGGGAGCGCGTCTGGAGTGGAACGGGAAGCCTTGAACGGGTTTCGGGACGAAGAGACAGGCAGGTAGCGATCGATGGCGCCGAGAACGACAGGCAAGAGAGTGGCGGGGCAGATCAAGCTGCAGATCCCCGCCGGCGGGGCTACGCCGGCGCCCCCGGTCGGGCCCGCGCTGGGCCAGGCGGGGCTCAACATCATGGACTTCTGCAAGGCGTTCAACGCCAGGACCCAGGACGAGGCCGGCCTGATCATCCCGGTGGTGATCACGGTGTACGCGGACCGCACCTACACGTTCATCACGAAGACGCCCCCGGCCGCCGTTCTGCTGCTCAAGGCCGCGGCCAGGGACAAGGGGTCTTCCGAGCCGAACCGGGACAAGGTCGGCCAGGTGACCCGGTCGCAGCTCGAGGAGATCGCCCGGACGAAGATGCCCGATCTGAACGCCGTCGACCTGGAGGGCGCCTGCCGGATCATCGCCGGCACCGCCCGTTCGATGGGCCTGGAGATCGTCGCCTGACGGCGCGGAAGGCGCCGGGAACCGGGAGTCAAGGGAGAAACGCGCGTGGCCATTCGAGGCAGGAAGTACAGGGAAGCGGACGCCCTCGTGGAAGACCGTCAGCACGGGCTTCAGGAGGCGCTGGAGCGGGTCAGGAACGGCAGTTTCGCGAAGTTCGACGAAACGGTCGAGATCGCGATCCGGCTGGGAGTCAATCCCCGGCACGCGGACCAGATGGTCCGCGGCACGGTCGTGCTGCCCCATGGCACCGGCCGCACGGTCCGGGTGCTCGTGTTCGCCTCGGGCGAGAAGCTGCAGGAAGCCGAAGCGGCGGGCGCCGATCACGTCGGCGGCGAGGAACTCGCGGCCCGGATCCAGGACGGCTGGCTCGACTTCGACGCCGTGGTGGCGACCCCGGACATGATGCGGGTCGTCGGCCGCCTCGGTCGCGTCCTCGGGCCGCGCGGCCTGATGCCGAACCCGAAGACCGGCACGGTCACTCCCGACGTGACGAAGGCGATCGAGGACATCAAGGCGGGCAAGGTCAACTTCCGCGTGGACAAGGCCGGCGTCGTCCACGCCCCGCTCGGCAAGGTCTCGTTCGACACGGAGAGGCTGGTGGAGAACGCGACGGCGCTGCTCTCCGAGATCATGCGCGCGCGCCCGAGCGCCACCAAGGGCGCCTACGTGCGTTCCGTCAGTCTGAGTTCGACGATGGGTCCGGGCGTGCGGGTCGACGCGGCCGAAGCCGCCGCGGTCGAGGCCGCGTAGCCTGCCCGGCCGGTCACGAGGAGGTCGAGAGAGATGGCGTTGACGCGAGAGACGAAGGCCGAACTGCTGGCCGGCTACCGGAGCGACATGGCGGCCGCGCCGCACGCGTTCCTGGTGGGCTTCTCCGGCATCACGGTCGGGCAGGTCGACGACCTGCGGCGCCGGGTGCGGACGGCGGGCGGCAGGTACTCGGTGGTGAAGAACCGGATCGCCAGGCTCGCGTTCGAGGACAGCGGCCTGGGCGTCCTGTCGGACCACCTCGTCGGGCCGACCGCGATCGCCTGGAGCGACGACGATCCCGTGGGGCTGGCCAAGACGCTGACCGAGTTCGCGGACGACGTGCCGGTCCTCGAGTTCAAGGCCGGCCTGGTCGACGGCCAGCGGGTGTCGGCCGAGGCGATCCAGGAAATCGCGAGTCTGCCCAGCCGGGAGGCGCTGGTGGCGAAGCTCCTGTTCCTGCTCCAGTCGCCGGTCGTGCGGCTGGTGCGGGGCCTCGGAGACGTCACGCCGCAGTTCCTGCGGGCACTGAACCAGGTTGCAAGTCAGAAGGAAGAGGGCTGATTCGGCCCTGTCAGGAAGGTTGGAAGCGCGGCGCCGAGCCGGCGCCGGTTAACCGCAAGGGGAGCCAAGAAGATGGCAGTAGCAGCAGCGGATCTGATCAAGCAGATCGACGAGATGACCGTCCTGGAGCTGAACACGCTCGTCAAGGAGCTCGAAGAGCACTACGGCGTGTCGGCGGCGGCGGCCGCGGTCCCGATGGCGGCCGCGGGCGCCGGCGAGGTCCAGGAAGCGGAAGAGCAGACGGAGTTCGACGTCCAGTTGACCTCCTTCGGGGACAAGAAGATCGCCGTGATCAAGGTCGTGCGCGAGGTCACCAGCCTGGGCCTGAAGGAGGCCAAGGACCTGGTCGAGTCGGCGCCGGTCGCGGTCAAGGAGGGCGTTTCGAAGGAAGAGGCCGAAGAGGTCAAGGGGAAACTGGAGGAGGCCGGCGGTCAGGCCGAGGTCAAGTAACATTTCGGCTGACGATCCAATCCGTGGGCGGCTTGGAATCGGGCCGGCCATTCTCGACCCGGCGCCCCGGCGCCCGCCGAGGCCGGCGCCGGGCCGGCATTCGTGTGGTTGCTCCCTCGCCGCAGCGCTCCCTCGTCCCCGTCCGCTCCAGCGGCGGAGTGCGGGGGAGTTCGCGGACCTTTCCCCGGCGCCGCCCACCCCGCAACACCGCCCCACTCTCCCCTCACTCCCCTCGTAGCAGAGGAACCGACGTAGAGGACATCGAAGCATGACGGACACTTCAGTCGCGCAGAACGGCCACCGCAACGGCAACGGCGCCGGCAACGGACGGATCGACTTCTCGACGATCGAGACGACGCTGGCGATCCCCGACCTGATCGGCGTCCAGCGCCGCTCCTACGATCGCTTCCTGCAGATGAGCCTCCTCTCGGAGGAGCGGGCGAACCACGGTCTGCAGTCCGTCTTCACGGGCATCTTCCCGTTCTGGGACTTCCGGGAGACCTGCTCGCTCGACTTCGTTAGCTACTCGATCGGCGACTGGCAGTGCCGCTGCGGCGAGCTGAAGGGGCTCGAGTACCTGCGGATGTCCTGCACGAACTGCGGCGCCAAGATCATGACCGACCACCCGCTCGAGGACAGCGTCGGCTGCCCGAGCTGCGGCGCGGTGAACGCCAACCGGGTGACGAAGTGCGACACCTGCGGCGGGCCGGTCGAGCTGCAACTGAAGTACTCGATGCCCGAGTGCCGCGAGCGCGGCATGACCTACGCGGTGCCGCTCAAGGTCACCTTCCGGCTGTTCGTCTACGACAAGGACCCGGAGACCGGCCAGAAGATGATGCGGGACGCCAAGGAGGAAGAGGTCTACTTCGGCGAGATCCCGCTGATGACGGACACCGGGACCTTCATCATCAACGGCACCGAGCGGGTGATCGTCAGCCAGTTGCACCGCAGCCCCGGCGTCTTCTTCACCCGCGACAAGCGCGTCTACCTGGCGAAGATCATCCCGTACCGCGGCTCCTGGGTCGAGTTCGAGTACGACCAGAAGGACATCCTCTCGGTCCGCATCGACCGCAAGCGCAAGTTCTACGGCACCGTCTTCCTGCGCGCCCTGGGCCTGGAGACGAACGAGAAGATCCTCCGCCAGTTCTATACCGCGCTGCCGCTGACCATCGAGGGCGGCGGCGTCTACCGTCTCGGCATCGGTCCCGAGGTGCTGGAGCGGGAGCGCCTGCGCGAGCGCTCGAGCCGGGGCGTCCGCCACCGCTACAGCGTCTTCGCCGGGCTGACCCTGGACGAGACGGCGATCGAGCGCCTCGACGCCGGCGACAACATCGAGGCCGAGGTCGGCCCGCAGGAACTCGAGCCGGCCTTCCTGATCGCCGACGTGGTCGACGAGGACACCGGCGAGGTGCTGCTGGAGGCGAACGAGCCGATCCCCGAGGATCTCGACGAGCGCCTCGACGGCCGCAACCACAGCGAGCTCGAGGTCTTCTTCCCCGACTGGGAGCTGTGCGGCGCGACGATCTCGAACACCCTGGCCAAGGACACGACGAAGGACACGAAGGAGGCGCAGATCGAGATCTACCGCCGGATGCGCCCCGGCGATCCGCCGACGCACGAGAGCGCACGGTCGCTGTTCTACGGGATGTTCTTCGACGCCAAGCGCTACGACTTCTCGCGCGTGGGCCGGTTCAAGTTCAACATCAAGCTCGAGAAGGACGTGCCGGTCGACCAGAAGACCCTCTCCGCCGAGGACTTCTACCGGGTGATCGAGTACCTCCTGCAGCTCCAGAAGGACGTGGGCCGCGTCGACGACATCGACAACCTCGGCAACCGCCGGGTGCGCGCCGTGGGCGAGCTGCTGGAGAACCAGTTCCGGGTCGGCCTGGTGCGGATGGAGCGGGCGATCAAGGAGAAGATGTCCGTACACCAGGACATCGACTCGGCGATGCCGCACGACCTGATCAACTCGAAGCCGGTCATCGCGGCGATCAAGGAGTTCTTCGGTTCGTCCCAGCTCTCGCAGTTCATGGACCAGACGAATCCGCTGTCCGAGGTCACCCACAAGCGGCGGCTGTCGGCGCTCGGCCCGGGCGGCCTGTCGCGGGAGCGCGCGGGCTTCGAGGTTCGCGACGTCCATGCCTCGCACTACGGCCGCATCTGCCCCATCGAGACGCCCGAGGGGCCGAACATCGGCCTCATCTCCTCGCTGGCGACCTACGCCCAGATCAACGACTACGGGTTCATCCAGAGCCCGTACAAGAGGGTGGAGGGCGGCCGCGTCATCGATCACTTCAAGGTGATCAAGCCGGGCGACGGCGCCTTCTCTCTCGGGCAGATCGTGGCGGGCGACGACCTGGAAGCGGAGAACGGGCGCCTCCGGCGCAACAAGAAGCGGCAGGTGGAGGCCGAGCCGCACGCCTTCTACCTCACCGCCTGGGAGGAGGAGAAGTACATCATCGCCCAGGCGAACGCCAAGGTCGACGAGAAGGGCCTCCTGCTGAACGAGCGTCCGGTGGCGCGCGCCCGCGGCGACTTCGTCACCGTCGACCGGGAACGCGTCGACTACATGGACATCAGCCCGAAGCAGCTCGTCAGCGTGGCCGCGGCGCTGATTCCGTTCCTGGAGAACGACGACGCGAACCGCGCCCTGATGGGCTCGAACATGCAGCGTCAGGCGGTGCCCCTGCTGCGTTCGGACTCGCCGATCGTCGGCACCGGGCTGGAGGGGATCGTGGCCCGCAACTCGGGCGCGGTGGTGCTGTGCCAGCGCGCCGGGGTGGTGGACTCCGTGGACGCCGACCGGGTCATCGTCCGGGTCGAGGGCGCGGACCCGGAGACCGGCGAGCCGCGCGAGTTCGGGGCCGACATCTACCAATTGACCAAGTTCCGCCGGTCGAACCAGAACACCTGCGTACACCAGAAGCCGATCGTCCGCGAGGGCCAGCGGGTGGCGCGCGGCGACGTTCTGGCCGACGGCGCCTCGACCGAAGAGGGCGAGCTGGCGCTGGGCCGCAACGTGCTCGTGGCCTTCATGCCCTGGCGGGGCTACAACTTCGAGGACGCGATCCTGGTCTCCGAGCGCCTGGTGCGGGACGACGCCTACACGTCCATCCACATCGAGGAGTTCGAGATCGAGGCCCGCGACACGAAGCTCGGTCCCGAGGAGATCACCCGCGACATCCCGAACGTCTCGGAGGCGGCGCTCGCCGACCTCGACGAGAGCGGCGTCATCCGCATCGGCGCTTCGGTCAAGGCGGGCGACATCCTGGTCGGCAAGGTCACGCCGAAGGGCGAGACCCAGCTCACGCCCGAGGAGAAGCTGCTGCGCGCGATCTTCGGCGAGAAGGCCGGCGACGTGCGGGACGCCAGCCTGAAGGCGCCTCCGGGCATCGAGGGCACCGTGGTCGAGGTCAAGATCTTCGCTCGCAAGGGCGTCGAGAAGGACGAGCGTGCGCTCGAGATCGAGGAGCAGGAGGTCGGCCGGCTGGAGAAGAACATCCGCGACCAGACCCGCATCATGCACGAGGAGCGGAACAAGAAGATCGCCGATCTCCTCGTCGGTCTCAAGCCGACCGCCGGCGTCAAGGACCGGGAAGGCGAGGGTCTTCTGAAGCGGGGCGAGACGATCGAGTACGACCACCTCGAGCGCCTGACCCGGCGCGAGATCCTGGATCTGCCCCTGAGGCAGAAGGCCCTGCTGAAGGAGGTGTCGGAGATCTACGAGGGCACCGACTCCTACATCGAGGTCATGCACCGGGTGAACGAGGAGAAGATCAAGCTGCTCCAGAAGGGCGACGAACTGCCCCCCGGCGTGATCAAGCTCGTCAAGGTGTTCGTGGCGATGAAGCGCAAGCTCCAGGTCGGCGACAAGATGGCCGGCCGCCACGGCAATAAGGGCGTGATCTCGCGCATCCTGCCGGAAGAGGACATGCCGTACCTGCCCGACGGCACGCCGGTGGAGATCGTGCTGAATCCGCTGGGCGTGCCCAGCCGGATGAACGTCGGCCAGATCCTGGAGACCCACCTGGGCTGGGCCGGCAGGTCCCTCGGCGTCAAGTTCGCGACGCCGGTGTTCGACGGCATCCGCGAGTCCCGGCTCAAGGAGCTGCTGGACGAGGCGGAACTGCCGTCGTCGGGCAAGACGACGCTCCACGACGGCGTCACCGGCGACGCCTTCGAGCAGAAGGTCACCGTCGGCTACATCTACATGCTGAAGCTCTCCCACCTGGTGGACGACAAGATCCACGCGCGGTCGATCGGGCCCTACTCGCTGATTACCCAGCAGCCGCTCGGCGGCAAGGCCCAGTTCGGCGGGCAGCGCTTCGGCGAGATGGAGGTGTGGGCGCTGCAGGCGTACGGCGCCGCCTACACACTGCAGGAGCTGCTCACGGTCAAGAGCGACGACGTCGAGGGCCGGAGCCGCGCCTACGAGGCCCTGGTCAAGGGCGACGTGCCGGAGGATCCGGGGCTGCCGGAGTCGTTCAACGTGCTGGTGCGCGAGCTGCAGAGTCTGTGTCTCGACGTCGAGTTGATGAAGGTCTAGGAGGTCGCGCGGTGCAACCACTGTCCAGTTTCGAGAAGACGCAGTCGGCCAAGGACTTCAACGCGATCAAGATCGCGCTGGCTTCGCCGGAGAAGATCCGCTCCTGGAGCTACGGCGAGGTCACGAAGGCCGAGACGATCAACTACCGCACCTTCAAGCCGGAGCGGGACGGGCTCTTCTGCGCGAAGATCTTCGGGCCGATGACGGACTGGGAGTGTCTGTGCGGCAAGTACAAGCGGATGAAGCACCGCGGCGTCGTCTGCGACAAGTGCGGGGTCGAGGTGACCCGCTCGCGGGTGCGGCGTGAGCGGATGGGCCACATCGAGCTGGCGAGTCCGGCCAGCCACGTCTGGTTCTTCAAGGGCCTGCCCAGCCGCATCGGCCACCTGCTCGACCTGACCCTGCGCAACCTGGAGCGCATCCTCTACTTCGAGAGCTACGTGGTCATCGACCCGGGAGACACGGACCTCGACGACAACGAACTCGTCTCCGAGGAGCGCTACCGGGAGCTGCGCGAGGAGTTCGGTCCGGACGGCTTCGACGCCCGGATGGGCGCCGAGGCGATCAAGGAACTCCTGGCCCGCATCGACATCGACGAGCTGGCCGAGGAACTCCGCATCGTCATGCGCTCCGACACCAGCCAGATCCGCCGGCTGAAGGCGGCGAAGCGGCTCAAGGTGGTCAACGCCTTCCGGCGCAGCGGCCACCGGCCCGAGTGGATGATCCTGGACGTGATCCCGGTCATTCCCCCCGAGCTGCGGCCGTTGGTGCCGCTCGACGGCGGACGGTTCGCGACGAGCGACCTGAACGACCTGTACCGGCGCGTCATCAACCGGAACAACCGGCTGAAGAAGCTGCTCGAGCTGCGCGCGCCCGAGGTCATCGTCCGCAACGAGAAGCGGATGCTCCAGGAGGCCGTCGACGCCCTGTTCGACAACGGCCGCCGCGGCCGGGTGCTGAAGGGCTCGAACAACCGTCCGCTCAAGTCCCTGTCCGACACCCTGAAGGGCAAGCAGGGCCGCTTCCGCCAGAACCTGCTCGGCAAGCGGGTCGACTACTCGGGGCGCTCGGTCATCGTGGTCGGCCCGGACCTCAAGCTGAACGAGTGCGGCCTGCCGACGAAGATGGCGCTCGAGCTGTTCAAGCCCTTCATCTACAGTTGGCTGGAAGAGCGCGAGTACGTCGGCACGATCAAGGCGGCCAAGGAGATGGTCGAGCGGGAGGAGGAGGTCGTCTGGGACGCCCTGGACGAGGTCATCCGCGACCATCCGGTGCTTCTCAACCGGGCGCCGACTCTCCACCGCCTGGGCATCCAGGCGTTTCAGCCGGTGCTGATCGAGGGCAAGGCGATCCAGATCCATCCGCTGGTCTGCGCCGCGTTCAACGCGGACTTCGACGGCGACCAGATGGCCGTTCACGTGCCGCTCTCGCCCAAGGCCCAGATCGAGAGCCACGTGCTGATGCAGGCTTCGAACAACATCCTGAGCCCGGCTCACGGCCGGCCGCTGGCCGTGCCCAGCCAGGACCTGGTGCTCGGCGGCTACTACCTGACGATGCCGCGGTCCGGCGCGCGCGGCGAGGGGCGGACCTTCGCCAGCGTCGACGAGGTGCTGTTCGCGCTGGACGGCGGAGTCGTCGAGACCCAGACGCCGATCCGGCTGCGGCTCGGCGGCCCCTACATCGACCTGGGCGCCCAGCACGACACGCAGGACATCCTCCACGCCGAACTGCACCAGCTCGACGGGGAGATCGTGGAGACCACGGTCGGCCGGGTGATCCTGAACGACCACCTGCCGGACGAACTGCCGTTCATCAACGGCCTGCTGCGCAAGCGCGGGCTTCAGGACCTGGTCGGCTATTGCTTCATCCGCCACGGCGCCGACCTGGCGGTGAAGATGCTCGACGAGATCAAGGAGATCACCTTCCAGTACGCGACCCGGGCCGGCATCTCCTTCGGCGTCGACGACATGGTCGTGCCGTCGACGAAGGAGAAGCTGATCGAGGAGGCCCGCGGCGAGGTCCTGGAGATCGAGAAGCAGCGCAGCGCGGGCGTCATCACCGCCGGCGAGCGCAAGAACAAGATCATCGACATCTGGCACCGAGTCACCGAGAACGTCTCGAGCGAGATGTTCCGCGAGATGAAGGACGTCGAGGCGGAGCGCGGCGAGTTCAACCCGATCAACCTGATGGCCGATTCGGGCGCGCGGGGCTCCCGCGAGCAGGTGCGGCAGTTGGCCGGTATGCGCGGCCTGATGTCCAAGCCTTCGGGCGAGGTCATCGAGACGCCGATCCACGCGAACTTCCGCGAGGGCCTGTCCGTCCTGCAGTACTTCATCTCGACCCACGGCGCCCGCAAGGGCCTGGCCGACACGGCGCTCAAGACCGCCGATTCGGGCTACCTCACGCGCCGGCTGGTCGATGTCGCCCAGGACGTGATCGTCACCGAGGAGGACTGCGGCACGATCGACGGCATCGTCGTCGGCGCGATCATGGAGGGCGGAGACACCCTCGAAGCGCTGCGCGACCGGCTGGTCGGCCGGGTCAGCCAGGAGGACATCTTCGACCCGATGAACGGCGAGCAGCTCCTCTCGGTCGGCGACGGCATCACGGAGAGGATGGCGAACGCCATCCAGGCAGCCGGCATCGAGCGGGCGAAGATCCGCTCCGTGCTGACCTGCGAGACGCGCCGCGGCGTCTGCGCCGCCTGCTACGGCCGGAACCTGGCGACGGGCCGCAGCGTCGACCTCGGCGAAGCGGTGGGCGTCATCGCCGCCCAGTCGATCGGCGAGCCCGGCACCCAGTTGACGATGCGCACCTTCCACTTCGGCGGCACCGCCAGCCGCGTCTCCGAGCAGTCGCGGCACGCGGCGCGCAACAAGGGCTGGGTCAAGTTCATCAACGTTGCCACGGTCGGCAGCCGCGAGGGCGCCCTGGTCGTGGTCAACCGGAACGGCAAGCTGGTCCTCGTCGACGAGGCGGGCCGCGAACTGGAGCGGCATCCGCTGACCTACGGTTCGCACCTGCTGGTGCGCGAGAACCAGGAGGTCGAGCCGGGCACCGACCTGGTCGAGTGGGACCCCTTCACCTCCGCCATCCTCTCGGAGGTCGGCGGCCGGGTGGAGTTCCACGACATCGTCGAGGGCGAGAACGTCCGCGAGGAGACCGACAAGGTCACCGGGTTGACCGAACGGATCATCGTGGAGGCGTCGCAGAGCGAGAAGCGGGCGCCGGCGCTGAGGGTGGTGACGGCCGGCGACGCGGCCGAAGCCCGGAGGTACTCGCTGCCGGTGGGCGCCCATCTCGTGGTCAACGACGGCGGCGAGGTCCATCCGGGAGACACGCTGGCGAAGATCCCGCGCGAGACGACGAAGACGAAGGACATCACCGGCGGCCTGCCGCGGGTTCAGGAGCTGTTCGAGGCCCGCAAGCCGCGGGGCGAGGCGGCGATCATCACGGACATCGACGGCATGGTCCGTCTGGGCAAGGAGTTCGTGAAGGGGAACCGGGCGATCACGGTCGAGAACGAGGCCGGCGAGGCCCACGAGTACACGGTCGCCCGCCACGTCCACGTCAACGTGCAGGACGGCGAGTACGTCAGCGCCGGCGACGTCCTGGTCGGCGAGACGATGAACATCGATCCGCGCGACATCCTCCGGGTCAAGGGGGAACGGGAGCTCCAGCGCTACCTGGTGGACAAGATCCAGGAGGTCTACCGCTCGCAGAGCGTGGCGATCAACGACAAGCACATCGAGGTGATCGTCCGTCAGATGATGCGCTCGGTCGAGATCGAGGAGGTCGGCGACACAGACTTCCTGATCGACGAGCAGGTCGACCGCTGGCGCTTCAAGGAGGAGAACGAGCGGGTGACCGCGGCGGGCGGCACGCCGGCGATCGGCCGGCCGCTGCTGCTGGGGATCACCAAGGCTTCGCTCTCCACCGAGAGCTTCATCTCGGCCGCGAGCTTCCAGGAAACGACCCGCGTGCTGACGGAAGCCGCGATCAGCGGCAGGGTCGACCGCCTGCGCGGCCTGAAGGAGAACGTGATCGTCGGACGGGTGATCCCGGCCGGCACCGGCATGGACCACTACCACGACTTCCACATCGAGGACGTGGTCTACCCGACGCCGGATCTGGTGGCCGACGACCTGTACAACTACGACTACCCGGAGGAGTTCATCCGCACGATGCCGCAGGTGCTGAGCGAAGGCGACAACTAGGAGCTTTCGGGGTTGCCCCGGATCTCCGCTTTCTGCTAACGTTCGCGCCCTTGTGCGGCTCGCGCGGAGCGAGCCGAGAGACAATCCCAACTTCACTCAGCGAGTCAGGCTCCGAACCGGGCGGTCGCCCGGTGCCGCGCGCGGTCCGTTACGGCGCCCGCGGTCGACCGGCCTGCTCGTTTCGGCCGCCTCGGGTTGGTCCGGGTCGGCTCGGTTCGGCCCGCTCCGTTCGCGGCGCCGGTCGCCGACATCGCCGGGTTCCCGGCACACGCAAGAGAGTCCCGCTGGAGCGAGAGCACCCCATGCCCACCATCCGCCAACTGGTCCGAAAGGGCCGCCGACGCCAGGTCGCGAAGACCAAGAGTCCGGCGCTCCAGGCCTCGCCGCAGCGGCGGGGCGTGTGCGTTCGCGTCTACACCCAGACGCCCAAGAAGCCGAACTCGGCGTTGCGCAAGGTGGCGCGGGTGCGCCTGACGAACGGCATCGAGGTCACGACCTACATTCCGGGCGTCGGCCACAACCTCCAGGAGCACTCCATCGTGCTCATTCGCGGCGGCCGGGTGAAGGACCTGCCCGGCGTCCGCTACCACGTCATTCGCGGCACGCTGGACGCGGTCGGCGTCGACGATCGTCGACGCGGGCGCTCCAAGTACGGCGCCAAGCGCCCCAAGGCCTGATCGACGGAGCCTCCTCATGCCCCGACGCCGCGAAGTCCCGAAGCGCCAGATCCTGCCCGATCCGCTGTACCACTCCCAGTTGGTCAGCAAGTTCGTCAACGTCCTGATGAAGGACGGCAAGAAGTCCGTCGCCGAACGCATCCTCTACGACGCCCTGGCGACGATCGGGGAGCGGACGGGGGAGGAGGATCCGGTAGCGGTCTTCCAGAAGGCGATCGACAACGTGAAGCCGGCGGTGGAGGTCAAGTCGCGCCGGGTCGGCGGCTCGACGTACCAGGTCCCGATCGAGGTGCGGCCCGCGCGCAAGCTCGCGCTGGCCATGCGCTGGCTGATCCAGGCGGCGAAGGGGCGGGGCGAGAAGACGATGAGACTGCGGTTGGCCGGCGAGTTGCTGGACGCCGCCGAGAACCGCGGAGTCGCGATCAAGAGGAAAGAGGACACCCACCGGATGGCAGAAGCGAACAGGGCTTTCTCCCACTACCGCTGGTAGCGAACGGCTCGGGTCCGCCCCGCGGGGGTCCCGATCGCGTTTCCGGCCGCCGGTCGTCCACGGCCCGTCCCGTTGCGTCGCCGCCTTCCCGCAAGGCGGCGACTCCCGCATTGAACCCCTTCAGAAAATCGTCACGAATCCGTCCGTCAAACCTGCTCTTTCTGCCAACCGTTCGAATCGCCGCCATGCCCGCCTCCAACTCCAGCTCCAGCGCCAGAAACGTGCCGTTGCAGAAGACCCGGAACATCGGGATCATGGCGCACATCGACGCGGGCAAGACGACCACGACCGAGCGCGTCCTGTACTACACCGGCGTGAACTACAAGATCGGCGAGGTCCACGAAGGCACCGCGACGATGGACTGGATGGAGCAGGAGCAGGAGCGCGGCATCACGATCACGTCGGCCGCCACGAGCTGCACCTGGAAGGACCACCGGATCAACATCATCGACACCCCGGGCCACGTCGACTTCACGGCCGAGGTCGAGCGGTCGCTGCGCGTGCTCGACGGGGCCGTCGCCGTGTTCGACGCGGTCGCCGGCGTCGAGCCCCAGAGCGAGACGGTCTGGCGCCAGGCGGACCGCTACGGCGTGCCGCGCATCGCGTTCGTCAACAAGATGGACCGGGTCGGCGCGGACTTCGACCGCTGTGTGCGGATGATGCGCGAACGGCTCGGCGCTTCGCCGGTCGTTCTGCAGTTGCCCCTCGGCCGGGAAGACGCCTTCGCCGGCGTGATCGACCTGGTCGAGATGAGGTCCTGCATCTACGAGGACGAGAGTCTGGGCGCGCGCTTCACCGTCTCCGACATCCCCGAGGAGTACGCCGACCTGGCGCTCGCGGCGCGCGAGGAGATGGTCGAGGCGGTGGCGGAGACGGACGAGGAACTGCTTGAGAAGTACCTGACGGGGGCGGAGGTCACGAGCGACGAACTGCGCGCGGCGATCCGCCGGGCGACGGTCGCCAACAGCCTGCAGCCGGTGTTCTGCGGCTCGGCGTTCCGCAACAAGGGCGTGCAGCCCCTGCTGGACGCCGTGCTCGACTACCTGCCGTCGCCGCTGGACGTGCCGATGATCGAAGGAACCGTGGACGGCGACCGGAGCGACGTCCGGGCGCCGTCGGACGACGCGCCGTTCAGCGCCCTCGTGTTCAAGATCATGACCGACCCGTTCGTCGGCCAGCTCGCCTACCTGCGGGTCTACTCGGGCCGGGTCGAGACCGGGCACCGCGTACTGAACGCGAACCGCGGCGGCAAGGAGCGCGTGGGCCGGCTGCTCAAGATGCACGCGAACAAGCGCGAGGAGATCAAGCGGATCTGGTGCGGCGACATCGCCGCCGCGGTGGGTCTCCGCAACGTGACGACCGGCGACACGATCTGCGACCCGTCGGCCCCGATCGTGCTCGAGTCGATGGACTTCCCGGCGCCGGTCCTGTCCGTCTCCATCGAGCCGAAGACGAAGGCGGACCAGGAGAAGCTGGGCCTCGCGCTCGAGAAGCTGATGCGCGAGGATCCGACCTTCCGGGTGCATACGGATCCGGACACCGCCCAGACGCTCATCTCCGGAATGGGCGAACTCCACCTGGACATCATCACGGACCGGCTGGTCCGCGAGTTCCGCGTCGGCGCCAACATCGGCCGGCCCCAGGTGGCCTACCGCGAGACGATCACCCTGGAGTCCGCCGGCGAAGGCCGGTTCGTCCGCCAGTCCGGCGGCCGCGGCCAGTACGGCCACTGCCTGTTGCGGGTCCGGCCGCTCGACGGCGAAGGGATGGAGTTCGAGGACGCGACGAAGGGCGGCGTGATTCCCAGGGAGTTCATCAGGTCGATCGAACGGGGCATCGCCGAGGCGCTCGAATCGGGCCCGCTCGCGGGTTATCCGGTCACCGGCGTCGCGGTCGAGGTCTACGACGGCAGCTCCCACGAGGTCGATTCCTCCGAGGTCGCGTTCAAGATCGCCGGCTCGATGGCCTGGCGCGACGCCGCCCGGGACGCCGGCCCGGTGCTGCTCGAGCCGGTCATGGCCGTCGAGATCACGACGCCCGAGGAGTACATGGGCGACGTGATGGGCGACATCAGCTCGCGGCGCGGCAAGGTGCTGGGCATGGAGATGCACGGCAGGACGCAGATCGTCAACGCCCGCGTGCCCCTTGCCGAGATGTTCGGCTACGCGACCGACCTGCGCTCGGCGACCCAGGGCCGCGCGAACTACTCGATGCAGTTCGAGTCCTACGAACCGACGCCGCGCACCGTGAGCGAGGAGGTCGTGGCCCGGGCCACCGGCTGACCGCCTCCGCAGAAGAACCAAGCCCCTTTTTGTAACCGAGACACCTCAAGGATCAGAGCGAGATAGCAGGAGCAACCTCATGGCGAAGGAGAAGTTCGAGCGCACGAAGCCCCACGTGAACGTGGGGACGATCGGGCACGTGGATCACGGCAAGACGACGCTGACGGCAGCGATCACGAACATTCTGGCGAAGAAGGGCGGCGCGGAGTTCGTGCCGTTCGACGAGATCGACAAGGCGCCGGAAGAGCGGGAGCGGGGGATCACGATCGCGACGGCTCACGTGGAGTACGAGACGGAGAACCGCCACTACGCGCACGTGGACTGCCCGGGCCACGCGGACTACGTGAAGAACATGATCACGGGCGCGGCCCAGATGGACGGTGCGATCCTGGTGGTGTCCGCCGCCGACGGTCCGATGCCTCAGACGCGGGAGCACGTGCTGCTGGCCCGTCAGGTGGGCGTGCCGTACATCGTGGTGTTCATGAACAAGTGCGACATGGTGGACGACGAGGAGCTTCTGGACCTGGTGGAGCTTGAGCTTCGGGACCTGCTGTCGTCGTTCGAGTTCCCCGGGGACGACATTCCGATCGTCCGGGGTTCGGCTCTGAAGGCGTTGGAGAGCGGCGATCCGGAGAGCGAGTGGGGCTCGAAGATCGTGGAGCTTCTGGCCGAGGTGGACTCTTACGTGCCGACGCCGGAGCGCGCGGTGGACCAGGACTTCCTGATGCCGATCGAGGACATTTTCACGATTTCGGGCCGCGGGACGGTGGTGACGGGCCGGGTGGAGCGCGGGCGCGTGACGGTTGGCGACACGGTGGAGATCGTTGGCATCCGGGACACGGACTCGACGGTGGTGACGGGCGTGGAGATGTTCCGGAAGCTGCTGGACTCCGGGGAGGCCGGGGACAACATCGGTGTGCTGCTTCGGGGTACGAAGAAGGACGAGGTGGAGCGCGGCCAGGTGCTGGCGAAGCCGAAGTCGATCACTCCTCACACGAAGTTCAGCGGCGAGGTGTACGTTCTGAACAAGGACGAGGGGGGTCGTCACACGCCGTTCTTCGACGGCTACCGTCCTCAGTTCTACTTCCGTACGACGGACGTGACGGGCGTGGCGAACCTGCCGCAGGGTACGGAGATGGTGATGCCCGGCGACAACGTGACGCTGGAGGTGGAGCTGATCGCTCCGATCGCGATGGAGAAGGGCGTCCGCTTCGCGATTCGCGAGGGTGGCCGCACGGTCGGCGCCGGCACCGTCACGGACATCGCCGAGTAGACGGTCCGGGGTGCGCCGAGCGATCGAGGGAAGTTGGGATTCGAGGGAACGATGAACGAGAAGATCCGCATCCGGCTCAAGGCCTTCGACTACCGCATCCTGGACACGTCGACGCACGAGATCGTCGATACCGCGCGGCGCAGCGGCGCCCGCGTGGTCGGACCGATTCCGCTGCCGACCCACATCGCCCGCTACACCGTGAACCGCTCGCCGCACGTCGACAAGAAGTCGCGCGAGCAGTTCGAGATCCGCACCCACAAGCGGTTGCTCGACATCTTCGAGCCCACCAGTCAGACCGTCGATGCGCTGATGAAGCTGGAGCTTCCGGCCGGCGTCGACGTCGAGATCAAGGCGTTCGGCGCCTGAGTCGGCCCAAGGGAATTTCAGGGAGAACGGCGGTGAGCGGTAACAGGGGCCAGTCGAAGGGACTGCTGGGTCGCAAGATCGGCATGACGCAGATCTACGCCGAGGACGGCGCCGCGGTGCCGGTCACGGTGCTCGAGGTCGGTCCGTGCCGGGTCGTGCAGCGCAAGACGGAAGCGTCCGACGGGTACGAGGCGGTGCAGATCGGCCTGGTCGAGAAGAAGCCGCCGAAGCGGATCACCGAGCCGCGGCGGGGCCACTTCCGGAAGGCCGGGGTCGACCCGATGCGCCACCTGGCCGAGGTGCGGGTCGACGCCGCGGACGAGTCGCAGCCGGGCGACGAGATCGAGGTTTCGATCTTCGAGGTCGGTTCCCGGGTCGACGTCGTCGGCACGGGCAAGGGCAAGGGATTCCAGGGCGTAATGCGCCGGCACGGCTTCGGCGGCGGCCGCGCCACCCACGGTTCGATGTTCCATCGCGCTCCCGGCTCGGTCGGGCAGTCCGCGAGTCCTTCCCGCGTGTTCCCGGGCATGCGGTTCCCCGGCCGGATGGGCGGCAAGCGGATCACGACGAAGAAGCTCGTCGTGGTCAAGGTGGATGCCGAGAACCGCCTGCTCTACCTGCGCGGCGCGGTCCCGGGCGCGCGCAGCGGTCTGGTCATGGTTCGGAGTTCGGTCTGATGCCGGAACTTGCTGTCAGGAATCTCGACAACGAGGCGGTCGGCCAGGTCGACCTGCCGGAGGAGGTCTTCGGCTACCCCTACAAGGAGCACCTGATCCACCTGGCGGTGGTGGCCCTGCGGGCGGCGCGGCGCGCCGGATCCCACAAGGTCAAGGGCAGGCACGAAGTGCGGGGCTCCGGGGCCAAGCCGCACCGCCAGAAGGGCACGGGCCGCGCCCGCGCCGGCAGCCGGCGCTCGCCGATCCGGCGGGGCGGCGGAGTCGTCCACGGACCTCGTCCCCGGAGCCATCGCAACGGGCTGTCCCGGAACGAGAAGCGGAACGCCCTCAAGTCGGCGCTGTCGAGGAAGCTGCTCGAGGAGCGGATCGTGGTGATCGACTCCTTCGAACTCGACAGCCACAAGACGGGCGCCCTCGCGGCCCGGCTGGAAGGCCTGGGCATCGAGGGCAAGTTGCTGATCGTCGACGACCGCGGCAACCGGAACCTGATGCTGGCCTCGCGCAACCACCCGCGGCTGAAGGCGGTCGACGCGATGGGGGTCGACGTCTACGACGTGGTCGACCGCGGCTACCTGCTGTTCAGCGAGAACGCGATCGGCCGCCTCGCCGCCGTGCTCAAGCGGCGCGGGCGGGAGAACGGGAGCGAATCATGAGGATGCAGGACGTGATCCGGCGGCCGTTGATCACCGAGAAGTCGACGGAACTGAGGGACTCGAGCAACGTCATCGCCTTCGTGGTCGACTCCCGGGCCAACAAGATCGAGGTGCGGAAGGCGGTCGAGGCGCAGTTCGCCGGCGTCAAGGTGGCCGACGTCCGGATCGCGAACGTGCACGGCAAGGTCCGCCGGCGCGGCCGCTTCGTCGGCCGGACGCCCGACTGGAAGAAGGCCTACGTCCGGCTGGCCGAAGGCCAGATCGATCTCTTCGACAACGTGTAGCGAGAGTCGAGAATGGCGATCAAGAAACTCAAACCGACGAATCCCGCGAGCCGCTTCCAGGAGTACGCCCGGCGGGAAGAGGTCACGACGAACCGGCCGCACAAGCCTCTGGTCGAAGGCAAGAAGCGGATCAGCGGCCGGAACAACAAGGGCTGGCAGACGATCTGGTTCCGCGGCGGCGGCCACAAGCGCCGCTACCGGCGGATCGACTTCCGGCGCGACAAGGTCGGCGTGCCGGCGAAGGTGGCCAGCATCGAGTACGACCCGAACCGGACCGCGCTGATCTCGCTGCTGCACTACGCCGACGGCGAGAAGCGCTACATCCTCCATCCCCAGGGACTCAAGGTCGGCGCCACGGTGCAGTCCGGCGAAGGAGCGGAGATCGACGTCGGCAACTGCCTGCCGATCCGGTTCATCCCCCTCGGCACGATCGTCCACAACATCGAACTGAAGATCGGCGCCGGCGGCCAGATGGTCCGCAGCGCCGGCGCGGGCGCCCAGTTGATGGCGAAGGAGGGGTCCTACGCCCAGGTCCGGCTTCCCTCGGGAGAGGTGCGCCGCGTCCACATCGACTGCTCGGCCACGATCGGCCAGGTCGGCAACTCGGAGCACTCGAACATCTCGCTCGGCAAGGCGGGCCGGAACCGCTGGCGGGGCCGGCGGCCGCACAACCGCGGCGTATCGATGAACCCGGTCGACCATCCGATGGGCGGCGGCGAGGGCAAGGCGTCGGGCGGGCGGCATCCCACGACGCCCTGGGGCAAGCCGACCAAGGGCTACAAGACACGCAGCAACAAGCGCACGACCGGCATGATCGTCCGGCGGCGGGGACGCCGCAAGTAGGCCGGCGGCACGGAGCGGGGGACAGCATGGGACGTTCACTCAGGAAGGGCTTCTTCATCGACAACCACCTGTACGACAAGGTGGCGGCGATGAACGCGACGGGCGACCGCCGGGTCATCAAGACCTGGTCGCGCCGCTCCACGATCATCCCCGACATGGTGGGTCACACCGTCGCCGTTCACAACGGCATGCGGTTCATTCCGGTCTTCGTCAGCGAGAACATGGTCGGCCACAAGCTCGGAGAGTTCGCCCAGACGCGGACCTTCCGGGGCCACGCGGGCGGCAAGCGGGAGCGCCGGGCGCGTCCCCGGTAGCGACGAACGGAACCGGAAGACAGAGAGAGAACGATGGAAGCGATCGCACGACTCAAGTACCTGCAGGCGTCGCCGCAGAAGGTGCGCCTGGTGGCGGACCTGATCCGCGGCCGCGATGTGGAGGAGGCCTCGACCCTGCTCCAGTTGAGCACGAAGTCGGCGGCGCGGCCGGTTTACAAGCTGCTCCGGTCGGCGGTCGCCAACGCCGAGAACCGGGCGCCGGAAGTCGACCTGGGCGAGCTCTACGTCAAGGAGATCTTCGTCGACGGCGGGCCCACCCTGAAGCGGCTGCGGCCGCAGCCGATGGGACGCGCCTTCCGGATCCTCAAGCGGCAGAGTCACGTCACGATCAAGCTCGATTCCCGCGGCGAGCGGGCAGGCTAGGAGCGCTCATGGGTCAGAAGACACATCCCTACGGTTTTCGGCTGGTCTACAACCAGGGCTGGCACTCGCGCTGGTACGCCGAGCGCGACTACGCCGGCACCCTGAAGTCGGACATCGAACTCCGCACCGGTCTGAAGAAGCGCCTCATGCACGCGGGCGTCAGCCAGATCGACATCGAGCGCGCGGCGGACAAGCTGCGGGTGACGATCTACACCTCGCGCCCCGGCATCATCATCGGCCGCAAGGGCGCGGAGGTCGACAAGCTGCGCGACGACCTGAGCCGGCAGATGGGGCAGGAAGTCCACATCAACATCCAGGAGATCCAGCGTCCCGAGCTCGACGCCCAGCTCGTCGCCGAGGGGATCGCCAACCAGCTCCTGCGCCGCATCGCCTTCCGCCGGGCGATGAAGAAGGCGATGGAATCGGCGTTCCGCTTCGGCGCCAAGGGCGTCAAGATCATGGTGTCGGGCCGGCTCGGCGGCAACGAGATCGCCCGTACCGAGTGGTACCAGGAAGGGCGTCTGCCGCTGCACACCCTGAAGGCCGACATCGACTACGGGTTCGCCGAGTCGTACACGACCTACGGGGTGATCGGAGTGAAGGTCTGGGTCTACCGGGGCGACCTGTCGCGCGAGCGCGGCCGCCGGACCGCCGCCTAGGGCCGGCACGGGGATTCGAAGGAGCGATCAGCGATGTTGATGCCGAAGAAAGTCAAGTTCCGCAAGCACCACCGCGGCCGCCGCCGCGGTCTGGCGAAGGGCGGCAACACGGTGTCCTTCGGCGAGTACGGGCTGCAGGCGCAGGAGGCCGGCTGGGTCACCGCGCGTCAGATCGAGGCCGCGCGAATCGCGATCACCCGCCACATCAAGCGGACGGGCAAGGTCTGGATCCGGATCTTCCCGGACAAGCCGATCACGAAGAAGCCCCTGGAGACGAGGATGGGCAAGGGCAAGGGCAACCCCGAGGAGTGGGTCGCCGTCGTTCGTCCCGCCCGGATCCTCTACGAGCTGGAGGGCGTGCCGCCGGAACTCGCCAGGTCGGCGATGCGGCTCGCCTCCCACAAGCTCGGAATCAAGACGAAGTTCGTCGCGCGCCACGGCGTGCGGATGTGAAGGTGACCGCGCGATGAAGGCTAGCGAACTCAGGGAGTTGACGGAGGACGAACTCCGGCAGAAGGAGGAGGAACTGGCCGACCGGCTGTTCGCGCTGCGGCTCCAGAAGTCGATCGGACAGCTCGAGAAGCCGAGCAGGATCAGGAACGCCCGGGTCGACCTGGCGCGGGTTCTGACCGTTCTGCGGGAGAGGCGAAGTGAATGACATGAACGCTGAGCAACAGGCGCCGCGCGGCCGCCGGCAGGTCCGGGTAGGCAAGGTCGTGAGCGCGAAGATGGACAAGACTGTCGTCGTGGCGGTCGAGAAGACGGTCATGCATCGGCTGTACCACCGGCTGATGAAGAAGTCGTCCCGCTTCCTCGCCCACGACGAGGCGAACGACTGCCGCGAGGGAGACATCGTGTCCCTCGTCTCGACCCGGCCGATCTCGCGCCGGAAGCGCTGGCGCGTGCAGCGGGTCGTCAAGCGGGCGGAAGGGTAGGCGGGACCATGATCCAGATGGGAACGATGCTCGACGTCGCCGACAACTCCGGCGCGAAGCGCATCTCCTGCATCAAGCTGCGGGGCGGTTCTTCGGGCCAGTACGGCGTACTGGGCGACGTGATCACGGCCTCGGTCAAGGAGGCGACGCCCGAAGGCGCCGTCAAGAAGGGCCAGGTGGTCCGCGCGGTCATCGTGCGCACCCGCAAGGAGCGCCGCCGGCGGGACGGCAGCTACATCCGGTTCGACAACAACGCCGCGGTCCTGATCAACGAGGCCCGCGAGCCGATCGGCACCCGTGTCTTCGGGCCGGTTGCCCGGGAACTGCGCGAGCGCCGCTTCATGCGGATCGTGTCGCTGGCGCCGGAGGTGATCTGACGTGCCCAGGGCGAAGGACAGGAAGAGACCGAAGATCAAGAAGGGCGACGAAGTCCTGGTCATCGCGGGCCGCAACCGCGGCACGCGCAGCCGGGTGCTGCGCGTGCTCCCGGGTTCGGAGCGGGCCATCGTCGAGCGCGTCAACATGGTCAAGAAGCACGAGCGGCCGAACCCGCAACGCCAGGTCCAGGGCGGCATCCTGGAGCGGGAGGCGCCGATCCACATCTCGAACCTGATGGTGATCTGCCCGGACACGGACAAGCCGACGCGGGTCGGGCGGCGCCGCCTCGAGGACGGCAAGCTGACCCGCTACGCGAAGGTCAGCGGCGCGGTGCTGAGCTGAGGACATGACGATGGTTCCCCGATTGAAGACCCTGTACCAGGAGGAGGTCGTGACGAGCCTCCAGCAGGAGTTCGGCATCGCCAACCCGATGGCGGTGCCGCGGCTGGAGAAGATCGTCCTCAACATGGGCATCGGCGAAGCGATCCAGAACATCAAGGTGCTGGAGAACGCGGTGCCCGAGCTGGCGTCGATCGCCGGGCAGCAGCCCGTGATCACCCGCGCCCGCAAGTCGATCGCCGCCTTCAAGCTGCGCGCGGGCATGCCGATCGGCTGCCGCGTGACGCTGCGCCGCAACCGGATGTGGTACTTCCTCGACCGGCTGATCACCGTCGCGCTGCCGCGGGTGCGGGACTTCCGCGGCATTTCGGACCGGAGTTTCGACGGCCGGGGCAGCTACACCCTGGGCATTCGCGATCACCTCATCTTTCCCGAGGTCGACTACTCGAAGAGCGACGGCTCCAAGGGAATCAACGTGACGCTGGTCACGTCGGCCGAGTCGGACGCCCAGGCGCTGCACCTGCTGCGCGGCCTCGGCATGCCGTTCGCGAGTTGAATCTTCGCCACCAGAACCGAGAATCCAAGGACTGACCGATGACCGTAACCGACCCCATCGCGGATCTTCTGACCACGATCCGCAACGCCCTGATCGTCAAGCACGATCGCACCGAGGCGCCGGCGTCGAAGCTGAAGATCGCGCTGTGCCGGGTGCTTCGCGACCAGGGCTACATCAGCGACTACGAGGTGTTCGATTCGCCTCCGGGCCGCACGCTGAGGATCTTCCTCGCGTACGATCGCGAAGGCGTGCCGGCGATCACCAGGGTGCGCAAGATCAGCAAGCCGGGCCGTCGCGTCTACCGCGCGGCCGACGACCTGAAGCCCGTGCTGAACGGGCTGGGGGTCGCCATCCTGTCCACCTCGCAGGGCCTTCTGACCGACGCCCAGGCGCGCCGGCAGCGGGTCGGCGGCGAGGTGCTGTGTGAGGTGTACTAGACGATGTCGCGCATAGGAAAGGCGCCGATTCCGCTGCCGGAGAAGACGACGGTCGCGGTCGACGGCGGCACGGTCACGATCGAAGGACCTCGGGGCAAGCTGGAGCAGCCGCTTCAGTCGGGCATCGAGGTGCGGGTCGAGGACGGCGTGGTGACGCTTCACCGCTCCGGTTCGACCGGCGAGGAGCGCGCCCGGCACGGTCTGGCGCGGGCGCTGCTGGCGAACGCGGTGGTCGGCGTCACCGAGGGTTTCCGGCGCGAGCTCGAGATCGTCGGCGTCGGCTACCGGGGAGAAGTGAAGGGCCGGGAAGTTCATCTCGCGCTCGGGTACTCCCACCCGGTGGTCTACCCGGTGCCGGAGGGCGTCGAGGTGTCGATCGACGATCGGGCCAATCGCATCGCCGTCTCCGGCAACGACAAGCAGCAGGTGGGGCAGGTCGCGGCCGACCTGCGCAGCCTGCGCAAGCCCGATGCGTACAAGGGCAAGGGCATCCGCTACCGCGACGAGGTCGTCCGGCTCAAGGTCGGCAAGGCGGCGGCGACCGCATAGGACAGGTTCGGGAAACGGGGACACGAGGCATGAGCGACCTGCGCAGAAAGAGAACCCTCGACCGCAGCCGGCGGCGGCAGCGGGCGCGCTACCGCGTCCGCAAGAAGCTGCGCGGCTCGCAGGAGAGGCCGCGTCTGGCCGTCCACAAGAGCCGCCGCCACATCTACGCCCAGTTGATCGACGATCGGGCGGGCCGCACCCTGGCCTTCGCGAGTTCGCTCGAGTCGGAGCTCCAGGGGGCGCTCGAGGGTTCGACCGGAAGCTGCAGGGCGGCGCAGGCCGTGGGTCAGGTGCTGGCCGAGCGCGCCCGGGACAAGGGCTTCCGCGTGGTCGTTTTCGACCGGGGCGGGTTCCTCTATCACGGCAGGATCCGGGCGCTGGCGGACAGCGCACGCGAGGGAGGCCTCGAGTTCTGATGAGCATGGCGCCGGAGCGGCAAGGGAGCAAAGGAGTGAGCAGTGGCTAGGAACATCGATCTCGACAGCGAGTTCTTCGAGCAGGTTGTCGACATCAACCGCGTGACGAAGGTCGTCAAGGGCGGCAAGAACTTCTCGTTCACCGCCCTGGTCGTGATCGGCGACGGCGCCGGCCGCGTGGGCTACGGCTCGGGCAAGGCGAAGGAGGTTCCGGCGGCCATCCGCAAGGGAATCCAGATCGCCAAGCGCAACCTGGTGCGGATACCGCTTGCCGGAACCACGATTCCGCACGAAACCGTGGGCGTGTTCGGCGCGGGGCGGGTGATGCTCAAGCCGGCCTCGGAGGGCACCGGCGTGATCGCCGGCGGCGCGGTGCGCGCGGTGGTCGAGGGCGCGGGCATCCAGGACATCCTGACCAAGTCGCTGGGGACGACGAATCCGCAGAACGTGGTCAAGGCCACCTTCGCCGGACTCATGTCGCTGCGCAACGAGAAGCAGGTCCGGACGCTGAGGGGCCTGGAGTCGCTCGACGGCCTGGGCGGTTCGACGAACGGAGGCAGGTCAACACAGGAAGACGGGGGAGGTGCCGAAAGTGGCAGGCAAGACGATACGGATTCAGCAGGTGCGGAGCGCGATCGGGAGGCCGAGGCCGCAACGTGAGGTCCTGCGCGGCCTGGGTCTGAGGCGAATCCGGCACGTCGTCGAGCGCGAGGACACCCAGGCGGTACGCGGGATGGTGCGGAAAATCCCGCATCTCGTCCAGGTCCTGGAGGATTGAAATGAAGCTGCACGATCTCAGACCGGCGAAGGCCAGCCGCCGCCCGCGCAAGCGGGTCGGCCGCGGGCCGGGTTCGGGAACCGGCAAGACCGCCGGGCGCGGCCACAAGGGCCAGCGCTCGCGTGCCGGCTTCTCGCGCCGCGCCGGCTTCGAGGGCGGTCAGATGCCCCTGATCCGGCGCGTTCCGAAGCGCGGGTTCACGAACATCTTCCGTACCGAGTACACGGTGATCAACGTCGGCGACCTGGAAGGTCTCGGCGACGCGATCGACGTCGAGCTCCTCGTCTCGCGCGGCCGGGTGCGGCGCGGCATGAAGCTGAAGGTCCTCGGCGACGGCGACGCGCCGTCCGGGGTGACGGTGAAGGCGCACCGGTTCAGCGCCTCCGCGCGGGCCAAGATCGAGGCCGCCGGCGGCGCCTGCGAAACGATCGACTGAGGGAGCGGGCCGTGGGCGTCGAGAGTTTTCGCAACATCTTCGCGATTCCGGATCTCCGGAACCGGTTGCTGTTCATGTTCGGCCTGCTGGCGGTCTACCGCATCGGCTGCATCATTCCGACTCCGGGCATCGATCCCCAGGCCCTGAGCGAGTTCATGGACCAGATGCAGGGCACCGTGCTGGGCTTCGTCAACACCTTTACGGGCGGCAGCCTGGGCCGGGTGGCGCTCTTCGCCCTCGGCATCATGCCCTACATCTCGGCGTCCATCATCCTGCAACTGTTGACCGTCGTCGTTCCCTATCTCGAGAAGCTCTCCAAGGAAGGCGAGATGGGCCGGCGCAAGATCACCCAGTACACGCGCTACGGCACGGTCGTCATCTCGATCATCCAGGGCACGAGCATCGCTTTCTTCCTGGAGAACCTGACGTCGCCCGGCGGCGCGCCCCTCGTGCTCGACCCGGGCCTCGGGTTCAAGTTCGTCACCGTGCTCTCGCTCACCACCGGCTGCGCCTTCGTCATGTGGCTCGGCGAGCAGATCAGCGAGCGCGGGATCGGCAACGGCATCTCGCTCATCATCTTCGCCGGCATCGTGGTCGGGCTGCCCGGCGCGGTGCTGGGGCTCTTCGGCCAGCTCCAGAGCGGCGCGATGTCACTGATCAAGATCCTTCTGCTGTCCGTCTTCATGCTGGTCGTCGTGGCCTTCATCGTCTACATGGAGCGGGCCCAGCGGCGGATTCCGGTGCAGTACGCCAAGCGGATCGTCGGCCGCAGGCAGTACGGCGGGCAGAGCACCTACCTTCCCCTGAGGGTGAACACGGGCGGCGTGATTCCGGTCATCTTCGCCAGTTCCGTCGTCACCGTGCCGGCGACGGTCGCCGGGATGATCCAGTACGAGCCGATCCAGCAGGTCGCCGCCGCCATGCAGTGGGGCCAGCCGGTCTACTACCTGCTCTACGTCGCGGCGATCATCTTCTTCTCGTACTTCTACGTCTCGATCATCTTCAACCCGAACGACCTGGCCGAGAACATGCGGAAGTACGGCGGGTTCATCCCCGGCATCCGCTCCGGCCGGCGGACTTCGGAGTACATCGACCGGGTGCTGACCCGCCTGACCCTGGTCGGCTCCCTGTACCTGGCGGGAGTTTCCGTCCTGCCCGAGTTCATGATTGCGGGCTTCAAGGTCGGGGGCATTCCCTTCGTCGGCTCGACGCTGGACAACTACGCGCCGCTCTGGTTGACGGAGGGCATGGGGATCAACTTCTACTTCGGCGGCACTTCGCTGCTCATCGTGGTCAGCGTGGCGATGGACACGCTCCAGCAGATCGAGAGCCAGCTCGTCATGCGGAACTACGAGGGCTTCATGAAGCGCGGCCGGATCCGGGGGCGCCGTGGCTGATTCGCTGCGCATCGTGCTGCTCGGGGCGCCGGGCTGCGGCAAGGGCACCCAGGCCGCGCGCCTGGCGGCGACGCTCGGCATCCCCGCCATCTCCACTGGCGACATGCTGCGCGCGGCGGTCGCCGCCGGCAGCGAACTGGGCCGCCGCGTCGAGGGCGTGATGGCTTCGGGCGCGCTGGTGGACGACGACCTGATGGCCGAGGTGGTGCGGGACAGGCTGGGCCAGCGGGATGCCGCCGCGGGCTTCCTGCTCGACGGCTATCCGCGCACGGCGCCGCAGGCCGAGACGCTGCAGGATATTCTCGACGGGCGCGAGATCGACCATGTCGTGACGATCGACGTGCCGGACGAGGAGCTGATCCACCGGATCGTGCTTCGCGGCCGGGGCGCGGACGACCGGGAGGAAGTCGTGCGGGAGCGGCTGCAGGTCTACGCCGCGCAGACCGAGCCCCTGATCGCCCGCTACGACGGCCTGGGGTTGTTGCGCCGGGTCGACGGCAATGTGCCGATCGAGGACGTGACGGCCTCGATCGAAGCCGCTCTGGCGGCCTGAATCGAGAGTTGGAGCGAGAAGGGCAGATGGGAACGAAGGGAACGCTGACGTGAAGAAGGAAGAAGCGATCGAGGTCGAGGCCATGGTGGTGGAGACGCTGCCGAACGCGGTCTTCAAGGTGGAGCTCGACAACAAGCACCAAGCCCTGGCCCACATCTCGGGCAAGATGCGCAAGCACTTCATCCGCATTCTTCCGGGAGACCGGGTACTGGTCGAGCTTTCGCCCTACGATCCTGGCCGCGGCCGGATCGTGTACAGGCTGAGAACCTGACGGCCGCGGTCGGCGTTCAGAGGAGGTTCATCATGAAGGTGCGAGCGTCAGTCAAGAGAATGTGCGTGAAGTGCAAGGTGGTCAGGCGTCGCGGCGTCATCCGCGTCATCTGCGAAAACCCCAAGCACAAGCAGCGGCAGGGCTGAAGGGGAACAGGAGAAGGCTCATGGCGAGAATCGCGGGGATCGATCTACCGCAGAACAAGCAGGTCGGCATCGGCCTGACCTACATCTACGGCATCGGGCGCTCCCGCGCCCAGGCGCTTCTGGGCCAGGCCGGCGTGGACGGGACGATCAAGGTCAAGGACCTCACGGAGGACGAGACCGGGCGCATTCGCCAGGTTGTCCAGGACGCCGGCTCGGTCGAGGGCGACCTGCGCAAGGAAGTCACCCAGAGCATCAAGCGGTTGATGGAAATCGGCAGCTACCGCGGGGTCAGGCACCGCAAGAGCCTGCCCGTTCGCGGCCAGCGCACTCATACCAACGCGCGTACCCGCAAGGGACCGCGGCGGGCCACCGTCGCGGGCAAGAAGAAGGCCAAGAAGTAGAGGGAAGGGGAAGAGGACAGATGGCAAAGGCGAGGAAGAAGGAGAAGCGCGTCGTGCCCCACGCGGTGGCGCACGTCAACGCGACCTTCAACAACACCCTGGTCTGCATCGCGGATCCGGACGGCAACGTCCTGACGTGGTCGTCGTCGGGTCGCAACGGCTTCAAGGGTTCCCGCAAGGGAACGCCCTTCGCGGCGCAGGTGGCGGCCCAGGCGGTCGGCTACCAGGCCAAGGACATGGGCGTGCGGACGGTCGACGTGCTGGTCAAGGGGCCGGGCGGCGGCCGCGAGTCCGCGGTCCGGGCACTGCAGGCGACCGGCATCAGCATCCGTTCGATTCGCGACGTCACGCCGATTCCGCACAACGGCTGCCGTCCCCGCAAGCGGCGCCGCGTCTGAAGCCGGCGCCGCCGCCCCGACAGTTCGCAAGAGATCAACGTTTCCACCTGGAACGCAATCGAGATACGTAGGAGTGAACATGCTCTGGAAGGGATTCCAACGCCCCAAGCGCGTCGAAATCGACACTGAGACCCTGACCGACAGCTACGGAAAGTTCTCGGCGCAGCCGTTCGAACGCGGCTTCGGCGCCACGGTCGGCAACGCACTGCGCCGCAGTCTGCTGGCGGCGATCGAAGGTCCCGCGATCACGGCGGTGCGCATCGATGGCGCGCTGCACGAGTTCTCGTCGATCGAAGGAGTCGTCGAGGACGTGACGGACATCATTCTGAACCTGAAGCAGGTGCCGCTGCGTTCTTCCGACGGCTCGCCCCGTGTGATCTCGCTGGACGTCACCGGCCCGCGGGAAGTGACGGCGGGCGACTTCGACACCGACGCCAGCGTCGAGATCCGGGACGCGGCGAGCAAGGTCGCGACGCTCAACGAACGGGGCCGCCTCCGCATCGAGGCGCAGGTCAGGAACGGCCGCGGCTACATCAGCGCGGACCGCAACCTCGAGCCGTCGATGGGAATCGGCTGGATTCCGCTCGACTCGGTACACAGTCCGGTAAAGCGGGTGAACTACCAGGTGGAGGCGGCTCGACTCGGCCGCACCACGGACTACGAGCGGCTGATCGTGGAAGTCTGGACGGACGGGACGGTCACCCCCGAAGAGGCGGTGTCGCGCGCCGGCACTTTGCTGCGCGACCACCTGACGATCTTCATCAACGCGGAGGAGAGCCTCGTCGCGGACGTCGCGGAAGAGGAGGAGATCGACGGCGGCGACGTGAGCGTCCTGCTGCAGAAGGCGATCGACGAACTCGAGCTGAGCGTCCGGTCCGCGAACTGCCTGAGGAACGCCAACATCAACACGGTCGGGGACCTGGTGGTGCGCAGCGAGAAGGAGATGCTGGAGACCAAGAACTTCGGGCAGAAGTCCCTGGAGGAAATCCAGGAGGTGCTCGACAAGATGGGACTGTCCTTCGGCATGGAGGTTCCGGAGAACGCGGAGAGCGGCGAGGTGCAGGCCTAGGAGGCCGCCGCACCGTCTCCGAGCTTCCACGGGAAGGAGCGAAGATGCGTCACGGAATCGGCTACAAGAAACTCGGCCGGACGACGGCCCACCGCCGGGCGATGTTCCGCAACCAGCTTGCGTCGCTGGTCGAGCACGGCCGCATCCGGACCACGCTGGCCAAGGCCAAGGCCCTGCGGCCGGTCGCCGAGAGGATGATCACCCGCGGCCGCGAGGACACCGTCCACGCCCGTCGCCTCGTCCGCCGCTGGCTCCCCAACCGCGCTCACGTGAAGAAGCTCTTCGACGAGATCGCCCCCCGCTACGCGGACCGCCCCGGCGGCTACCTTCGCATCACCAAGCTCGGCCCCCGCAAGGGCGACGCCGCCGAGCTCGCCGTCATCGAGTTCGTCGACGCCGACGAGTAAGCGGTGCCGGCCTTCGGCCGGCGCGTGTTTCTGGACGCTTTCGGCGGCCGGATGGCGGCGTTGGTGACACCCGCCAGCAGCGGGCCGAAGGAGGGGGTCCCTGCGGACGCTCGCACTTTCTGAGTAGATGAAAGGGAAGTGCTCGCTTCGGTCGGCTGCGTTTCACGTCGGCGGAGGCTTCGGGCACGGCGTCGGGAGTCACTTGCCTCCAGCCCGCAGGGACCCCCTCCTCCGGCCCGCTGCTGGCTGGGCGTCGTCGGCTACCCTGACAGCGGCAGTGCCCACTGACTTGGTTTGCCGTTGCGTCCGTGAGCGGATCAGACGGCGGCACCTTCGGCGCACCGGGAGCGCAGCTCGGAGAGTCGTACGAGGCCTTGCGGCGTTTCAACTGCCCAGAAGTCCCAGCCGTTCGTCGCCTTCCCTTTCCGGGCCGCCTTGCCGGCGGCCGAAGGGGTCTTGTAGGCCCTTCCCCCAAAGTCGATTCTGCCGTCGGGAAGGACCGTCGCAGTCGCCGGCCACGATGGACTCACCGACACGAGGACCGTGCCAAGCGGTGTGAAGTTCTGTTCCAGGAGATCCCGAAGCTGGATCTTGGGTGATTTGGGGCGTCGCGCTTGCGGTGCCAGCCGTTCTTCGGCCATGGCCCGATCCTTCCCGCTGAGGGGCCCGAGATCGCACCCGATTGCTCGCAGCACCGCGACCACGACTCCAACGACGGTGCTAAGCGGAGCCTGATCGTGCCTTGGAAGCGTCCTGTCCCTAGGCTGTTTCTTGTTCTGGAGCCGGACGTTCGCGGCGTTTCCGAGGTGGTCGTGGAGTTCACCCTCCAGCCATGCGGCTTCGGTAGAGGTGAAGCCGCGTGTCGCGTCGCGGTGGACGAGCAGGGCCCGATTCCAGTCAGGACGTTGGGAGTTGTGAGTGCGCAGTCGGTTTCCCAGCCCTCCTGACGCCTCGCCGACGTAGGCGTGCCATTTACCATCCTCGCCAGCGTTGCAGATCAACACGTAGACTCCGGACAAGGTTGCCCAGTCGCGTACGGTGGCCGCCACCTGGGAGCGCTCGACGATCGCCATCCTCAGCGCGGAGTGACTCTGTTCGACGATGATCGGCTCCTGGCGGGACTCAGGCACGAGAAACGTGAACGGTGGCGGCGCTACGAGGTTCGTCATCGTCCTGTGCTTGCTCCTTGATCCTGGACCACCGGATCCAGGAACTTGTCGCCGTCGAAGTGGATCAGGTGGCCGGGCACCTCGGCGAGCCAGACGTCGGTCTCCCAGGCAATGGAGGTCAGGTGCTTGCGGAACTCGTTGAAGTCCGGGAAGGCGCTCACGTAGACGGGCTTGGCGCGACAGGAGTGCAGGAGGCCCTCGAACTCTGCGAGGCGCTTTCGGTCGACTGGACCGTGTGACGTTACGGCCTCGATTAGGAACAGCCTGTCGCGGGCACGGTCGTGGAGGACGATGTCGGGCAGTTTGTCGTGCTCCGTGAGCGGGAGGCCGACGTCAAGCAGGCGCTGCTGGTCGACGTGGAGGTCCTTTCTGGCGGTGTCGCCGAGGTAGAGCACATGGGCGCCAGGGGCGAAGCGCGGAGCGAAGTCCTCGATCACTGCCTTCTGAAGCTCGTTGTGCGAGCCTGGCGAGAGTCGCACCTCCTGGCCGTCGGGGAAGCGGATGGGGACCAGATTCCGGGATCGCGAGTCTTCGTACTCTGCGAGCCAAGCTGGGAGGTCGCGGCGGAACTCGACCGCGTTTCGTTCCCACTCCGGGGTGCCGAAGGACTGGACGACCCGGAGCGCGGCCTCGCTGATGGCGTAGTGCGAGCGGGGACTGTTGGTTGGCAGGTCAGGTTCGAAGGGGTTGTGCTCGGCGATGCCCCCGAGCACGAACTGGTGAAGTACCTGGCGGCGGAACGTCTCCCGGGTGTTTGGGGCGTAGCCTTGGCCAAAGTGGTCGCGGGCGTGGTCCATGATGCCCTTGGTCACCGTCCTTCGGCTGCGGGACGCGTTCGACCAGGAGCCGCCCGGCGCCAGCCCGCACAGCGCAAGCAGAGTCAGGCCGGCCATCCGATTCGACTGCGGTGACGGCATCCCCAAGGCTCGGAGGATTCTGCGCGCTTCCTCAATACTAACCAACGGTGCGCTTCCGAGGGAGGTCGGCTGACAGCATGTCCGCTATCAGCGGGTCGAGATGGTCGATCGGGTTGGCGAGTTGCTGGACTTGCTCGCCGAGTTCGACGATGAGGTCCCTTGCGGGCAGCGGCATGGCGCGTAGCTCCGTCGCGTTCACCTGGGTGTGCCCGTTCAGGCACCTGAAGTAGGTGTCGAGCAGGCGGCTGTTGTAGAGCGCCGCCAGACCCCATGCCTCTTCGTCGGTGAGAGAGCCGGCCGGCCGGTGGACATAGTTCAAGTGGTTCTCCAGGCCCACTTGGGGAATGGGCATCGACTGGGCCACGTAGGGCGCCGCCGAGAGCCTCCGAACTTCCTCCTTCGCAGTGAAGCGGCGCAGGAGAACGTAGTTGCGGTTCGACAGGAGGAGTTTCTCGGCGCCCTCACGCTTGATGTACTCCGGCTTGTGCCGATGCAATGGCCAGGTGACCTGCATTGGCTGCACATGGTTCATCCAGAGGAGGGGAACGTGCGACTCGGGCACCTGGCCTTCGCGCTCGACCAGGTCCCTCGCACGGAAGGGGACCACGGGCCCGGTAGAGATGGCGAGGCCAAGGCTGGCCAAGGTGTTCGGCCATGAGTCGACCAGGTCAAGAACGCGAGCGTCCTCCTCGGAGACGGGAAGTCGGAGTACGCGGTCACGGTCGTCGAGATCGAGGGCCGCTTGAAGCGGAGTCGTGCGCCGGTTGGAGTCATCCAGATCGCCAACGCCACGGCTGCTGGAGATCACCAGGGGAGCCTGACGATCTTGGGGCTGGGAGTTCAGCCGAACGCCGTGGAGAATGACGTTTTCCTGAAGGACATCGTCCCGTTGAAACGCCTCCCGGCGCGATCCGAACGCATGCACCAGGGTGGGCCGAACAAGGCTGAAGAAGACCCTGCGGAACCGCCGGAAGTAGAGGCCGGACGTGAAGCTTCGGGGCGTGATGGAAATGAAGTCGCCGCCGGGACGGACCAGGGCCGCGCTGACCGCCATGAACAGGGCATAGATGTTCGGCTGACCGTGGACTACGCTTGAAGCGAGAACCGCCCTCGGGTCGCTCTTGTTGATCTTGAAGTACGGCGGGTTGGAGATGGCGACGTCGAACTCCGGGTCGTCCGAGTTGCCGGGCAGCAGGCTGTCTTCACGCCGAAGTGCCTCGGCGTGCGCCAGCACGAAGTCCGTTGACTCGATTCGCGCTTCGAGCCTGATCCCTTGCTCGTCGCGACACCATTCCTTGAGGTAGCCGAGGACCGCCTCCAGCGGCGCCATCAACTCGGCGTCCACTTCGTAGGCGACCAGCTCGATCCGGCCCGGTGGCCGGTCGCGTCCCGCGAGCGCCTCGACCGCCGCACAGCACAGGATGCCCGCGCCCGCAGCAGGATCCAGAACCCGAAGGCGGTCGCCTGCGGCCCGGATCTGACCCGCCATGAAGTCGGCCGCCGCGACAGGCGTCAGGTAGAGCCCGTGCTGCTTTCGGTGCGCTTCCGTCCTGCCGGCGACGTGGTACTCGCCGATTCGGTCGGCGTACTCGGTCGGTCGCTCCCCCGGCGCTGGAGGGGGGATGAAGCCGCCGGCGGCCGCCGCGTGGCTGGGCTCCACGACCATGCATGGATCGTAGCAACGGCATGTGCATGGAACTTGTCGGCGCGTTCTTCTCTGGCCGCCTTCGGCGTCAGCGGGTCAGAAGACCCGCGCACCCAGCCAGAGCGGTGCCGGCCTGGCGGCCCGGCGCGCTTCTTCTTCTGGCCGCCTTCGGCGTCAGCGGGTCGGAAGACCCGCGCACCCAGCCCACGCACCCCGACGACGACGTCCAGCCGGCGCAGGTCCCGAGGAGAGGGTCCCAGGGGGCTGGAGGCAAGTGACTCCCGGCGTCGTACCCGAAACCGACGCCGACGTGAAACGCAGCCGACCGAAGCGAGCACTCCCGTTCCCCTCTACCAAGAGAGTGCGAGCGTCCCCTGGGACCCCTCTCCTCGGAACCGAAAGCCGGCGGGAACGTCCTCCGCCGTCACGCCTCCGCCGCTACGCCTCCGCCGCTGCGCCTGCGCCGCTGCGCCTGCGCCGTCACGCTGCCGGCGCGCTATCCGTCCTCTTCCTCCCGCTTCGCCTCGGCGATGATCTTCTCCTGGATCTGGCGCGGGACCTCCTCGTAGTGGGAGAAGGCCATCGTGAAACTGGAGCGGCCCTGGGTCATGGAGCGAAGGGCCGGGGCGTAGGTCAGCATTTCGGCCATGGGGACGGTGGCCTTGACGATCTGGGCGTTGCCCTTGGCCTCCATGCCCTGGGGGCGGCCCCGGCGTGAGGAGAGGTCGCTCATGATGTCGCCCATGAAGTCTTCCGTCGTGTTGATGTCGACCTGCATGACGGGTTCCAGGAGCGTCGGCGCGGCCTTGGCCATCGCGTCCTTGAAGGCGAGCGAGCCGGCGACCTTGAAGGCCATCTCCGACGAGTCGACATCGTGGAACTTGCCGTCCTGCAGCCGGACGCGGAAGTTGCCGACCGGGTAGCCCGCCAGATAGCCGCGGCCGGCGGCTTCGAGCAGGCCCTTCTCGACCGCCGGGCGGTAGTTCTGGGGGATGGAGCCGCCGAAGATCTCGTCGACGAACTCGTACTCCTCGGGGGTGGCGACGGGTTCCATCGTAATCGTGCAGTCCGCGAACTGGCCGCGGCCGCCGCTCTGCTTCTTGTGCCGGCCGTGGCCGACCGCGGTCCTCCGGATCGCCTCCCGGTAGGGCACCTTCGGCGGGTGCAGGATGACCTCGACCTTCGACCGGCTCTTCAGCTTGGACACGGCGATCTCGACGTGAAGCTGGCCGGCGCCGGAGAGCAGGAACTCGCCGGTCTGCGGGTCGCGGCCGGCGTGCAGGCTGGGATCCTCCTCGAGCAGGCGCGACACCGCCTCGCCGATCTTCTCCTCGTCGCCCTTCGTCTTCGGCTCGATCGCGAACGAGATCGCCGCGACCGGGGCAGTGGGGAAGTCGAGCTTCACCGGCCGCTCCCGGCTCGTGAGCGAATCGCCGGTGGCGCTCGATTTCAGCTTGGCGACGCCGCCGATGTCGCCCTCGACCAGCCTGGGGACGTCCTCGCCCGTCTTGCCCTGCATGTGCATCAGGTGGCCGACGCGCTCGGCCTCCTCGCGGCCGGCGTTCCAGTAGACGGTGTCCGAACTCATGTTGCCGCCGGCGACGCGCAGGAGCGAGATGCGGCCGGTGAAGGGATCGTTCATCGTCTTGAAGACGATCGCGCTGACCGGCGCTTCCTCGCCGCGGTCGAGCTCCACGGGCTCTCCGCCGAGGTCGCCGGCGGGAATCGGCGGCGCGTCGACCGGCGAGGGCAGCAGCCGGACCACCGCGTCGAGCAGGGCGGAGTTGCCGATGCCGTGGGCGCCGGACGACATCGTGACCGGAAACAGGGAGCGGGACCGGATCGCTGCCTTCAGCCCCTGGATCAACTGCTCCCGGGTCAAGTCGCCGTTCTCGAAGTAGGCCTCCATCAACTCGTCGTCGCTCTCGGCGACCGCTTCGGTCAGGTTGTTGCGCCATTCGTCGATCTCGTCCGCGAGTTCCGCCGGCGGCTCGGACGCCTGGCTGCGGCCGGCGCCGTCCCGGTCGTACGCGTAGGCCTTGCGGCTCAGCAGGTCGACGACGCCGGTGAAGTCCTTGCCGTCGCCGATCGGTATCTGCACGGGCAGCGCCATGCGGTCGAAGTTCTCCTGGAGTTCGGCGATGCAGCCGGCGAAGTCGATGTTGTCGCGGTCCATCTTCGTCAGGTGGAACATCACCGGCTGGTTCATCTCGCCGGCGATCTCCCAGGCCTTCTCGGCCATGACCTGGGTCGGCGAGGCCGCGTTCACGCAGAGCAGGGCGGCGTCGGCCGCGCGCATGCCGGAGCTGCTCTCGTGGACGAAGATCCCGGAACCCGGACAGTCGATCAGGTTGACCTTGCAGTTGGCGGCCCCGTCCGACCAGGGCGCGTAGCAGACGGCGAGGCCGATCGAGATGCCGCGCCGGACCTCCTCGTCGTCGAAGTCGGTGACCGTGTTCCCGTCCTCCACGCGGTTCTGCCGGTTGAAGACGCCGCCGGTGTAGAGCAGGCCGGCGAGCAGGGTCGTCTTGCCCGTGTCGTTGTGTCCGACGACGGCGAGGTTGCGTATCTGTTCCGAGTTCTCGAGTTGCATCGACGCTCCGGTCGCAAGGGGTCGCGGGCCCGTCTCCCGGGCCCGCGCGATTCGGGCTGTGCGGGACGCCGGCCGCGTGCCGCGGCACGGATCCCGGGGTTGGAAACAGCCGGAGAAGATACCACGCGAGCGGCGTTCTCCCGCGCTCAGGCGGCCGCCTGCACCTCGGCCGTTCCGAGCCCTTCGAGTTGCGGCAGGAGATCCTCCGCCGGTCCCACGGCGACGACCGTCAGCCGGTCCGGGAACAGGTGGCGCCGGCAGACCTCGAGCACGTCTTCGCGCGAGGTGGCGCGGACCCGCTCGGGCCAACGGTGGTACTCGTCGCGGTCGAGGCCGAACGCGGCCAGCGTCTGCAGGCGGGAGGAGAGGCCCTGGATCGTCTGCAGCGTGTACGGGAAGACGCCGACCATGTAGTTGCGGGCGTCGTCGAGTTCAGCCGCGGCCGGCGGTTCGGCGCACATCCGCTCGACTTCCTCCACGATCTTCCGGGCGGCGGCGCCCGCGACGTCGTTGGCCACCGCCGTCGACACCGCGAAGGGGCCGGGGCCGCGGCGGAAGGCGAAGGCGCTGGAGACGCCGTAGGTGTAGCCGTGCTTCTCCCTGAGAGTCAGGTTCAACCGGCTCATGAACTTGCCTCCGAGGATCGAGTTGGCGACCTGGAGGCGGACGCGGTCGGGGTGGCTGCGCGGAACGCCGGAGTGGCCGACACGCAGTTCGGTCTGCGCGGCGCCGGGCCGGTCGACGACGACGACCCGGCACGCCGCCGGCGCCGGAAAGTCGGGCTCGAGGCTCTCCGGCGCGCCGTCGAAGCTCCGGGCGTGGTCCCGGAGCCGGGGTTCGACCGTGTCCTCGATCGCCCGCCGCACCGCGCCCGCTCCGAGGTCGCCGACCGCGATCAGATGGCACGAGCCCGCGGCGAGGGCCCGCGCGTGGAAACGGGCGATGTCGTCCCGGGCGATCGCCTCGGTCGTTCCGCGGTCGCCGATCGCCGGGTGCCCGTAGGGCGTGCCGCCGTAGATGGCCCGGGCGAAGGCGGTCCCGGCCAGCGCGGCGGGATCGCTGCGCCGCCGCTCGATCTCGGCCAGGCGGCGTCGACGGCGGCGCTCGACTTCCTCGTCCAGGAAGGCCGGCTCGGCGGCGGCTTCGGCGACCAGGTCCAGGCCGGCCGGGACGTCGCCGGCGCCGATCGTGGCGGCGACCGCGGCGTTCTCCCAGCCGCACGAGGTCCTGACGGCGGTTCCCAGGTTCTCCGCCGCGGCCGCGAACTCGAGGGCGCCGCGGCGCTTCGTGCCGGCGCCGCGGAGCCCCGCCGTGAACGAGGCGAGACCGGCGCGCCCGGGCGCGTCGAGTTCGCTGCCGCCGGGCATGAGCAGCACGGCGGTGACCAGGCCGCAGCCGGGAACGTCGAGCGTCCACAGGCGCGCGCCGGACGCAAGCTCCTCGACCTCGAAGCCCGGGAACGAGCAGCTCCGGCCGGGACCGGGAACCGGCGGCCGGCTGCGGTCCAGGGCGGGCCGTCCTTCCGCGCTCACGTTCTGGGCACCACGATGACGGCCGCGCGGCGTTCCGGGCCGAGCGCGCGCCGCGCCAGGTCGCGGACCTGGTCGGCCTCGACGGCGAGCAGGCGCTCCGGCTCGGTCCAGGCCCGGGACGGATCGTCGAAGTAGGTCGCCGCGCAGGACAGCCGGTCGGCGCACAGGGCGAGGTCCTGCCGGCTGTCGTGGTGGGCGAGCAGGAGGCCCCGGCGCGCCCGCTCGAGTTCCTCCGCGGTCGGCCCGGCCGACGCCAGCGCCTCGACGTGCTCGAGCGCCGCCGATTCCAGGGTCTCCGCGTTCGCCAGCGGATCCGGCTCGCGGCTCTGGCAGGTTGCGATCACGGCGAAGGTGGCGCAGATCTCGGTCGGCAGGACGACCGCCGAGACGGACTGCGCGATCTGGCGCTCATAGACGAGGTCGCGATGGAGCCGGCTCATCCGGCCCGACGAGAGGATCGTCGCCAGCAGCTCTCCGGCGTACCAGTCGTCGCTGCCGTAGCCGTCGAGGCACCAGGCGGAGTAGGTGCGGGGCAGCTCGATCGAGTCCTCAAGGATCTCCCGCGAGGCGCCGCGGGGGCCGATCTCGCCCGCCGGCTCGACGGCGGGCGGCGGCGGCAGGGTCCCGGCGGGCAGGTCGCCGAAGTAGCGCTCGACCTGTTCGAGGGCCGCTTCGCGGTCGATGTCGCCGGCCAGGGTGAGGACCGCGTTGTTCGGCCGGTACCAGGTGCGGAAGAAATCCCGGACGCCGTCGAGGTCGGCGGCCTCGAGGTCGTCCATGTAGCCGATGACCGGCCAGGCGTACGGATGATCCGTCCCGTCCGGTCGCCGATAGAGGAGCTCGCTCAGGCGCTCGCCGGCCAGGCCGTAGGGCTGGTTGTTCACACGCTGCAGGCGCTCGTTCATCACGACGGAGCGCTGGTTCTCGAACTTCTCCTCGGTGAGCGCCTCGAGCAGGAAGCCCAGGCGGTCGGACTCCAGCCACAGGCCGAGTTCGAGGCGGTTCGCGGGCAGGGTCTCGTAGTAGTTCGTGCGGTCGTACCAGGTCGAGCCGTTCGCCACGCCGCCGACCTTCTGGACGTGCTCGAAGTGTCCGTTCTCCGAGACGTTCGCCGACCCCTGGAACAGCATGTGCTCGAACAGGTGGGCCAGTCCGGTGCGTCCCGTCTCCTCGTTCTTCGAGCCGACGTGGTACCAGACGTTGACGGCGGCCAGGGGCAGCCGGCGGTCCTCGTGGAGCACGACGCGCAGGCCGTTCCCGAGTTCGTGCTGTTCGAGGTGTTCCGGCATCGGCGGCGTAGTGTATGCGGAGGAAGGCGGTCGCGCTTGGCTTACGCTGGATTTGCGTCTAGTATCGGAGGGCCATGGACGACTTCCTGACCGAGCGCCAGAAGCAGGTTCTGGACTTCGTGTGCGAGTTCCACCAGGCCCGGGGCATTGCGCCCACCCACCTGGAGATCCGCCGCCGTTTCGGCTTCTCGTCTTACGGCACCGTCCACAAGCACCTGAAGCTGCTGCGGCAGAAGGGCTACCTGCGGGGCGGCTGGAACCAGAAGCGCGGCCTGGAACTGACGGCGAAGACGCTGCGTTCCCGGCGTCCCTCGACGAACTCCGTTCCCTTCCACGGCCGCATCGCCGCCGGGAGGCCGATCGAGGCGGTGCCCGGCGTGGACGATCTGTCCGTTCCCGAGCACCTGCTGGAGCGTGGCGCCGCCGGCCGTCACTACGTTCTCCAGGTGGAGGGAGACTCGATGATCGACGACGGCATCTGCGACGGCGACCTGGTGGTCGTCGCCAGGCGGGAGGAGGCCCGGTCGGGCCAGGTGGTCGTCGCCCTGGTCGACGACGAGGCGACGCTCAAGCGGTACTTCCCCGAGGGCGATTCGGTCCGATTGCAGCCCGCGAACCGGGAGATGGAACCGTTCTACGTGGCCGCGGACCGGCTCCGCGTCCAGGGCGTCGTCGTCGGCCTGATGCGCCGGTACTGACCGGCGGCGGGCCGGAAGGCTCGCGCACCCGGCGGCGTGTCCGACCGCCGCGGCCGCTTCCGCTCGACGCGGAGCGCCTCCTCGGCCCGGCCCGCGCCGGGGCCGGCCGGCGGGTTCAACTGCCGGCGGTGACCGCGCGGTCGGCGCCCGGCCCGGACACCCCGTAGTAGGACAGGATGCCGTCCACGATCGCTTCCGCGACCCGCTGACGGTAGGCGCGGGTCTTCATCAGGCGGCGGTCGCGTTCGTTGCTCAGGTTGCACACCTCGAGCAGGATCTTGGCCGGTATCCGGTTGAAGCGGAGCTGCGCCGGCACGTAGACCCGGCGCCCGCGCCAGATCCGGTCGCGGATCGGGCTGTTGTGGTGTACATCCAGATCGCTTCGGCGGAAGCTGTTCAGGATGTGCTCGGCGAGGTCGCTCGACAGGCCCTTGCTCGTGGTGCGTTCGGTCCGCGTGAACGAGACGCGGGGTTCGGCCCGGACTTCGCGGCGGGCGTTGTAGACGCTGCCCGACTTCCCGTAGTTGTTCGTGATGCCGACGAGCCCCGGGATATAGACCATCGCGCCGCCGAGGGAGGGATGCAGCGAGTCCGCGTGGATCGAGATGAAGACGACCTGGCCCGGTTCGGCGCCCTCCCGCCGGCGCTGCCGGTAGATCGAGTTCGACAGGTACCAGCGGAAGTTCGTCGCCACCACGGCGTTGTCGATCCGGTACGGAGGCTCGGTGAGCACGGCATGGCCCCGGGACTTGGGCAGCACGTCCCGGTCGTCGATCTGGAACGTCGAACCCTCGCGGGTGGTCGGGATGACGGTGGCGGCGGTGCGGCTCTCGAGCACCTTCTTGGTGCGCAGCATGATGTCGTAGACGTAGTTGCTCTCCCACAGGCCGCCGACGGGCGCCCCCGTGTCGCGCCCGCCGTGGCCGGCGTCGAGCACGACCGTCACGCCGTCGAGATCGAGGGCCAGGTACTCGTTCTCGATCTGTTCCGCGGCGGCGCGCTCCGCCTCCCATTCCCGGCGCCGCGGGTCGTCCGGCGGCAGGTAGCGGGCGGAAAGCAGGTCGAGCGGAATCCTGACCTCGTAGCCGACCGGCAGGTCGCGCACGTCGCGGATCGCGTTGCGCTTCCTGATCCGGTCGACGAGTTCGTTCACGTCGGCGGCGAGGAGCCGGCCGGTGAACCGCATGACGACGCTGGAGTAGAGGGCTTCGCCGGCTTTCAGGCGGTAGCTGGCGTACTCGCCCCGGTCGTCGGTGCTGTAGCGGACGAAGGGGCTCGGCCCGGCGTCCGCCGCCGGCGGCGCCGCCGCGGCCCGGGTCGCTGCCGCTGCCGCCGGCAGCATGCCGGCGTAGGGCCGGGAGAGGATGCCGCGCGGGATGAGGATGACCTGCCCCGGCCGGATGACGCTGCTCTTCAGGCCGTTCGCCCGCCGCAGCGCTCCGTGGTTCTCGCCCTTGCCGGTGAACCGCTCCGCGATGCTCCACAGGCTCTCCGCCCTGGCCCCGCGCGCCGAGGAGGCGACGCGGTGCCGCCAGCCGTCGGCCGTGGCCCGGTCTCTCGGCAGCAGCGCGCGGACGGCGGCCTGCTGGTGCCGCTCGGGCAGCAGGTCGAAGGGCACCTTGTAGCGGACGCCGCGCTTCAGACGGCGGACGCCACGGTTCGCCCGGCTGATCGCGGAAGCGTGCCGGGGACTGCCGCAGAGCCGCTGCGCGAAGGCCAGCAGCCCCTCGTTCGGCCGCGGCTTGGCCTCGATGTGGATCCTGCCGGAGGAAGCGAGCACGGCGACCGGCGCGGGCGAGCCGATCTCCGGCACGGCCACGCGGCGGGTGGCGGCGTCGCTCGCCGCCGGCAGGAGCAGGGCGAGGACGGCCGCGAGGGCGGCCGCGGCGACGACGGCGGGGCGAACCTTCATCGGACGGCCTCCGGCCGGCACTCGAAGCCCGTTTCCCGTTCGAGCGCGCGGGCCGCCCGCAGGGCGGCGGCGTCGGCGAAGGGCGGCGCCAGGATCTGGAGCCCGAGGGGAAGCCCCCGGCCGTCGAGGCCGCAGGGAACCGAGACGCCCGGGATGCCGGCCAGGCTGGTGGGCGTCGTGAACACGTCGGAGAGGTACATCGCCAGCGGGTCGTCGACCCGTTCGCCGAGCTCGAAGGCGCTGCCCGGGCAGGTCGGGGTCACCAGCAGGTCGGCCGCGCCGAAGGCCTCGGCGAACTGCCGCCGCAGCGCGCCGGCGATCCGCGCTGCTCTTCCGTAGTAGGCGTCGTAGTAGCCGGACGACAGGGCGAAGGTCCCGAGGATGATGCGCCGCTTCACCTCGGGGCCGAACCCCTCGCTGCGGCTGCCGGCGTACATCTCGCCGAGCGAGCGTGCCTGCGCGGCGCGGTGGCCATAGCGGCTGCCGTCGAACCGGGCGAGATTGGCGCTCGCCTCGCTGTTGGCGAGCACGTAGTAGGTGGCGACCGCCGCTTCGATCAACGGGACGCTGACCTCGACGAGCTCGGCGCCGCGGCGCTCGAGCGCCGCAAGCGCCCGCTCGAAGCCGCGCGCGGCGTCGCCCTCGAGCGCCGAGGTCCTGACCTCGCGGATCGTGCCGATCCTCATCCCTTCGATGCCGTCCTCGATCGTCTTCAGGTAGTCGTCGACCGGGGCGTCGCTGCAGGTCGCGTCCCGGGGGTCGGGTCCGGCGATGGCGCCGAGGGCCAGGGCCGCGTCGCGCACGTTGCGCGCCAGCGGCCCGATCTGGTCGAGCGAGGAGGCGAAGGCGACCAGGCCGTAGCGCGAGACGCGGCCGTAGGTCGGCTTGACGCCGACGACGCCGCAGAAGGCCGCCGGCTGCCGGATCGAGCCGCCGGTGTCCGAGCCGAGCGCCAGAGGCGTCTCGGCGGCGGCGACCGCGGCCGCCGAGCCGCCGCTCGAGCCGCCCGGCGCCATGTCCAGGTTCCACGGGTTGCGGGTCACCGCCAGCGCCGAGTTCTCGCACGAGGAACCCATCGCGAACTCGTCCATGTTCACGCGGCCGACGGGCACGGCGTCGGCCGCCAGCAGGCGTTCGACGGCGCCGGCCGTGTACGGCGCCCGGTAGCCGGCGAGGATGCGCGAGCCGCAGTTGAGTTCGTGCCCGGCCAGCGACATGTTGTCCTTCAGCGCCGTCGGCACGCCGGCGAGCGGACCGAGCGGCTGCCCTTCGTCCCGGCGGCGGTCGATGCCGGCGGCCCGTTCGGCCGCCTCGTCCCGCCAGAGTTCCAGGAAGGCGCCGACGGCCCCGTCGATCTCGTCGATGCGGGCGAACGCGGCCTCGACCGTCTCGACCGCGGTCCGTTCGCCGGAACGGATCGCTTCCGCCAGTCCCTCCGCCGTCGTCGAGCGCATCATTCGTCGGCGCCCTGCGCCGCCTTGACCTGGGGCACGAGCAGGAAACGGTCCAGGGAGGCGGGCGCGTTGTCGAGAAACCGGTCGAGCAGCGGACGGTCGCCCGCTCCCGTCGGCCGGGGAAGATCGTTGTCGGCGGCGTCGACCGCGGCGTCGGCGTCCTCCGGGGAAACAGCGCCGTCGTCGAACGCCCGGAGCTGGTCGATGTAGTCGACGATGTCGGACAGTTGGCTGGCGAACGTCGCTTCTTCCCGCGCCGAGATCCGCAGTCTCGCCAGTTCGGCGATTCGCCGAACCTCTTCTACAGCCAGAGACACTTCGCTATAAGTGTAGCACTTTCAGCGACTTGCAGCCTGCCTCCCGCTGGGTGCGCGGGTCTTCTGACCCGCTGCCGCCGGAGGCGGCCAGGAAGCGCACCGACCGTCAGGCCAGCTTCGTCCCGGTGGCGCCAGGCGGCCCCTACCAGCCGTCGGCTGGAATCGCCTCGATCGCGCGCAGGGTGAACGTCTCGCCGTCCAGCTCCACGCGCGCTCCCGGCGCCGACCCGAGCAGCCGGCCGGCGAGGTCCGACTCGTACGAGACGATTCCCCGCTCCGGCGCGCTCTCCCAGGGGCCGAGGATGGCCACCGTGCGCCGCTCGCCGTTCTCCGACTCGAAGGTCGCCCGGTTGCCGATGCGCAGCCGGTCGCAGGCCGCGGCCGCGAGGTCGATCGGAGTCGAGCGCTGCAGATCCTGCTGCAACTCCGTCGCCCGGGCGGTGAGGTACTCGTGCCGCTGCCGCGCGGACTTGTACTCGAAGTTCTCGCGCAGGTCGCCGAGCGCCCTCGCCTCCTCGATCGCCTTGCGGTTGGCCGGAATCTCCTCCTCGACCAGCTCCCGCAGCTTCTCCCGCTGCGCTTCGATCGAGGCCGGCAGCGCGTAGAGCTCGTCGCTGTCGGCGTCCCCGTCGGCCTGCAGGTCGGGGAACTTCAGGTGCAGCGACGCCAGCAGCGGTTCGCGCCGGTAGTCCTCGAGCGCCGCGTGGCGGATCGCGACTTCCGCCTGACGGGCCTCGTCCAGCGACAGTTCGGGAAGCAGCCTGGGCGCCGTGCCGCCGGAGTCGAACAGGGCCTTGATCCGGGGCCGGAAGGGCGCGAAGGCGTCGTGCCGGAGCGCCTGGATCAGCAGGTTCAGGAGGCGGCTCTGGCGGCCCTCGCGGAACGACGGCTCGTCGGCGGCCCGTTCCACCAGCCAGGTGAAAGCCGCCGGCGTCCGGTGGGGCTGGACCTGCGAGCGGGCGGCGCAGCGCCTCAGCGTCTCCTCGTCCAGCGCGCGGGCGATCGCGTCGATCGCCTTCGTATCGGTTTCCAGCAGGAAGCGCCGCTCCAGCACGTCGAGCCAGTCGTCCCGGCAGGCGGGAAGCAGGGCGTAGGCCTGTTCGCGGGCCGGACGCTGTTCGACCGCGACGAAGAAGTCGAGCGGATCCGCCAGATTGGCCAGGAGGTCCTCGGCTGGCCAGGAGGGCTCGTTGCCGTAGCGTTCCAGCGCGTAGCGGAGCTCGAAGGCAAGCGCGGGCCGCTCGTCCGTCAGGGCGCGGCTCAGGCGGTCGAGCGCCGCCGCCATCCGCTCCCGCAGTTCCTGCGACTGGTTCGCGGCCCGCCGGAGGAGGCCGACCTTCTGGCGGTCCGGCGCGTCCTCGAACTCGCGCCACAGCGACTCCTCCGCGTCCGTCGCCGCGACCCAGCGGTAGGTCTGCCGGGGGCCGCCGGAGGACAGCACCTGCGGCTGCTTGCGGGCGCTGGTCCACCAGCTCGACCAGCGGCGAGCCGGGATGATGCCGACGACGATCGCCTTGACTTCGGCGCCGGTCAGGGGGCGGTCGTAGCTGGTGAGCGTGCGTTCCAGCAGCTCGGTGGGCTTGAGTCCCTCCAGTTGCTCCGGTTGTTCCAGCTTCTGGCGGAGGACGTGCCCTTCCGGGAGCAGCCGGAGCATCTTGCCCGCGGCGCGGAACCCGACCGAAACCCCCTTCGCCGTCTCAAGATCCACCTTGAAGACGTGGAGCGGCATGTTGACGTCGGCGATGCGGCCCACGCCGCGACCCTCCATCTCGACGATGTCGCCGGGCCGGAACGCCAGCAGGTTGCGCAGCCGGTCCACCTTGTCCCAGAGCTTGTTGGCGTGCTGCCGTCCCTGATCGAGGTTGAGGTCCTGGAGCAGGCCGTTCAGGTCGGATTCGCGGTCGCTGTAGAGCTCGCGGAGCGTGTCGAGAACCGTGTCGTAGACCTGTCCGCTGCGGACGAAGTGGTGCGCCGCGCCGCGGACGAGGTCCAGGCGCTGGGCCCACATGCCGCGTTCCCGCAGTTGATCGTCCAGCAGCTCGAGGAGGGTTCCCACCCGGTCCTCCTCGCCCAGGCGGATGAGACCCTTGGTGACGGCGAGGAACTGGCCGACCTCGATCTCGCCGTCGATCGCGGCCAGCCAGTCCGCCTCTACTGCGTCGATGTCGCCTCGCGCCAGACTCTCCTGGGTGCCTTGGGGGATCCTCATGCGTTGGCCGGCAGCGCCCGGGCGCCGATGCGAGCACGACTACGGCGACGGTGCGTCAACGGGACCCAGGATGGTATCAGCCGTCGCGCGGGGCGTGCGCGACCGGAGTGCAAGTTCCCTTGACGGAGTACAATGATCGCGAGCGTGTGCTTCGCTAAAGCTAAACGCAGGGCGGCGGGATGAGCGAGCGGGCTTCGGCGCCAGAGCAGCCTGAGGCGTCCGAAGGGGTCCGGACGCCCGAAACCGGGCGCGGACGGGAGTCGTTCGGCGCCTGGCTTCGCAGCCAGCGCGAGGTCCGGGGCGTCGACCTCGAGGCGATCGTCCAGACCAGCAAGATCAACATCCGCTATCTGGAACTGTTGGAAGAGGACAGGTTCGACCTGCTGCCGGCGTCCATCTTCGTCCGGGGGTTCCTTCGGGAGTACGCCAGGATCGTCGGACTCGATCCGGACGAAGTCCTCAACTTCTACCTGGCGGTCTCGGGAGGCGACTACGGGCGGACCACGGAAAGCGCCGCAAGACCGACGCCGACCTGGCCCGTCGGGCGCACGGTGGCGGTGCTTCTTGGCGTTGCCGCGGTCGTGGCGGCGATCGTCTGGCTTCCCGCTCTGAACCCTGACGAAGGCGAGGTCGTGGAGGCGATGGCGCCGCCGCTGACCGAACCGGCGCCGGAGCTCGTGCTGGCGGAACCGGCGCCCGCGACGACCCTGCGCGTCACGATGGACTTTCAAGGGACGAGCTGGGTCGACGCCTACGCGGACGGCGAGCGCACGGTCAGCGAACTGCGGGTCCAGGGCGAGTCCCTGACCGTCGCCGCCGACGAAGAGGTGCGGCTCACGCTGAGCAGCGTGGAGGCGACGACGATCGAAGTGAACGGCGAGCCGTTCGAGCACGGGGCGGCCGACGACGAGGAGATCGTGATCCCTGCGCCGGCGCGGCGCCCTTCCCCCTGACGGCTTGCGGGCCGCCGGGACCGGTTCACGGGTGCTGCGGAACGCGCCACCCGGGCGCCCGACTCGCTTGCCGCCGCGGGCGGCCGGGAAAGCTGGACTTCCGGGCCGGCTGGCCGTATCCTGCGGCGTTCCATCCGCGTGCCCGACGGCGGACCGCGCGGACTGGTTCACGAACGGCGCGGACCGCGCCGTTCGGGTTCGGTGCGGCGGGGCGTAGCTCAGCCTGGTAGAGCGCACGGTTCGGGACCGTGAGGCCGGAGGTTCAAATCCTCTCGCCCCGACCATTCCTCCGAGACCGCCGTCAAGTAGACTGCCGGCGATGAACGCTCCGAAGCTCGCGGGTTCGGCGCGGCCGGTCCTCGCCTTCATCCCGATCCTCCTCTCGCTGGCGCTGCTTGCCGCCGCTCCTGCGCCGGAAGAGGGAGACGAAGGCGTTTCCCTTGCGCCGGCAGGTTCCGTAGACCCGGAAGGCGAGGGGACGCCGGAAGAGTCGGCCGCGGTCGCCGGAGACGCGCCCGCCGAAGGCGCGTCCGCCGACGCGTCCGACCTCGAAACGGAAGCCGGCCCGGAAGTCCTCGTCGCCGCGATCGACTCGGCGATTCAGGTCGTCGTGGCCGAGTTCATGGAGCAGGTCACCGAGGAGGCGGACCTGGCCGGCGCCGAGGCGCTGATCGTGGAGCTGTCGACGCCGGGCGGCGAGATGCAGGCGATGCGCGCGGTCTTCACGGCGTTCCTGGAGGCCGACACGCCGGTCGTCGTCTACGTCTCGCCGAGCGGCGCCCAGGCCGCGTCCGCCGGTTTCTTCATTCTGCTCGGCGCGGACGTGGCCGCGATGGCGCCCGGCACGAACACGGGCGCCGCACACCCCGTGGCCGGCGGCGGCGGCGACATCCCCGGCGCGATGGGCGACAAGGTGACCCAGGACGCGGCGGCGACCGCCCGTTCGCTCGCGGCCCGCCGCGGCCGCGACCAGAAGCTCGCCGAAGAGGCGGTGACGGAGAGCAGGTCGTACTCCGCCGAGGAGGCGCTGGAAGCGGGGCTCGTCGATCTGGTCGCTCCGAGCCTGCAGTCGCTACTGGTCGAACTCGACGGCCGCGTCGTCGAGAAGGGCGGCAGCGAGAGGACGCTCAGGACCCGCGACGCCTCCGTGCGCCGGGTCGAGATGTCGGCCTTCCAGCGGATCCGTTCGACGATCGCTCATCCGAACATCGCGATCATGCTCATGTCGCTGGGCTCGATCGGCCTCATCTTCGAGATCACCCACCCGGGCGCGATCTTCCCCGGCGTGGTCGGCGCCATCTGCCTGATCCTCGGTCTCTGGGCGATGTCCGTGCTGCCCATCAACTACGCCGGACTGGCGCTGCTGCTGCTGGCCGGCGTCCTCTGGGTGCTGGAGATCAAGATCCCGAGCTTCGGCATGTTGACCCTGGCCGGCGCGATCTCGTTCTGCCTGGGGGCGATGATGCTGTTCCGCGACGCCGATCCGGCGCTGCGGGCGAGCCTGAACCTGATCGTCGCGATCGGCATCACGATCGGGCTGGTGACGCTCGGCCTGGGCCGTTTGGCGCTCAAGGCGCAATTCAGGCGTGTGGCGACGGGCAGCGAGGGACTCCTCGACGAACTCGGGCTGGTGAGCGCCGGCATCGACGCCGGCGCGCCGGGAAAGGTCCGGCTGCACGGCGAGATCTGGAACGCGGAGGCGGACGTCGCCGTCGCCGAGGGCGACCGTGTCCGGGTGGTCCAGGTGGACGGGATGACCCTGCGCGTGGAACCGGTCGGCGACTCGTGAATCACACTGCAGAAAGGACCTGAATCCGCATGACCACCCTTCCGTTCATTGGCTTCCTCGTCGTCGCGGGCCTGTTCCTGCTCACCAGGTGGATCAACATCATGGCCGAGTACGAGCGCGCCGTCGTGTTCCGGCTCGGCCGGATCCTGGAGAAGCCGAAGGGCCCCGGCTTGGTGCTCATCCTCTGGCCGATCGACCGCATGGTCAAGGTCTCGCTGCGCACGGTGGTTCTGGACGTTCCGCCCCAGGACATCATCACGAAGGACAACGTCTCCGTGAAGGTGAACGCGGTCGTCTACTTCCGCGTGCTGGAACCGACGAAGGCGATCGTCGAGGTCGAGAACTTCCTGTTCGCGACGAGCCAGTTGGCGCAGACCACGCTGCGCTCGATTCTGGGCCAGACCGAGCTCGACCAACTGCTGAGCGAACGGGAGACGCTGAACGACCAGCTCCAGACGGTGATCGACCAGCAGACCGATCCCTGGGGCATCAAGGTCTCCATGGTCGAGGTCAAGCACGTCGATCTGCCGCAGGAGATGCAACGCGCGATGGCCAAGCAGGCCGAGGCGGAGCGCGAGAAGCGCGCCAAGGTGATCCACGCCAGCGGCGAGCTCCAGGCTTCCGAGTCGCTGGCCCAGGCGGCCAACGCGATCAGCGCCAACCCGGTCACCCTGCAACTGCGCTACCTGCAGACCCTCTCGGACATCGCCACGGAACGGAACTCGACCATTCTCTTCCCGCTGCCGCTCGAGCTGCTGAGAGCCTTCGGTTCGTTCCTGGGCGGGAAGCCGCAAGAACCGAAAGAGTGAGCCGCGAACCCTACGAACCGTATGAGGTCAGCCTCGGCAACACCCAGATTGCCGCGTTCGTAGCACTTCTGGCGTTGGCGATCGTGGCCGCGTTCGCGGCGGGTTCGTGGTGGGGCCAGTCGAGAGCCGCCGACCTCGCCGCGGCGCCGGACGGTGCGCCGGCCCCAGCGGCGCCGAGCCTGCCGGCGGCCGAACAGCCCGCCGCCGGCGCGTCGCTGGCGTCGCCAGTGGCGCCGGCCGAGGTCGTCCGCTTCTTCGGCGGCGAAACCGACGACGAGGACGGCGCCGCCAGCGAGGAAGCCGCCGCTGCCGGCGATGAGACGGTCGCCAACGGCGACGGCGCAGCGGCCGGCGATCCGATTCCGGCCGCGGCGAACGCGCTGGTGGTTCAGGTCTTCTCGAGCGCCGACCTCGAGCAGGCGGCGTCGGTGGAGCGAAGGCTGCGGGCGGACGGGCACCGCGCGTTCCTGTCGCCGCAGACGCTGGACGGCCAGGTGATGCAGCGGGTGCGCGTGGGACCGTTCGACGGCCAGGCCGCCGCGGCCGCCGCCGCCGAGCAACTCGCCAAACAGTACGGGCTCGAGACCTGGATCACGCCGAACAACTGAACGGCCAGTCGTCCGACCTGCCGCCGTGCGGCGGAGACCCGCCGTCGCTGCTTGCGTCGGTCTGGTTCCAGCTCGCCCTGAGCGCCGGCGGAGGCGTCTGGTGGGCGTTCTGCTTCGACCGGCGGCCCGGGTTGCTGCTGCCGCTGGCCGCGGCGGCGCCGCTGTTCGCGATCGCCTCGGCGCCGGGCACGGCCTGGCGCCGGCTGTGGCTGGGCTGGCTGCACGGCGCCGTGGCGTGGCTCGTCGCCGTGCCGTGGATCGCCTCCACGCTCGAGGTCTACGGCGGATTGCCGGGCGCGGCGTCGGCGCTGTTGCTCGGCCTGCTGGCGCTCTACCTGGGGCTCTTCCACGGCCTGTTCTGCTGGCTTGCCGGCCGGCTGTTCGCCCGCGGCGACGCGCTCTCCCTGCTGCTCGCGCCGGCCGTCTGGGTGGCGCTGGAGTGGGTCCGTGGGCTGGGCCCGTTCGGCTTCCCCTGGAACCTGCTGGGCTACGCCTGGGTGGACGTCCCCGGCGCCCTCGACGCCACCCGCTGGATCGGCAGCCACGGCCTCTCGCTCCTGGTCGCCGCAGCCGGTCTCGCCCTGCTCCGCCTCGGCGACCGGGAGACGCGCCGGGCGGCCCTGGCCGTCCTGGCCGCGGTCGCGGCGATCCTTGCGCTCGCCCGCTGGACCAACCTCGACCGGCGGCTGGGCGACGAACGCAGCCTCGAGGTGGCCGTCGTGCAGCCGAACATCCACATGGCGACCGCCGAGATGGTCGATGGCGGCCCGGACGAGCGGTTCGCCGACCTCGCCGAGAACTACCGGCGGCTCTTCGCGCTCAGCCGCCAGGCTTGCGAACCGGGCCGGCTCGTCCTCTGGCCGGAGAGCGCCGCCTGGCCGTACGAAGTGGAGCGGGACGGCGGCTTCGCCCGCGACCTCGAGGAGCTCGTTGCCGGCGGCTGCTCCCTGCTCCTGAACAGCGCGCGCCGGGACCGGTCGGGCGAAGAGGACCGGGCCTTCAACGCCGCCTACCTGCTGACGCCCGGAGCGGACGGCGCCTCGCGCGCCGGGCGGCAGACCTACGACAAGATGCACCTCGTTCCGTTCGGGGAGTACGTTCCGCTCGGCCGCTACCTGCCGGCGGTGCGGCAGTTGGCGCGCCAGGCCGGCGGCTTCTCTCCGGGCGACGAGGTCCGTCTGCTCGACGCGGACGGCGCCCGGCTCGGCGTGTCGATCTGCTTCGAGATCGTCTTCCCGGAGCAGGTGGCGGCGCGGGTGCGGCGCGGGGCCGACCTGCTCGTGACGATCACCAACGACTCCTGGTACGGCCGGACCTGGGCGCCGCACCAGCACCTGCGGCCCGCCCGCTTCCGCGCCGCCGAGAACGGGCGGCCGCTCGTCCGGGCCGCGATCACCGGCATCTCGGCCGTGATCGACCGGCGCGGCCAGGTGCTGGCCGCCACGGGGATCGACGAGGCGACCGTCATGCAGGCCCGGATCGGCCCGCTCGGCGGGACGACTCCCTTCTCGCGGGCGCCCCTGCTCGTGCCCCTGCTTTGCGTCGCGCTCGCCGCCTTTGCCATACTGCGCCGATGATCGCCGCCGACGCGAACCGCTCGCTTTCCGACCTCGGGGTCCGTCTCGACGGCCTGCGGAGGTATCTTTGACCCGGCCGAGCTCGAGGAACAGCTGGCCGCGCTGGATCACGAGATGCAGCAGCCCGGTTTCTGGGACGAGCCGAGGAAGAGCGCGCCGCTCCTGCGCCGCCGCCGCGCCCTCGAACGCCGGCGGGCGACGCTGACGCGGCTGGACGCCGACCGGGACGAGATCGGGGCCTGGCTCGAACTGCTCGCCGAGGACGCCCTCGGCGACGAGGACGGCGCGGAACTCGACGCGTTCATCGACCGCGTGGAGCGCGAGTCGACGGCGCTCGACCTGGAACTGAAGCTCTCCGGCGAGGACGACGACCGCAGCGCCCTGCTCGCCATCCATCCCGGCGAGGGCGGGACCGACTCGCAGGACTGGGCGGAGATCCTGCTGCGGATGTACCTGCGCTGGGCCGAGCGGAGCGGGTTCGACGTCACCCTGCTGGAGCGGCTGGACGGCGACGAGGCCGGGCTCAAGAGCGCTACGGTGGCGGTGCGGGGCGACTACGCCTTCGGCCGCCTGCGCGGCGAGAACGGCGTCCACCGGCTGGTTCGCATCTCGCCCTTCGACGCGGCGAAGCGGCGCCACACCTCGTTCGCCTCCGTCTACGCCTACCCCGAGGTGGAGGACGACATCGACGTCGAGGTCGAGGACAAGGACATCCGCATCGATACCTTCCGGTCGTCCGGCGCCGGCGGCCAGCACGTCAACGTGACGGACTCGGCGGTGCGGATCACCCACCTGCCGAGCGGCATCGTGGTCAGTTGTCAGAACGAGCGCAGCCAGATCAAGAACCGCGCGATGGCGATGAAGATTCTCAAGGCGCGGCTCTACGACCGGGAAGTGCAGAAGCGGCGCGAGGAACAGGCGGAGCGCGAGGGCCAGAAGATGGAGATCGGCTTCGGGTCCCAGATCCGCAGCTACGTCCTGCACCCGTACCGCATGGTCAAGGACCACCGGACCCGGCTCGAGGTGTCGGCGGTGGAGCGCGTGCTCGACGGCGACCTCGATCCGTTCATCGACGCCTGGCTGGGCCAGCAGCTCGAAGCTCCCGATGGCGATCGGGCCTAGTGCCGGCAAATCCCCGGCGGTCGACTTCGTGTCGCCGTTGCCGCCGGTCAGATCGGGCATCGCCGACTACAGCGTCGACCTGCTGGACGAACTCGCGCCCCTGTGCGACCTGCGCCTGGTGCGCCTGCCGGGGCAGGAGGTCGCGCCGGAGGTCCTGAGCCGCTATCCGGCGGTCGACGCGGAGGCGCTGGACCCCGTCGGCCGCCTGCCCTTCTACCAGATGGGCAACAACGTCTACCACGAGGGCGTGCGGCGGTTGGCGATGGAGTTTCCGGGGGTGGTGACCGTACACGACCTGCGCCTGCACCACCTGCTGGTCGAGTCGACGCTGGCTTCCGGCGACCTGGACGCCTACGTGGACGGACTGGGCGCCGAGCACGGCTGGGAGGGCGCCGCCGCGGCGCTCTCGATCCGCTGGGGCGGCCACGGCCGGGCGCGTCTGTTCGAGATGCCGGCGCACCGGTCGCTGCTGCTCCGGCAGCGGGGACTGCTGACCCACAGCGACTGGGGTCTCCGGTTCCTGGAGGAGGAGCTGGGGGAGTTCGCCGACGGCCGGCTGCCGCCGATGCGCCGGGTGCCGATGCCGATGCCGGCGCCCGAGCTGCCCGCGCCCGAGCGGGCGGCCGCCTGGCGGCGTCAGGCCGGCATTCCCGCGTCGGCCGTGCTGATCGGTTCCTTCGGCTTCCAGACCCCGATCAAGCGCACGGACGTGCTGCTTCGCATCCTCGCCGAGCCGGGGATGGAGGAGGCGCATGCGCTGGTGGTGGGAGACGTGGCGGCGGAGTTCGATCTCGCGGCGCTGGCCCGGGACCTGGGGGTCCGGGAACGGGTCGCGATGACCGGCTTTCTCGATCCCGGGACCTTCCCGACCGCCATCGCCGCCTGCGACCTGTGCCTGAACCTGCGCTACCCGAGCGCGGGCGAGACGTCGGCGTCGCTGCTGCGCATCCTGGCGCTGGGCCGGGCCGCGGTCGTGTCGGACTACGCGCAGTTCGTCGAGCTGCCGGACGGCGTCGCGATCAAGGCGCCGCTGGAGGACGATCCGGCCGCCGAGGCCGGCGCGCTCGCCGGTCTGCTGCGGGGCCTTCTCGCGGCGCCGGAGCGGCTGGCGGAGATGGGCGCCGCGGCGCGGACCTTCATCGAGCGCGAGCACGAGCCGGCGGCGGCGGCGCGGGCGGTGGTCGAGGTGCTGGACGAGTGGTCCGTCGCGCCGGCCGGGAAGCCCGAGGCGTTCCTCGCGCCCGAGCCTTCGCCGCCCACGTCGCTGACCTGGGGCTGGTTGCCGGGGCGAATCGACGTCGAGGGTTGCGAGCCGCCCTGGCGGGAGGGCGAGCGGCGGTCGGTCGAACTCGTCGTCACGAACACGGGCTTCGCCACCTGGCTTTCGGGCCGCAACGAGGACGGCGGCGTCGTGCTGGAGCCCCAGCTCTGGAGCGGCGGACGGGACCTGCTCCGGGGCAGGCCCTGGATTCCGCTGCCGCGCGACCTTCCGCCGGGCGACTCCTGCCGGATCCCCCTCAGGATCCGGCGGCCGATCGGACCGGCGCGGCTTCGGTTCGAGCCGCACCTCTTCGGCGGCGGCTCGATGAGCCTCTGCGGCGCCATCGCCTGCGACCGCGAGCTGTGAAGCGCGGCGCGCCGCGGATAGGGTCGGCTCCGTGAGCTGGATCCTCGAAGTTCGGCGCCGGCTCGAGGGTTCGAGGCGGCTGCCCGCGGCGCCGGACGGCGACGGCGCCAGGGTCGCGGTCGTGGTGCCGCTGTACGTCGAGTCGGCCGAACTCTGGACGCTGCTGCGGGAAGAGCCGAACGAGTCGCCGCCGCTCAGCTTCCCGGCGGCCGCCTTCGAGGGCGACGACCCCTGGCCGACCGTGGCGCGGCTCGGCAGCGTCGGTCTCGGCGTCGACCCGTCGCGGATCCTCCGCCTCGGCGAGCTGGACGAGGTCGGCGGCAGCGGCGGCTTCCGGCTGCGGGCCTGCGTCGTCGCCGTTCCGTCTCCCGAAGACGACGGCAGCAACGCGGAGGCGCCGGGCGTGCGGCTGCCGCTGTCGGCGCTCCGGCAGCCCCGGCTGGTCGAGGAGAGGACCTTCGAGATCGAGGGACAGCCCGTGCCGCTCGCCGTCTACCACCTCGGCCGGCACCGGCTGTGGGGTCCGGCGCTCGACGTGCTGCTCCAGCTCCTGGCCGTGCTCGACCGCCCCGAAACGGCGCCGCCGCCCGCCTCCAGCCTGAACTGACGCTTCGGACGGCCGCCTCCCGCCGGTGTCGGTTCAGCTACTAGAATGCCGCCGATCCGACCCGCCGGGTCGCTGAACCGGAGGAGAACCATGGCCGACATCGCGCGCATCGAACAGCTTCTCGGCAGCGAGGCGGAGAGCCTTCTCGGCCACGTCTGCACCGGGATACCGAAGGACCACCTGACGGCGCCGGGGCCCGACATCGTCGACCGCGCGTTCGGTCCCTCGGACCGCAACAACCGCACCCTGGCGAGTCTGCAGCGGCTACTCGGGCACGGCCGTCTCGGCGGCACCGGCTATCTCTCCATCCTGCCCGTGGACCAGGGGATCGAGCACTCGGGCGCGGCGTCGTTCGCGCCGAACCCGATCTACTTCGATCCCGAGAACATCGTCCGGTTGGCGATGGAGGGCGGCTGCAACGGCGTCGCCTCCACCCTCGGCGTGCTGGGCAGCATCGGCCGGCGCTACGCCCACAAGATCCCGTTCATCGTCAAGATCAACCACAACGAGAGCCTGACCCATCCCCACACGTACCACCAGGTTCTGTTCTCCCAGGTGGAGCAGGCCTGGGATCTGGGTGCGGCCGCGGTTGGGGCCACGGTCTACTTCGGCGCCGAGGTGTGTCGGGAAGAGCTGGTGGAGATCGCCGAGTGCTTCCAGCAGGCCCACGAACTCGGCATGGCCTGCATTCTCTGGTGCTACCTCCGCAACAGCGCGTTCGTCGTGGACGGCGTCGACTACCACGACTCGGCCGACCTGACCGGCCAGGCGAACCACCTCGGCGTGACGATCGAGGCGGACGTCGTCAAGCAGAAGCAGGCGACAAAGAACGGCGGCTTCCCGGCGGTCGGCTTCGGCAAGACTCACGACCTGGTCTACAGCGATCTGGTGTCCGACCATCCCGTCGACCTCGTGCGCTGGCAGGTCGCGAACTGCTACATGGGCCGGATCGGCCTGATCAACTCGGGCGGTTCCTCCAGCGGCGCCGGCGACCTCGAAGCCGCCGTGCGGACCGCCGTCATCAACCGCCGCGCCGGCGGCCAGGGACTGATTTCCGGCCGCAAGGCGTTCCAGCGGCCGATGGCGGAGGGCGTGGAGCTCCTGAACCACATCCAGGACGTCTACCTCTGCGACGACGTCACCGTCGCGTAGCCGCGTGGACGCGCCGGGTGCGCGGGTCTTCCGACCCGCTTGCCGCCGAAGGCGGCGAGAAGACGGGCGGCCGTCAGGCCGCCGCCACCCGGCGCGGCGGAGGACGGACTCGCCCGTCTTGGGTCAGGAGGGGTCGGCGCCCAGGTGACGCGCGCGCTCGAGAGGAGAAGGGCAGGGTTGCGCTTGCTCCGCTTCACTCGCTCCGGTTGGGTGTCGGTGACTGCAACGTCGTCGGCCGTCGCTCGTTCAGAGGCACCTGGACGCCGACCCCTCCTGACCCGGCTGGGCTGGACGACGCACCGCGCTATCTGCGAACCAGTTCGGCGATCTCCTCGTGGCGAGCTTCAGCGTCCCGCTCTCCGACCTCAATCAGCGCCCGGATGTAGTCGGGCTGGAACATCAGGAGACTGAGCAGGTCCGGGCTTGCCGTGTCCCGGGTGCCCAGACCGCGGGTCATGAAGCGGAACGCCTTGGGCAGCCGGGGCTCGAAGCGGCTGGCCAGCCGGCCGAGGTCTTCTGACGGCCGGAGCACCACGAGGTCGACGAGCCGTAGCGCTCCGCGCTCCGACTCCGGCAGCCGCGCCAGCAGCCGGTTGACGAGTTCCAGGCGGTTCGCGTCCTGGTCGAGCTGATCCAGGAACACGGCGTTCAGCAGCACGCCGGCGAACTGGGCCGGCGGCGGGTAGGCCGCGGCGGCGGCTCTCGGGACCGGCGGTTCGTGCCGGGTCGAGACGGCGATCAGGCGGTCGCAGCCCAAGTGCAGGGCCGGCGACAACGGCGACGTCAGGCGGACGCCGCCGTCGCCGTGCCAGGCGTCGCCGATGCGGACGGCGGGGAAGATGAACGGCAGCGAGGCGGAGGCCAGGACGTGGTCGAGGGTCAGCAGCGCCCGCTCCGAGCGCCGCTTGGGACGTTCCCAGGTCTCGATGTCGCGTCCCTGGACCCAGGTGACCGTGTGCCCCGTCGACCACTCGACCGTCGTCACGGCCACCGCGTCGAGCCGGCCGCGCTCCAGGTTCCGGGCGATGCCGGGCAGCACGCGGCCGCTACCCGGCTCGACATGAAGGACATTCGCCAGGTGGCCTCCGAGCGGCGACGCGTCGACCAGGCCGCGAACCTGCGGCCGGTAGCGCAGGCCGCCCGAGGCCAGGTTCAGCAGCCAGCGGACAACGATCTTGCCCAGCGACCAGCCATCGTCGCGGAAGACGTGATCGGGCGTCAGTTCGAGCCAGACCCGGCTCAGTTCTTCCGTCGCCTCGGCGGCGCTGCCCGGGTGGGACGCGAGAAACGAGGCGTTGATCGCGCCGGCCGAGACGCCGGTCAGCACGTCGAAATGGAACTCCGGCAGCCGCTTCGCCAGATGCCGGACCAGTCCGACCTGATAGGCCGCGCGCGCCCCGCCGCCGGTGAGGACGAGGCCGATTCGGCACCCTCGGGTCGGGTCGCCGGCGTGACCGGACCGTTGGCGGGCGCCTTCAGTCGTCATCGACGGGCGGTCGGCTCTGGATGGCGGCCAAGTTCAGATCGACTCGATGCGGTCTTCGAGGCCCGGAGCGCCGGCGAGCTTGCGGTCCGCCGTCAGCAGGACGGTGGACAGGGCCTCGGCGAGGGCAACGTAGACCGCATCGTATGCCGAGACGTTGTGCCGGAGTTCCCATATCCGGTCCAGGAACCGGTGGTGCCCGTAGCGTTCCGCCCGGAGATTGCGCCAGAGGCGCAGGGCCAGGGCACCCCGTTCGGCGTCGAACGCCCCGCGCCCCACGTAGCCGCGGAGCGTCTGCGCGATCTCCAGGTCCACGAGGTGGGGAACGTGAATCTCGACCGACTCCGCCTCCAGTCTCCCGCTCAGGCGGCGGCCCCGCGGGGTGCCCAGCAACATCTCGACGGCGGCGGAAGCGTCGATCACCATTCGCGGGACTCTCTCTCCTCCCGCAGGACGTCCGCCGGCGCTTCCTCCAGCGTCACCGGCGGCAGGCCGCGGATCGTGTCCAGCACCTCCCGGCGGCTCGGCCGGCGCACGATCCGCTCGATCTCCCGCAGCACGAAGTGGGACATGGACACCCCTTCCAGCGCGGCGCGGCTCTTCAGCAGGCGGTGGGTCTCCTCGGGCACGTTCCGGATCTGGAGCATCTTGGACATGCCCCGAACAGTAGTTTCATGTGGAGAACATGTCAACGGCGCCGCGGTTTGCTGGAGAGAATAGTTGACTCATAGTGAAGATTTTACTAGAGTCCTTGGAACCGACCATCGGAACCTGGAGGAGGGCGCTTTCATGATGCGACTGTGTGGCGGGAACGGACTCGGCTTCGGTTCCCTGGTACTGAGTCCGGTGCTACTGCTGCCGGCGGCGGCGTCAGCTCAGGAAGACGAGAAGACGGAGGGTGAATCGACGTCGCCGGCGATCGTGAGCGAGACGATCGTGGTCACGCCCCGGGCTCGGGAGGAGAACCTTCAGGAAGCACCCGTCGCGGTGACGGCGATCACGTCGGAGGTCATCGAGACCGCGGCTGTGCGCCGCGCGGCGGACTTCATCGCTCTCACGCCGAACGTGACGATCGCGGACGCGCAGGATTCCGGGAACGTCGCAATCAACGTCCGGGGCGTCGGCCAGATCCGGAACGGCGAGACCCCGGTCGCCATCTCGGTCGACGGCGTCCTGCTGGCCAGTCCCCTCCAGTTCAACCAGGAGCTCTTCGACATCGAGCAGATCGAGGTTCTTCGGGGACCGCAGGGCGCGCTCTACGGGCGCAATGCGATCGCTGGCGCAATCAACGTCACTACGCGTGGGCCGGGGGACCGTCTAGCCGGCGCGCTCAGGCTGGGCGCCGGTGCGGGGAGTTCGGCCAGCGCGTCCTTGTCGCTGGGCGGACCGGCGAGCGAAAACCTGTCGCTGCGCGGTGGGGCCGCCTGGGCCAGGTCGGACGGCCTGATCGAGAACGCGGCGACCGGCGAGACCGTCGACGACTTCGAGGACGAGACGGTGCGGTTTCGCGCCGACTGGAACGCGTCGGAGCGGGCGAATCTGGACTTCCGGGCGTTCGCCAACGCGCGCGAGGGGGGCGCGGCGTACTTCGCTCGTCCCCTGCTGCAGGTTTCCGGCGTCCCGTTCCTGGATCCCCCGGTCGATCTCGACGTGGCGAACGTCGTTGTGCCGCCGGAATCCAACGTCACCGGGTTCGACGACCGCGACCTGTTGGACTTCTCTCTGAAGTTCGACCTCGAGACGCCGGCGGGTCAACTGCGGATGATCGGGGCCTGGAGCGAGGTGGACCACCTGGTCGCCTTCGACGGCTTCGACTACTCGGACAACACGCGGTGCTACCTGTACGGCTTCAGTCTCGTCTCGGATGCGCTGGTTCCATGCGACCGGCCGCGGCTCCTCTTCCTGGGGCCGAGCGGCGACCCCGACGGAGACGACGCGCTGTTCCCGGCCGGCTTCAACACGACCTTCCAGGACAACGCGATCCGTTCGTCCAGCCAGGAGATCCGGCTGACGTCCGCCGTCGACCGGCGGGTGCGCTACATCCTGGGCGCCTATGCCCTGCAGCGGGACCGCTCCCTCGTGACCGGCACCAGCGAAGACCTTGGCGGCGCCATCCTCACGTCCCTGGACTTCGACCCCGCGACGCCGCAATCCACGCGCTCCTACTTCGCTGAGGAGAACGACGACGCGGCCTTCGCCCTGTTCGGCCAGGCCAGCTTCGACCTGGGTGAGGATGTCGAGCTCACCCTTTCGGGCCGGTACGACGAAGATCGAAGGGAGCAGACGGATCCCCGGCCGGACGGGTACAGGGTGGACGGCTACGGCATCCCGATCGCGGGGCCGGCCATGCGGGAGGCGACGTTCTCGAAGTTGCAGCCCAAGGCGACTCTGCGCTGGACCACTTCGGACTACTCGACCCTCTATCTCACCTACGCCGAGGGCTTCCGCTCCGGCGGCTTCAACGCGCCGGGAACCGAGATCGCCCCGTTCACCGGCGAGCCCATCGCCGATTCGGTGTACGAACAGGAGGAGTCCCGCAACCTGGAGGCGGGCTTCAAGACGGTGTGGCCCGCGGCCAACCTGATCCTGAACGGCGCCGTCTTCGTCGCGGAAGCCGACGACCTGCAGACCTTCAACTTCAACGGCGCGGTCAATGCGCAGATCGTGAACAACGTCGACGCGGTGGACATCTCCGGCGCCGAGGTCGAGTTCACCTGGCTCGCGGCGACGGGCTTTTCCGTGCACGGCGGCGTCGGCTGGAACGAGGCGGAGATCGTCGAGTACGCGGCGAATCCGCTGGCGGTCGGCAACCAGGTTCCGTACACCACGAAGCTGACGTCGAACCTCGGCTGGCAGCTCGAGCGCTCCCTGTCGGCGACCGTGGACCTGACGGCGCGGCTCGACTGGGAGCGCCGGGGCAAGACCTGGTTTCACGAAGGCGGGACGATCGTCGGCGTCCCTGTTCGGGATCCCCTCGACCTGGTCGCCGCCCGGCTGGCCTTCCGGAGGAGTGTCTGGAGCTTCGCCTTCTGGGGCAAGAACCTGCTCGACGAGCGGTACTACGAGGAGGTCGTGGCGCCCGACTACAACTACCAGGGCCGCCCGAGGTCGTATGGCGTCGAGTTCTCCTACGACTTCTAGCGGGGCGTGGGCCGTCGGCGCAGGTCGGCCCGCGTGGTCCTGGAGAACGGGCGCTCGCGGCTTCGTCCTCCGGAATCGCCGGTTCCCGCGCTCTGCGGCGTGTCCACCGAGGTTGGCGACTTCCGCCTCGAACTCTCGATCGGCCGAGCACCGATCACGTCGGCCTACTTCATCGGGCTGGTCCAGGCGGGGGGACTCGACGGGTCCTCCGTCTACCGCATCGCGACCCGGAAGAACCAGGCGGGCCAGGCGGCCTGTCCGATCGAGATCATCCAGGCCGGTTTGGCGGCCGAGGACGTTCCCGTCCGGCCCGTCATCGGCCACGAACCGACCGTCGCGACGGGCCTGAGGCACGAGCGATGGTCCGTCTCCATGTCGAGATTCAAGGCCGGCGAGCCGTACGGCAGCTTCTTCGTCTGCATGCGAGACGAGCCGGAGCTGGATTACGGCGGACGCCGCCAACCGGACGGACAGGGGTTCGCCGCCTTCGGTCGTGTGATCGCCGGTTTCTCCGTCCTCCAGGCGATCTACGCACGAGCCGAGGAATCGGAGTTCCTCAGCCGTCGCGTCCGGATCATCCGCGCCCGGATGCTGAGCGACGCGGAATGAGCACCTTGGCTGCTACTCGCCCTGGCCGAACACGCTTGGTGTGCCGACGTAGAGCAGCTCGACCTCGGAGTCCGACAGGTTGCTCGCGTTGTGGACGGTCCGCGCGTTGAAGTGCATCGAATCGCCTTCCGACAGAGTCACCTTCTCGTCCCCCAACTCGCAGTAGAGCTCGCCCTTGATGACGTACAGGAAGTCCTCCCCCTCCCGCTGGTCGTCGGGAAAGACGTGGCCGGGCGGTATCTTCATGAAGATGGCGTCCATCTGCTGGAACCGCATGCAGGCGCTCAACTGGTGGTACTCCACGGGCGAATCGACTTCGATCTGCTGCGGGTCGGAGCGGCGACGCACATGCGCCTCGCCCGCCGGAACCTCCATGAACGTCGAGACGTTGACCTCCAGCGCCCGTGCCAGGTTCACCAGGGATACAAGCGACGGAACCGCCTTGTTGCGCTCGACGAGAGAGATGAAGGCCGGGGAGAGACCGGCCATCTCGCCAAGTCGCTGGAGCGTGAGCCCGAGCTGGACGCGTCGCGCCCGGATCATCTGCCCAGCCTGCAGGAGATCCCGTGAAGCCGCCTTGCCCTCTCGCTGCAACATCGCCGCCTCCGCCTTCGGACCCTACCAACGGACGCGGGGATCTGAAGCGCGGCGGCCTCTCCCGATCGGCGGCGAACTCCTATGATCCGGGTCGCCACGGATGTCGGAGGTACCTTCACCGACCTCGTGTACCTGGACGATCGGGGCCTGCGCGTCGCCAAGGCGCACACGACGCCGCCGGACTTCGAGCGGGGACTGCTCGCGGCCATCGATGGTTCGGGGCTCGACGGCAAGGACATCGAGTTCTTCGCTCACGGCACGACGGTGGTGATCAACGCGCTGCTCTCGCGCCGTGGCGCGAAGACGGCCCTGGTGACGACGGCCGGGTTTCGCGACGTGCTGGAGATCGCCCGCGGCAACAGGCCGGATCTGTTCAACTTCGCGTTCGCGAAGCCGCGACCGTTCGTGCCCCGAGCGCGCCGCTTCGAGGTCGATGAGCGAATCGACTACCAGGGAAAGGTCAAGCGACCGGTCGGCGACGACGCCCTTCAAGAGCTGGCGGAGCAGATCGCGCGGGCGAACGTCGAAGCCGTCGCCATCTGCTTCCTCCACGCCTACCTGAATCCGGCCCACGAGATCGCGGTCGAGTCCTTTCTCCGCCAGAGGTTTCCGGAGCTGTCGGTCGTCAGCTCGTACAGCGTCTGCCGGGAGTGGCGCGAGTACGAGCGGACGAGCACCGCCGTTCTGTCGGCATACGTTCATCCGCTGGCGACGTCGTATCTGGGCGCCCTGTCGACCGAACTCCGCGTCCGTGAAGTGGAGTCCGAACTGCTGGTCATGCAGTCGAACGGCGGAGTCGCGACAGTGCGGGGCGCCTTGAACAATCCGATCTCCATGGTCGAGTCCGGACCGGCGAGCGGGATGCTGGGCGCCGCCGAACTCGGCCGCCAGATCGGCGAGCCGAACGTTCTCGCCCTGGACATCGGCGGCACGACGGCCAAGACGGCCCTGATCGCGGACGGGAAGGTCCGCATCTCGTCCGACTACAGGATCGAGTGGGATCGAACGAACCCCGGCTATCCGATCCGTATCCCGGTCGTGGATCTGGTCGAGATCGGCAATGGCGGGGGATCGATCGCCTGGATCGACGAGGGAGGCAGCCTGCACGTCGGTCCGGTCAGCGCGGGCGCGGAACCGGGTCCGGCGGCCTACGGACAGGGCGGCACGGAACCCACGACGACCGACGCCAACCTGCTGCTGGGCCGGATCAACCCGGACCTGTTCCTGGGCGGGGAGCGACGGCCGGACATGGAAGCCGTCGAGAGAGCGTTCGCCGGTCTCAGGCGGCGACTGGGCGGCAGCCTGAAGGACGTGGCTCGGGGGGTCGTCCGGATTGCCAACGCCAACATGGTGAACGCGCTCAAGCTGGTGTCGCTCAACCGCGGCCGGGACACGAGGGACTTCGCGCTCGTGGCGTTCGGCGGGGGCGGCGGCATGCACGCCGCGTTTCTGGCCCGGGAGCTCATGATCCCCAGGGTCATCGTGCCCGCCCAGTCGTCCGTGTTTTCGGCCTGGGGCATGCTGATGTCGGACCTGCGGCGCGACTTCGTCCGGACACGGGTGGAGAACTTGAGCAGGCTTCCCGTCCGCTCGGTGAGGAAGACCTTCCTGACGATGGAGGCGGAGGCTCTTCAGCAGTGCCAGAGCGAGGGTATGACGCTTGAGGACTGCTCCACGGCGCGGTTCGCCGATCTCAGGTATCGGGGACAGGAGCACACGGTCAAGGTGGCCGTTCCCTCGGGGAAGATCGACGAAGGCGCCGTCGAGGAGGCAATGATCCGATTCCATGCGGCGCACGAACAGGAGTTCACGTACCGGCTCTCGAACCCGGTCGAACTCGTCAACTTCCACGTCGTGGTGACCGCCCGGGCAGGCAGGTCGGAGCTGGCCCGACTTCCCGCGGGCGAGATGGACGCGGACGCCGCCCGTACCGGAGCGCGCCTGGTCGACTTCGACCAGGACAGCGAATGGAGGGCGGACGCCTACGACTGCTCCCGCTTCCGGCCCGGCATGAGGATCGAGGGGCCGGCGGTGATCGAGGACGGCACGGCCGCGGTGCTGGTGCCGCCGCGAAAGGAGGCCGCGATGGACGACTTCGGCAACATCCACATCGACATGCGGGCGGCGCCGTGACGGACGGAACGCGGCAGGATCCCTACGACCAGGAGATCATCAGGAACGCCCTGGTCGCCGTGGGGGATGAGATGTTCGATGCCATGGCGCGTACCAGCATGAGCCCGATCATCTACGAGGCTCTGGACTACTCGGTCGGCGTCACGGACGGCAGGGGCGATCTGATCGCCCAAGGAAACGGAACTACCGTCTTTCTGGGGATGATCGACTCGCTGGTGCGGGACATCCTCGCCAAGTTCGGCGAGCGGGGCGACATTCGCCCGGGCGACATCTTCATCAGCAACGATCCGTACGAGGGCGGCGGCACTCATCTCTCCGACATCGCCTTCGCGAAGCCCGTCTTCTGGGAAGGGGAGCTCATCGCCTTCACGGTCAACAAGGCCCACTGGGTGGACGTCGGCGGCATGTCTCCCGGGAGTTTCACGACGGATGCCACCGAGATCTTCCAAGAGGGCCTGCAGATTCCGACGGTGAAGCTGATCGACGAGGGTCGGGAGCAGGAAGCGGTCTTCGAGATCCTCCGATCCAACATCAGGCTGCCCCAGGACTCGATGGGCGACCTGCGGGCGGCCACCGCTGCCTGCTCCGTAGGCGAAGCGCGTCTTCACGGTCTGCTCGAACGCTACGGGCGTGACGCCGTGCTGGCGGCGATGGCCGGACTGCTCGACCACGGCGAGGCGATGGTTGCCGCCGAACTCGGGAAGCTGCCTCAGGGCGTCTTCGAGGCGGAGGACTGGATTGACGACGACGGCTTGAGCGACGAACCCTTGAAGGTGCGGGTCCGCATCGAGATCTCGGAGGACAGGTTTCTCGTCGACTTCAGCGGCAGCGCGTCTCAGGCGCTAGGTCCAATCAACAACTCGAGGACCGGCCTGGTTTCAGCTGTGCGGACGATCTTCAAGGCCCTGACCAATCCGCAGATACCCGCCAACGGTGGCTGCTTCCGCGCGCTCGAGGTCGTCTGCCCGGATGAGACGGTGTTCACCGCCCGGCGTCCGGCGCCCGTTTCGACCTACTGGGAAACGATGCTGTACGCGGAGGATCTGATCTGGAAGGCCCTTGCCGAACTCGTCCCTGACCGTCTGACGGCCGGGCACGTGCTGTCGGTTTGCGCCATCATCATCGCCGGCGACCATGCCGATACCGGCGAACCCACGATCCTGGTCTGCCCCCTGGTGGGCGGTTGGGGCGCGATGCACGACCGCGACGGGCTGAACGGCCAGTTCTCGGTGGCCGACGGCGAGACGTACAACATCCCGGTCGAGATCACGGAGGCTCGCTACGGGGTCCACGTCGAGGAGTACGCGTTTCACAACGAACCCGGAGGGGAGGGCCGCCATCGTGGCGGGAAGGGCGTCGTGCTCGCCTACCGAATTCGCTCGGAGAGCGCGACGTTCACGGGCAGTTTCGGTCGCTTCAGGTTTCCGCCCTGGGGGAGCGCGGGCGGCCGCGACGGCTCTCGCAACTACGTGGAGATCCTCCGGCAGGGCCAACGCTCCGACCCGCCGGAGATCTACGGCAAGGCGGCCCGGCTTCCGCTCAGGCGGGGCGACATCGTCCGCTGCGTGACGGCGACGGGTGGCGGCTGGGGCAGGCCCGAGGACCGTCTGTCCGAGTTGATCGCGGAGGACCTGCGAAACGGCTTCGTGACGGAGGAACAGGCTTCCAGCTACGGCGCGTAGCTCGCCGGACTTCGGCGGCACTCCGCTGCCAGTGATAGGAATGAGAGCGGCTGCATTGGCGTTTGAGCGGTCGCTGCGGGAGTGGACTCGAGTCGCCTTACCGACGATGAAACTGGGCAACGGCGCAACGATCCGCTCCGTCTATCTCGGGCGAGTGAGCTATGAGGCCGGCGTCGAGCTGCAGCACCGGCTACGGCAGGAACTCCTGGACAGCGAACCCGATGCCTCGGATACGTTGCTCCTGCTTGAGCATCCGCCGACCTACACGGTCGGCCGGAACTGTGACCGGACCGATGTCCTGGCGGACCCCGACTGGCTGCGGCAGCGGGGAATAGCGGTCGCCGAGTGCGACCGGGGCGGACGCGCGACCTACCATGGCCCGGGGCAGCTCGTCGGCTACCCGGTCATCGATCTGAGGGCGGATCGGCGGAACGTCCGCGGCTATGTTCGGGACCTGCAGGAGGTCCTGGTTCGTACCGTGGCGGCGTTCGGCGTCGCCGCCGTGGGCGGCGAAGAGCGGGAGCGCATTGGCGTGTGGGTAGGTCGCCGGAAGATCGGCTCGATCGGCATCCACCTCCGGCGCTGGGTCACCACCCATGGCTTCGCGCTCAACGTCTGCACCGACCTGGACGACTTCGCCGGCATCCTGTCCTGCGGGTTCGATGCCGGCGTGATGACTTCGATCGAGGAACTGACCGGCCGCCGTCACGGCTTGGACGAGGTGGCCGCCCGCTGCGCGGAGACCTTCGCTGAGGTCTTCGAGCGCCGGCTGGCGACGGTGGAGCCGGAGTCGCTCGGCGTAGCGGCCCTCTGGCCGGTCACGGGCGAGTCGGGCGGCGGCGCCAGAGCTGGCGCGCCAGAAGACCCGGAAGCCGGCGCTTCGCGCCGGATGCCGGCGGGGACGCCGGCGCACCCGGTTTCCGCCGCGCGGGCTACTAGGATCGACGATGCGCGGCCGCGAGAAGGTCGGCCGCTGGAGTCCTGACTCGCGTGGACGAACTCGTTCCCATCGGTGCCGGTGGTGCCGCCCGCCTGCCGCGGCCGGACTGGCTGCGCATTCGGCTCAGCACGCCGGCGCCGTACCGCCGCGTGCGGCGGTTGATGGACGGGCTGAAGCTGAACACGGTGTGCGAGGAGGCGCGCTGCCCGAACATCTACGAGTGCTGGGGCGAGCACGGCACGGCGACGTTCATGATCCTCGGCGACACCTGTACGCGCCGCTGCGGGTTCTGCGCCGTCCACACCGGCCGGCCCGCCCCGGGCGTCGATGAGGACGAACCGGCGCGGGTTGCGGAGGCCGCGGCGGCGATGGGCCTGCGCCACGTGGTCGTCACCTCGGTGGACCGGGACGACCTTCCGGACGGCGGTGCCGGGCACTTCGCCGACACGATCCGGGCGATCCGGGAGCGGCTGCCGGAAGCCGCGGTGGAGGTCCTGACGCCGGACTTCCGGGGCGTCGCCGACGCGCTGGACATCGTGCTCGCCGAGCGCCCGGAGGTGTTCTCGCACAACATGGAGACGGTTCCGCGGCTCTACCGGCAGGCGCGGCCCGGCAGCGACTACGAGCGAAGTCTGGCGCTGCTGAGGGAAGCGGCGTCGCGCCGCGACAGCGGAAGCTACGGCGGACGGGTGAAGACGGGCCTGATGGTCGGCCTGGGCGAGACGACGGCCGAACTCGAAGCGACGATCCGGGATATCCGGTCGGCGGGAACCGGGATCCTGACCATCGGGCAGTACCTGCAGCCGACCCGCGACCACCTGCCGGTCGACCGCTACGTGCACCCGGACGAATTCGCGCGGCTGCGCGGGTTCGCCCTCGGCCTGGGCTTCAGCCACTGCGAGTCGGGTCCGCTGGTGCGCAGCAGCTACCACGCCCACGAACACGTGGGCGCTCCGGCTGCCAGCCCCTGATGGCGCCGCCGTGACGGTCTTCTCGAGGGTCGTCGGCTGGTCCCTGCCGCTTATGCCCCCGCCGCTGGTGCGCTGGGCGGCGGCACCCTACGTGGCCGGCGACGAACCGGACGACGCGCTCGACTGCGCCGCCGCGCTCAACCGCCGGGGGCTCATGGGAACCCTGGCGCTCCTCGGCGAGGAGATCGACAGCCCGGAGCTCGCCGGCGAAGGCACGGGGCTCTATCTCGACCTCCTCGACGCGCTCGCCGAACGCGATCTCGACTGCAACGTCTCGGTCAAGCTGACTCTCCTGGGGCTCAAGGTCTCGCGCGGTCTCTGCCGCGATCACCTCTCCGAACTCGTTCGCCGCGCCGAGGCCCGCAGCAACTTCGTCCGCATCGACATGGAGGACCACACCTGCACGACGGCCACGCTCGATCTCTACCGGGAGGCCGTGGCCGCTTCGCGCACGCGCGCGGCGACCGGCGGGCCGACCGGTTCCGGCGCCGGCGGCGACGCGGTCGGAGTCGTGCTGCAGGCCTATCTCCACCGCACCCTGGCCGACATCGCGGCGCTGCCCGAGCGCGCCAACGCGCGCCTGTGCAAGGGCATCTACGTCGAGCCGCCGAGCGTGGCGATCCAGGACTACGGCAAGGTGCGCCGGAACTTCCTGGCCTCGCTCGAGGCCCTGTTCGACCGCGGGGCCTACGTCGGCATCGCCACGCACGACGACTATCTGCTCCGGGAATCGGGACGGATGATCGAGCGCCTCGGCCTGGCGCGGGACCGCTACGAGTTCCAGATGCTGCTGGGCGTGACCGAGGAGCGCCGCGACCGCCTCGTCCGGGCCGGGCACCGCGTACGGATCTATGTGCCCTACGGACGCCAGTGGTACGCGTACTCGACCCGCCGCCTGCGCGAGAACCCGAGCATCGCCGGCCACGTGGCGCGGGCCTTCTTCCTGCGCTTGGTGCGCGGAGGCGGCCGCTAGGATCGGTGCCGGCCGGCTCGTTGTCGTAGAGAAGGATGCTGGACTCGAAGGTTTGCGGCCCACCGACCGGAGGGCTGTCGCGACTGGAGATCTCGTGGTAGTTTGCCCGGTCAGAATGACCGGTGCCATTCGGGACGTTTCCACAACCGAAGCCAAGGCGCACTTGGCGGAGCTCTTGCGGGCCGTCGAGTACGGCCAGACGGTCGCGATCACGCGTCATGGCCAGGCCATCGCGCATCTGGTTCCGGCGCGGAATCAGGAGCGTGAAGCTCGGAAGTCGGCTGTGGAGGGCTTCCGGAAGCGCCGTCGGCAGTGGCGACGCGTCCGGATGACGTCCGAGGAGATCGTTGCCGCCATTCACGAAGGCCGCCGCTAGGTGTCATGTGTCCGGGTTCGTGCTCGAAGCGTCGGTGGCGGCGGCGTGGCTCCTGGACGATGAGGAGGAGACGCTGTCGAACGCGGCGTTGGCGCGGCTTGAGACCGAGGAGGCGCTGGTTCCGCAGCTCTGGCATGTCGAAATACGAAGCGCCTTGCTCGGCGCGGAACGAAGTGGACGGATTCGCTCGGACGAAGTCGACGAACGCCTGCGCAGCTTGGGAGACCTGCCGGTGCGGACGGACACCGACCCGCGCTTGGGGCTGACTCTCGCCCTGGCCAGAGCGCACGGCCTGTCGATCTACGATGCGATGTACTTGGAGCTGGCCCAACGGCTGGACGCCTCCTTGGCGACGTTGGACAAGGATCTGGCCCGCACCTGCCGTGCCGCCGGTCTCCTGCCTGACTGGGACCCGAGAACCTGAGCCCCGGATGACGTTGAAGTAGGGCAGAATCGTCGCCTTCCGCGGGCGCGCCCGTTCCGCGGTTCATCCCGGAGGGAGATGAGAAGGTGACCACGAATATCGACACGGACGCCGCCCGGAGCGGCGGCCCCCGCGTCGCCGTGATCGGCGCGGGGAAGATGGGCCAGACCCTGATCGGCGGCTGGCTGGACGCCGGCGCGGTCGACGCCGGTTCGATCGTCGCCACGGCCGGCCATGCCGACCGGGTCCGCCGTGTGGCGCGGGACCTGGGCGTCGACGGCACGGTCGACAACCGGGCCGCGGTCCGGGGCGCCGACATCGTGATGCTGGCGGTCAAGCCGCAGACCGCCGACCTGGTCCTGGCCGAGATCGGCGACGCCCTCGAGCCGGAACAGCTGGTCGTCTCGATCCTGGCCTCGGTGACCACGTCCTACATCGAGGATCGCCTGCCGGGACCGATTCCGGTGGTGCGGTCGATGCCGAACACGCCGAGCCGCGTCGGCGCCGGCATGACCGCGATCTGCGCCGGCCGCCACGCATCCGCCGAGCACCTGGAGGCGTCCACGCGCCTGTTCCTTCCCCTCGGGCGCACCGTGGTCGCGGACGAGAAGCACATGGACGCGATCACCGGGCTCTCGGCTTCGGGGCCGGCGTTCCTCTACGTCGTGATCGAGGCGCTGGCCGAGGGCGGCGTGAAGGTCGGCCTGCCGCGCAAGATGGCCATCGAGCTGGCCGCCCAGACCTGCCTCGGCGCGGGCAAGATGGTGATCGACACGGACCGCCACCCGGCCCTGCTCAAGGACGAGGTGACGACGCCGGCGGGCTGCACCGTCGACGGCATCCTGCGCCTCGAGGAAGGCGGCCTGCGGGTGACCCTGATCAAGGCGATCGTCGAGGCCGCGTCGCGCGCCGGCGAACTGGTGACCGACGACTAGCCCGCGGGCAGGGCACCCCCATGCTGCGCTCGCTGCACGTTCGCAACCTGGCCGTGATCGAGCGGGCGGAGCTCGAGTTCGGGCCGGGGCTCAACGTCGTCACCGGCGAGACGGGCGCGGGCAAGTCCCTGGTCGTGGACTCGCTTTCCCTGCTGGCGGGAGGGCGCGCGAGTTCGGACGCGATTCGCACCGGCGCCGAAACCCTGGTCGTGAGCGGCGTCTTCGAGCCCGCGGACGACGACTGGCGGCAGCCGCTCGAAGAGGCGGGCCTGGCGGCCGAGGGGAAGGAGCTCCTGGTGCGCCGCGAGGTGACCCGGGCCGGACGAAACCGCGTGTTCGTCAACGACCAGCCGGTGACCCTGCGGCTTCTCGCGGAGGCGACCCGCGGGCTGATCCGCATCTTCGGCCAGCGGGACGAGCTCGGCATGCTGTCGGCGGATCTCCAGCGGTCCTGGCTCGATCGCTCCGGCGGCGACGCTCTGACGGCGCTCGCTGCCTCGTGCGCCCGCGCCTGGGACGACTGGCGCGAGACCGCCGATCTGCTCGAGCGCCTGAGCGGCGACGATCGGCTGCGCCTGGAGCGGATCGACCTGCTGAAGTTCCAGACATCGGAGATCGACGGCGCGCGGCTCGTGGCCGGCGAGGACGACGAACTGCGGACCGAGCGGGAAGCGCTGCGCCACGCCGAGGCGATCGCCGGCGCCCTGCACCGGGCGCTCGCCCTGCTCAGCGACGACGAGCAGCCGGCCGACGGCCGGATCGCGCAGGCCGGCGGCGCGCTGCGCGACATCGCCCGCTGGCAGCCCGAGGCCGCGGCCTGGGCCGGCACCCTGGCCGAGGCGGGCACCCTGGTGAACGACGTTGCTGCCGATCTGCGGGCGCGCTCCGCCGGTTCGGATGCGGACGATCCCGGACGGCTCGACCGGGTCGAAGAACGTCTGAGCGTGATCGAGCGCCTGACCCGGAAGTACGGTGGCACCAGCGCCGACGTGCTGGAGCACGGCCGGCGCTTGGCCGAGGAGCTGGTGGAACTCGAGACGGCGGACGTGCGTCGGGACGAGGTGCAGCGGGAGGCCGAGGTCCGGCTTCTGGAGTACGCCGGACGTGCCGAGGCGCTGTCCGCCGCGCGCCGCGAGTTGGCCTCGGCGCTGGAGGGGGCGGTCCTGGGCCACCTGCGGGATCTGGCGTTCGAGCGGGCCGCGTTCGAGGTCGAGGTTGGGCGGCTCCCGCGCCCCGATAGTCCGCTGGGACTGGGGGGCGAGCGCGTGGCCTTCGGCCGCCAGGGCGTCGACCAGGTCGCCTATCGCTTCAGCGCCAACCCGGGCGAGGAACTCCGCCCGCTGTCGCGGGTCGCTTCGGGCGGCGAACTGGCGCGCCTGTTCCTGGCGCTCCAGACCGCGGTGCGCGGCGGCGGATCGGCGGAGACCGCGACCGTCGTCTTCGACGAGGTGGACTCCGGCGTCGGCGGCGCCGAGGCGGCGATCGTCGGCCGCAAGCTCCAGCGCCTGGCCGATGGCGGCCAGATCCTCGCGGTGACCCACCTGCCCCAGGTGGCGAGCCGGGGCAGCCGCCACCTCGAAGTCAGGAAGGACGTCCGCGCCGGCCGCACCCGGGTCGACGTTCAAAGTCTCGATGACGAACGCCGGGTCGAGGAGGTGGCCCGCATGCTGGCCGGCGAAGAGGTCACCGACGTTTCCCGCTCGGCCGCCGCGGAGCTCTTGGCGGCTGCAGCGGAGTAGGCGGACCGGCCGCCCGCAAGGCGGCGGGGACGCGATCGCACATGGTGGGGAGCGCTGGAACCGTGCGACGGCCTCGCGCTTCAGGGCAGCGGCATCTGCTCGCTCTCGACCTCGCGCGCCTGGTCGAACGCGGCGACCGGTCCGGCGGTGTGCACCTGCTCCAGCCAGAAGACGCCGTCGAAGTCGGCGCTGTTGCCGCGGGTGCCCGCGAAGTCGACGTCGCCGTCCCCGTCCAGGTCGCGCGCGACGAAGCTGTCGAACATGCCCCGCTTGCGGCGCGAGATGTCGTGCCGCGTCCACTCGCCGTCGATGTCGCCCGGGTTCTCGAACCAGGCGAGCCGCCCGAGCGGCGTGCCGGGCTCGACCTCGCGGTCTTCCGCCCGTCCGCCGCGGCTGTAGGCGCCGGACATGGCGTCGAGGTCGCCGTCGCCGTCGATGTCGGCGAAGGCGAAGCCGACCAGGTTGTCCGGCGTCAGGCGGCCGATCGGCCGCAACCGCCAGGCGTCCGCCGGGTCGGCCGGTTGCTCCAGCCACACCAGGACGGCGCCGAACTCGACCGTCGCGAGGTCCAGCCGGCCGTCGCCGGAGAGGTCGACGAAGGCCATGTTGAAGCCGTTGAGCAGGGCGTCGGTCCGGGGGGCGTTCGGCGGCCGGGGCGTGTCCGCGGTCGTCGTCGTGCCTTCGATCCGGAACGGGCGCTCCACCAGCGTGACGTCGCCGTCGCCCGCGCCGCGGTTCTCGAACCAGAAGATGCGGCCCTCGCCGGTCGATCCGCCGACGATGTCGATGTCGCCGTCGCCGTCCAGGTCGACGGTCTGCGAGTTGATCGGCCAGATCACGCGGACGATCTCGTGCTCGATCCAGTTGCCGGAGAGCGGGTCGGGCGTCGTGTCGAACCAGGAGATCGGGTATGTGGCGGTCGACCGTCGATCGGGGCTCTGCGCGCCCTTGTTCGCCGCGACGACCTCCGGCCGGCCGTCGCCGTCGAGGTCGCCGGCGAAGACGCGGATGTAGGAGCCGCGGTCCCTGGTGATCGGCGGGATCACGCGCGGCCACGCGCCGCTACGGAGTGCCGCGGCGGCCTCTTCGGTTCCGGTTCCGGGATTCTCGAAGTAGACGAGGTGGGCCAGTTCGCAGGCGGCTACGACGTCGAGATCGCCGTCGCCGTCGAAGTCGGCGATCGCGACGTCCTCGGCCGCGGAGGCATCCGCGCCTTCGGCGAGGGTCGCGAGAGCCCAGACGTCCGGGTCGCCTGTGCCGAAGGCGAGTCGCACGTGCCCCTGTCCCTCGGCACCGTACTCGGTATCCGATTCGTGGACGGAGACGATGTCGAGGTGGCCGTCGCCGTCGAGGTCGGCCATCCGGAGTCCGTCGCCGCCGCGGATCGGCACGCCGCCGATGGCGACGTCGTCGATGATGTGTTCGCGCCAGGAGATCCACCGGCCGTCGGCGGAGCGGGCGCGGGTCGGCGCGTCGGCGACGAGGTTCGAGGTTGGGGGCCCGGCCAGAGCCGCCGGACGGTCCAGGTCGATCCGCTCGACTTCCGCCCACGGCACGTACTCGGGACGCTCCCGGCCGGCGGGGAAGACCAGCATGCCGGCATTCCCTTCGCCGAGGTCGCCGGCGCACTCGAGCTCCAGGGTCTCGCTGCTGTGTAGCGTCAGGCTGGCGTACCGGCCGTCGCCGCAGCCCTCCCGGACCGGAAGCGCGATGGACGCGACCAGGCCGAACGGGATCGTGTAGTCGATGCCGCCCGCTGGCGCGTCGAGGGTCTCGGTCGTTTCACTCTCGTCGAGGTCGAAGACGAGCCGGCCGGCGAGGTGACTGCCCGAGCGGGTGGTGACGGTGCCTGAGAGCGGCTGCCCGGCCGGAAACTCGTCGTACGCCGGGCCGCTCCCGGCGGCGTCGCTGAAGTCGAGGCGCTCGAGAGCCTCCCACGAGACGAGCACCCGGCCGTACCGCCGGTCGTCGACGTAGACGCCGCGATTGCCGCGACCGACATCGCGCGTGCCGGAGAGGACGAACTCGCCGCCGTCGCGCAGCGTCGCCAGCGCGCTGTCGGCTGAGTCGCGCGCGATCGCGCGGATGGCGTCGAAGCGCAGGCTGATCTCCCCGTCGGCGGTCCGGCCCCGAAGCTCGTCGGCGCCGACGCTCGACTGCCGGTCCCACTGGACGAAGCCGGTGAAGTTCCCCCGCGGCGTGCGTACGGTGCCGTGCAGCCGGTCTGGCACCTCCTCCAGATCGGCGGTCGGGAGGAGGTCGATGGCGCGGATCCGGCGTTCGCCGAGGTCGACGACGCCGTGCCGGTCGTCCCACACGCGCACGCCGTCGGCGAAGTCGTCGGCATCGAAGCGGTTGAGGACGAACTCGGTGCCGCTCTTGAGCGTCACAAGCAGCTCGCGGCCGCTCGGCGCGACGCGCCGGATGTCGCCGAAGCGCGCCATGAACGGCCGGCCCAGGTTGAGCTGCCGCCTGCGCTGGGCGATCTCGACGCCGAGAACGGTGACCGGCCGGCTCTCCGTCAGCCGCTCGGGCGGCACGTCCGCGGCCCAGGGGTTCTCTTCCTTGAAGCCGTTGAAGTAGTCGCCCCAGAACGCCTCCTCGTCGCCGCCGAAGCGCAGCCGCCCTTCGTAGGCTGCGCCGCTCCCGGTGGTGACGCGGCCGTAGAGGAAGCCCTTGAGGGCCGCCGCCGACGTCGCGGGCGAGCGGGGAACCGCCGGCGGGGCGGCGGCGCCAGGGCCCACGCCCGGATCCCGCAGCAGACGGGCCGCGGCGAGGCCGAGAGCCGCAACGAGGGCGAGCAGCAAGAGCGCGGCGGCGCCGCCAGGGATCCTGCCTTTCGTCATTGCCCGCACATTCTCACCGATCGGGAAGAGCCGGCAGGCTGCCGCCCCGATGCGGACCGGAGTTCCCGAGGTGCCGGGCCCGCCGAAGGGACAGCCCGGATTGATGCCGCCAAACGGGCGTTGTGCCGTTCGTTGGGCAACTGGTAACGTTCAATGATGGTCTACGGTACGTGCGCCGTAGTGTCGGGGCCGGTCTTCCTGGCGCTGGCTTTCGGCGCGCTTCTGGCTGACGAACGGGGGCGGGATCTCCTCGTGCTGGAAGATCCGCGTGTGCCGGCAACCTCCTTCGCGGGAACCGACCCGAACCGCGAACCGTCCGTGGCCGGCTGTACGCCGGCGACGACGGCGCTTCAGTTCGACGGCGGCTACGAAGTCGCCATGTGCTATCGAACACCGGACGGAGAAGTAGGCCAAGCCAGGGCCGGCATCTGGGCTTCCGGGCAAGCCGGGCTGCTCTGGTTCTTCGACCGCGGCAACGCGGAAGTGCTGGTCAAGGTCCTGGACGGCTGTTCCCACAACGGCCACCGTTGGGTCTTCGTGGCGCCCGTCACGACTCTCGAGTTCAACCTCCGGGTCACGGCTCCTTCCGGACAGCGTTGGTCGCACAGCAACGCGCAAGGAGAAACCGCCTCGGCGAAGAGCGACACGACCGCCTTCCGGTGCGAAGACGAGGTCGCCGTTGGAGACGCGTCGTCTGGCGGCGCCCGGCGACTTGCAAGCGACCTTCAACCGTCTGCCGCGGCGGGCTGTACGCCGGCGACGACGGCACTCGAGTTCGATGGCGGCTACACGGTCAGCATGTGCTATCGCACTCCTGGTGGCGAGATGGGTCAGGCCAAGTCCGGAATCTGGTCTTCCGGTCAGGCCGGCTTGCTGTGGTTCTTCGACCGCGGCAACGCGGAAGTGCTCGTGAAGGTTCTGGACGGCTGCTCCCACAACGGTCATCGCTGGGTCTTCGTGGCGCCGGTCACCACGCTGGAGTTCGATCTTTGGGTGACGGGTCCCACTGGGCGCCGCTGGACGCATGGCAATTCCGGGGGCGCGACGGCAACTACCCGAAGCGACACGGGGTTCTTTCCCTGTGCGGACGAGGACACCGGCGACGACGACACGGGTGACGACGACACCGGCGACGACGATCAAGGGTTCGGAGACGACCTTGATGCTCTGCTCGACGGCGTGACGAAGGTCGGCATTCGAGGCTACCCCGGCCCCCTCTGCGTCTATGGCCCGGAGGCCTTCCCGGTCATCGTCTCCGCGGTACGCGACGTGCGCGCCCCGGCCGTCGCTGCCGGCCCCTGGGCCGCCGGTCGCGTCGTCGTCCTGGGTCACGACGAGTACATCTCGCGCCTCGGACTCGAGACGATGGACAACGGGCGCCTGATGACGAACGCTCTCCGTTGGGCCGGGAGGAAGAGCCGCCCAACCGTCGGCATCGTCGACGCGGGCGACCTGCGGCCCTGGCTGCGACGGGCTGGCTACGATGCAGTAGAGGTTGCCTTCACTCCCGAGTCGCTGCGCACTGTCGATGTCGTAGCCCTGGGTACGCGGACGTGGAACCGAAGTGCAGCCGAACTTGAAGCGCTGTCGGCGTTCGTTCGCGGCGGAGGAGGGTTGGTGACGGCCACAACCGCCTGGGCCTGGCGCCAGCTCTTCCCCGATCTCGATTTCCCCGGCAACCCGTTGCTCGCGGCTGCCGGCATCCAGTGGGATGACTATGCGCCGCTCGCACGCGAGTCACGGGCTGGCAACATCGCCGACCCCGGCTACCTGCTGACGCACGCCGGCAAGGCGGTCGAGGCGATCGAGGCATACATCGCCGGCAACCGCGCTCTGACGCAGTCCGAGGTCGATCTGGCGCTCTACAGCGTGGAGCGTGCCCTGGTCTGCGCACCTGGGGACGACGCCTTGTTTCGGCCGCGCGTACAAGCGCTCCTGGACAGGAGCGACTGGCGGTGGCCTTCGGTTGAGAGACCGGTACGCCGCGCGGACCTGGCATCCCGTCTCGCCGCTGCACTCAGCGCGGCGGTCCATCGGCACACTCCTCCCGAGCAGTTGCGCGCTCACCCCACTGCGGGGGACTTCCCGGGACCGGTGCCTGCCAACGCCCCGCGAGTTGTTCGTCGCTTCGCCATCGACACGGCTGTTCCTCGCAGGCACTCGACCGGACTCTACGCCGCGCCGGGAGAACTGGCGCATGTGCAGTTGCCGGCCGGCGCGGCAACGGACGGGAGGTTCTCCGTCCTCGTCGGCGCCCACACGGACGACATCTCCGGGCTGCCGGAGTGGCGGCGCATGCCCGTGGTCAGCCGTTCCTTTCCCGTCGTCGCCACAACGACGCCTGTCGCCAACGCCTTCGGCGGTCTGATCTACGTCGAAGTTCCCGAAGACGCAGGCCTGGGGCGCATCACGGTCGAAATCTCGGGCGCTGTCGCGGCGCCCCTCTTCGTGCTGGGCGAGACGGACCCGGTCGCCTGGCGCAACGAGATTCGCCACGCACCGGCGCCCTGGGCCGAGATCGCCGGGCGGAACATGATCGTCACGACCAGGTCGAGCGAAGTGCGTGACCTCGACGACGCGGCGGCGGTGGCCGAAGTCTGGGACCGGGTGCTCGACCTGAGCGCGGAACTGGCCGCCTGGGCCCCGTCGGCACGCCGGTATCCGGAGCGGTTCGTCGTCGACGAGCAGATCTCGGTTGGCTACATGCACGCCGGCTATCCCTTGATGGCGCACCTGGATCAATCTGCCCATCTCGTGGACGCGATGCACATTCGCACGTGCCGGTATGACTGGACCCAGAGCAACTGGGGGTTCTTCCACGAGGTGGGTCATAACCACCAGAACTACGACTGGACCTTCGACGGCACGGTCGAGGTGACCGTCAACCTCTTCACTCTCTACGTCTACGAGTTCCTTTGCGGGATTCCAGTCGCCGAGAACTGGCGGGGTTCGGCCGCCTTTCAGGCCGAGCAGATGGCGCTCTACGACTTCGACGACCCGGACTTCGAGCTTTGGAAGCGCGAACCCTTCCTGGCCCTGGTCATGTACCAGCAAATGCAGCAGGCGTTCGGTTGGGACGCCTATCGGCAGGTGTTCGCAACGTACCGCGACCTGCCGGACGACGAGCGCCCGAAGAGCGACGATGAGAAGCGCGACCAGTGGCTCGTGCGCTTCTCGCGCCAGGTGGGCCGCAACCTCGGTCCGTTCTTCGAGAACTGGGGAGTGCCGACGTCTCAGGAGGCTCGCGACTCGATTGCCGACCTGCCAACGTGGATGCCGCCCGACTTCCCGCCGTAGAAGAACGGGCTGGCGTACCGGGCCGGTGGGAGACGCGCGGTCTTCACGCGGACGGTTTGCCGCTCGCCGGAACTCACGCGCGGCCGTCGTAGAACCGTTCGCCGAAGCTCTCCAGCTTGTCCTCGTCGAGCACTATGCCGAGGCCGGGGCGCTGCGGAAGGTGGACGAAGCCGTCTTCATCGATCTCGGTCGTCTCGGCCAGCAGCGCGTCGCGGCCCTCCGTGGTCCAGCCCGGCGGTTCGTAGGGGAACTCGCACCACTCGCAGTTGGGGCTGGCGGCCATCAGGTGGAGGTTGGCGAGCAGGGCGAAGCCGTTGTTCCATGTGTGGGCGGCGAAGGCCAGGCCGTTCGCTTCGGCGAGGGCGGCCACCTTCCGGCATCCCGCGATGCCGCCGAAGAACATGGCGTCGGCCTGGAGGATGTCGAGGGACTGCTTCTCGAGCAGTAGTCCGTACTCGTTGAGCCGCCAGTTCAGCTCCCCTCCGGCTAGCGGAATCGAAGTTCGCTGGCGGAGTTCGGCGAGCGCCGCGTAGTCGTTGCGGTCGAGCGGCTCCTCGATCCAGGTCATGTCGCAGGTCTCGATCGCGCTCGCGAACGCGGCCGCGATGTCGACGTCCCACTTCGGCGGCGCGCCCGGCAGGAGCGAGAAGTGGAAGCCCTGGTTCGCGTCGACCATCAGCGCCAGGTCGGGTCCGACCGCTTCGCGCGCCCGCTCGATGACTGCCACGTCGTCGCGCCAGTCCGGGTAGTGGGCGCGGAGCTTGACGGCGCCGAAGCCCATCTCCTTGAGCTCGAGCAGGTTCTCGGCGCGCTCGTCGGGCGGTCGAAGCTCGGAGGTCGATGCGTAGGCCCTGAGCTTGTCCCTGCCGCCGCCAAGCAGCTCGTACACGGGCTGGCCCTCGACCTTGCCGGCGATGTCCCACAGCGCCGGTTCGAGCCAGGCCAGGCGGATGCCGAGCGCCTCCCCGGCGTCGAGGACGCTGCCGAAGTCCTCGATGTCGAGCGGGTCGCGGCCGAGAATGAACGGTCCCAGGGCGTCGCCCAGGCCTGCGTGAAACCGGCCCAGAGTCATCCCGGCCGACTCGCCGACGACGCCTTCGTCCGTCGTCATGCGGACGAACGTCAACTTGTTGTGGGTCTGCCCGTGGCCGGGCTGCGCGGCCACGTGGAGCGGTGCCGGCAGCGGCGACCTGACGTGGTACAGCTCGAGGCGGTCGATTCTCAAGGCGGCGGGCTGCCTTCGCCGCTGCCGGCGGCCTCCTGCCGGAAGTCGACGGTTTCGAAGTCGAGCTGGTTCGGCACCCGCGGCGCGTAGCGGCCGCTCCGTTTGGCCCTGGCCAGGTGATCCTCGGCCTCCGGGTCGGGCCCTTCGGGACGCAGTGCGCGCTGGAAGAAGCCGAGCACGTTCTTGAGACGGCGCGGGACCGAGCGTCCGGTGTGGGCGGCCCCCTGCACCAGGTGGTACTCGTGCGGGATCGCGGCGTCGAAGAGCAGCCGGTGGAGCAGTTCGGCGCTCAGGTACGTCAGGTTCGCGTCCTCGTCGCCGGCCTCGACCAGGAGCTCCAGGCCGGAGGCGCGGAGCCGGTCGGCGCTGTCGATGACGATCGTCGGCGGATGCCGGGCCCGCCAGTACTCCTCGTCGAAGGGGTCGCCGAAGCGCTCGTGCAGGAACCGCATCGCGCCGGGACCGTAGGGCGTGAGGTCGAGGTCGGCGAAGGAGGCCACCGGCGGGAATCCCGGTTCGAGGGCCGCCGCGGCCGCGAACGTCTCGGGGTTGCGGAGGCCGATCCGGAGCGTGCCCTGACCCCCCGCGGAGCCGCCGCCGATCACCGTGCCGGCCCGGTCCTGCGCCACGTTGTATCGACTGCGGACGTGGGGCAGCAGCTCCTGGAGGATGAAGGTCTCCCAGCTCCTGCCTCCGCCCTTCCAGAAGTGCGGGCAAGTTTGCTCCGCAACCCCTGATCTGCGCCACACTGGGTGCGCCGGCGTCCCCTCCGGCCTGGGCAAACGCGCGAGGCGCCAGCCTCGCTCCGCTTCACCCTGCCATCGGCAGCATGCGTTGCAGCCGCGCCGCTTCTTCGCCGGCACGCACACTGCCGGCGTCCCAATGGTCGGCAACGATGCCGTCCGGCCGCATGAGAACGATCTCACCGTTGTCGTAGGGCGAGGTGGCATCCACCTCCGGCAGCCGTTCGGTGCGCATGGGGAACCCGCTCGCCGCGAGCGCTCCGGCCGCGGCCCGCCACGCCGCGGAGTCCACGCGCGCCCCCAGCACGGCGGTGTAGCCCAGGCCGTTCCAGTCGAGGACGGAACGCGTCCAGCTCCCGTCCAGCCACAGGTTCGGCGCCCGCCGCCCGGACCGCACGACCGGCACGTAGTCGCAGACGGGATGCTCCACCTCCGGCCCGGGCTCGTCGTCGCGTGCGCAGAGTTCCGACGTCAACTCGTAGCCGTAGATCAGCCCCTCGTACTCCCCGTACTGGCGGCAGTTCCGGGCGGCCGCTTCCGTGTCGCCGGCCTCGTGGAACGCCCGGAAGATCCCTCCGGACAGTTGCGCGTTGCGGTGCCCGGTGGCGACGCGCTGCTCGGCGACCGGTTGATGCTCGAGGTCGTACGTCTCGAGCAGGGAAGCGGGCGAGGCGCCGCGGAGCACGAACGCGATCTTCCAGGCCAGGTTGCGGATGCCGACGAAACCTGTGTTGTTGCCGAGGCCGCCGGTCGGGATGAACACATGCGCGGCGTCGCCGGCCAGGAAGATGCGGCCCCTGCCGAGACGGCCTGCGCGGCCCGGCTGGAACTGCCACTCGGTCATCGTCCGCACTTCGATCGGCACCGGATCGTCCGCGCCGAGCGCCGATCGGATCCACTTCTCGGCGAACTCTGCTGTCATCTCCTCCTGCGTGCGGTCAAAGCCGCCGATCTGGCAGCGCCAGCGGCGCACGCCGTCGAGCGGCTGGAAGACGGCCGCGCCCATCGGGTGGGCGATGAAGAGCAGGCCGCCCTGGCGGTCGCTGGTGTGTTGCGAGAAGTCCGCCTCGAAGATGACGTCCTGGAAGAAGACGTCCATGAAGTCGGCCTCCAGCGTCGTGCCGATGGCGGCGCGCGTCGAACTGCGCAGGCCGTCGGCGCCGATCGCGAACCCGGCGGAGACGAGGGTCGCGCTGCCGGTGCGGTTGTCGCGGATGGTGCAGGAGACGCCGGCGTCGTCCTGGGCCAGTCCGCTCGCGGTCGTGTCGAAGCGGAGGTCGACGTTCGGGTCCGACGCAGCCTTGTCGAAGAGGATCGCCTCGACGCAGTCCTGCGCCGTCATCACGGGCATGGAGGAACTGCGGGCGGTCCGGACCGAGTGGAAGGAGGGTGTGGGTACCCGGCAGATCTCCCTGCCCGCCAGGCAGTCGAACCAGCGGTTGTACTCGGTCCAGTCGGGACCGAGGCCGGTGTCGATCACCTGCTGCTCCACGCCCACCTCGCGCATCAACTCGACCGACGGCGCGTCCAGCAGGCGGGACCGCGGGTGCGTGCTGGTGCGTCCCCGCAGGTCGACGACCAGCGACCTGACGCCCAGCCGGGACAGGAGCAGGGAGCCCATGAGGCCGATCGGACCGCCGCCGACGATCAGCACCTGCGTTTCAATGCGTTCAGATTCCAGGATCCACTCCCGTCATCTCGACCGACAGCTCCCACAACCTCCTGCCGAGTTCCGGGTCGCGGCTCGCCGGATTCGACCAGGCCTTGACGGCCGGACCGCTGAGCTCTCCGAACCGCGACGGTCCGTAGTAGTCGCCGCCCTCGACGCCGGGCCCGGTCGCCGCCATCAGCGTCGGCCAGGCGCCCGCCGCCTGGGTGTTGAAGAAGGTGCGAATCAGGGGCGCCGCCATCTGGATCAGCGGGAAGCCGCGGCCGATCTCGGTCTGCGCCAGGCCGGGATGGCAGGCGACCGCGATCGTCCGCGAGCCTCGGGCCTTGAGCCGCCGGTCGAGTTCGGCCATGTGCAGCAGGTTCGCCAGCTTGCTCTGCTGGTAGCGCGCCTGGCGAGAGTAGAGCTTGGCGCCGTCGATGTCCTCCCAGTGGATCCGGCCACCGCGGTGGGCGAGGCTGGCCGTGACGACGATCCGGCTGCCCGCGGTTTCCTCCAGCTTCGCCAGGAGCAGGCCGGTGAGCGCGAACGTGCCGAGGTGATTGACGCCGAACTGCGACTCGAAGCCATCGACGGTCAGGGTGCGCGGCACGCCCATGATGCCGGCGTTGTTGACGAGCACGTCGAGCCGGGGCTCGGCGGCGGCCCGCTCGGCGGCCGCGCGGACGCAGGCAAGGTCCGCCTGGTCGAGGGGCAGGAACTCGATGTCGGCCTCAGGGGATTCGGCGTGAATCCTGGCGATCGCGCCGGCGGCTCGCTCCTCCGAGCGACAGCCCAGCAGCACGCGTCCGCCACGCCGCGCCAACACCCGGGCCGTCTCGAAGCCGATGCCGGTGTTCGCGCCGGTGACGAGAAACGTCCGCCCCGACTGGTCGGGTACGTCGCGGTCGGTGAATCCGTGTGCCATCGACTCGATTCCCACGGCGTTGGGGTCCGCCGGAAACCGAGACTCTAGCGATACGCAGCGCCGCGGTGAACCGCAGTGAGAAGCAGGACGATCCGTTGCTGGTCGTCGACCTCGTAGAAGAAGCGCCAGGCCCCGATGCGGTAGCGCCAGGTCGGCGGCTCGAAGCCCTTGAGGCGTCGAATGTGTGGCCCCATGTGAGGATGCTGACGCAACTGCGGGTACACCACTCTTCGCAGCTTCTCGACGACGGCTCGATGGCCCCCGCGGGAGATCTTGCGCAGGTCTCGCCTGAACTGATCGGTCTCGAACAGCCGATAGTCAATCAACGAACGCGCCCTTGCGCAGCGAGGCATCGCGCGAGCCCGCCCGAAGCCGCTTCAGCAACGACTCGTTCTCCAGAATCTCGGCCATCTCGGCGTCGTCGACGAACTGCTGCTCGCGAACTCTGGCCAGCGCTGCCGTCTCGATGAGATTCGACAAAGGCCGATTCTCTGCCTGCGCCGCCTCTTTCAACTCCTCGTAGGCGCCCTCGTCCAGTCTCAGGGTGATGGTCTTGTTCATGGAGAACACAATAGCATGCAGATGTGTTCTTCTGGCCAGCGGTCGTCCGAGCCGGCGCGAGCTCGATCCAGCACTCACGACCCGGAACGCCGGATCACGCTGCCGGGCCGGTGGCCGGTCGTCTCGCCGCCGTCGTACACGAGTTCGCCGTTGACCCAGACCTTCTCGATCCCTGCGGAAAGCACGTGCGGGTCCTCGTAGGTCGAATGATCGATGACGGTCTCGGGGTCGAACAGCACGAGGTCGGCGTAGTACCCCTCCTCGATCGCGCCGCGATCCGTGATCCTCACGTGCTCGGCGGAGAGCGAGGTCATCTTGCGAATGCCCTCTTCGAGACTGACGACGTTGCGCTGGCGAACGTAGTGCCCGAGGAACCGGGTGAAGGCGCCGAACCCGCGCGGATGGGAACCGTCGAGGCCGCCGTCGCTGCAGATGACGGCGTGCGGCCAGGCCATGATGGCCTCGATGTCCGGTTCGTCCATGGCGAAACCGATCATTGAGGATTCGCCGCCCATCTCGGTGTCGGCCTTGAGCAGGTCCATCAGGGTCGTTTCCACGTCGGCGCCGCGGACCTCGGCGATCTCGGCCAGCGTCAGGCCGTTGTAGGCCGGTTCCGGCAGGAAGTCGGGGAGGAGGACGTCGTCGGGCGACAGCAGATCGGTGAGGATGTACTTCGCGCCGTCCCGCCGGTCGAGATCGCGGTCAGGGAACACGGTCGTCAGCCAGGTAAAGGACGTGCTCCAGGCCCGGTAGGGGTAGATGTCGGCCGTGATCACGACGCCCGAGGCGCGGGCTTCGTCCAGTCTGGTGAGGAGCCGGTCAGCCTGGCCCCACCAGTTGTTCATGGCGAGCTTCATGTGAGTCACCTGGACGGGCAGGTCGGCTTCCCGGCCGATCCGGACGATCTCCTCGATCGCTTCCCAGAAGTAGCGGTCCTCGCTGCGGATGTGGCTGATGTAGGTGCCACCGTGCGCGGCCGCCACGCGGGCGAGTTCGATCACCTCTTCGGTCGTCGAGAAGGAGCCGGGGTCGTACTCCAGGCCGGACGAGAGGCCGAGAGCGCCGGCTTCTAGTTCGGCGCGGAGGAGGTCGGCCATTGTCGCCACTTCTTCCGGCGTCGCATGGCGTTGGTAGTCATCGCCCATGACCTCGCCACGCAGCGTCCCGAACCCGGCGAAGGATGCGACGTTGACGGCGGCCGGCGTTGCGTCGAGTCGGCCGAAGAACTCGGCGAGCGGGTACTGGTGGCCTCCGTCCTGCCCGGCCACGATGGTCGTGATGCCTTGGTTGACCGCCGCCAGGGCGTCCGGCATGTCGAACAGCTTGTGGTCGTGGTGACTGTGAACGTCGATGAAGCCGGGCGCCAGGACCAGGCCGCCCGCGTCGACGACGGCGTGGTCTGGTGAGGGTTCGAAGTGACCGACCGCGGCGATGCGGTCGCCTTCGATGCGCACGTTGACGTCCCGCGACGGTCCGCCGCTGCCGTCGATGACGCGGGCGTTGACGATGACCGTGCCGCCGGGCGTCGAGTCGCCGGGGGCGCAGGCCGTCAGGGCGAAGCCGGCGCCGAGCAACATCGCCACACACTGGGTGCGCCGGCGTCCCCGCCGGCTTGTGAAGAAACGCGCGAGGCCGAAGGCCTGGCTCCGCTTTGTCCTCCTCATCGGACCTCCAGCGCCGGCACCTTCTCGAACACCAGCCCCCGTTCCGACCCCGAACTCAGGCTGAACCCGTTGACCGCCCCGGACCCGTCGCGATCGAACTCCAGCCGCGCCGGCGACGCTGCCCATCCACGGCTCTCGAACTCGACCCGGAACGCGTCCTCAGCGACCGGTTGCACTTCAAGCGCGGGTTGCTGCTCGACGCGCAGCGTGAGCCCTCCTTCGCCGGCGGCGAACCGGTAGGTGGCGTCCAGTTCGGCGGAGAAGAAGCTGCCGGCGAACTCGGCCAGATCGGCGGATGACAGGGACGGAGCGGCTGGCGAGTCCTCGTCCTTGTCGTCGGCATCGTCCTTCTCGTCGTCGCTTTCTTCGGGCCCGAGCCGACCCGCCAGGTAGTGATCGACAACGCGTTGCGCCAACTCTCCGGGCGCCCCGTACTCGGCGTTGCAGGAGACGGCGATCGACAGACCGGCGTCCACGTATCGCCTGAGTTCCGTCAGGAAGCCCCAGGAGTGCCCGCCGTGACCCACGGTGCGCAGGCCGCGATACTCACCGAGCGTGATGCCGTGGGCGTACTCGGTTGATTCGCCGTTGTTGAGCGTCCCCTCGGTCAGCATCGACTCATGGATCGCCGGCTTGGCTTTGCCGTGCAGGTAGTCGTCCCAGCGCAGCAGGTCCTCGACCGTCGTGTAAAGCTGCCCGTCGCCGGCGATCTCGAAGTCGTAGTTGTGCACGATCCGCAGGTTGCCATCGTCGTCCCGGTGGTAGCCGGTGGCGCGCCGCGGGATGATCTCCTCGCGGTTCTCGTACATCAGGCTGCCGTCCATCCCGAGCGGCTCGAAGATCCTCTCCCGGGCCAGCTCGCCCAGCGACTTGCCGGCGGCGCGTTCGAGCGCGTGCGCCAGCAGCATGTAGCCGGTGTTGCTGTACTCGTAGCGCTCGCCGGGAGCGAACACCGGCGCGCGCTGCCGCGACATCATCGCCAGGAGTTGTTCGCGGGAGACGGCGTAGTAGTCGTGGCTGCCGGCGAGCGGGAACAGGTTCAGATAGTCGCGCAGGCCGCCCGTGTGGTGGATCAGGTGCCGCAGGGTGACCGGCGACGCGTACTCGGGTAGCTCCGGAAGCCACTGGCGGACCCCGTCGTCGAGCGAGACCGTGCCGTCCAGCGCCAGCAGGTTGGCGACGGCGGCGACGAACTGCTTGGTCACCGAGGCGACGTCGAAGACCGTCCGCGGCGTGACCGGAATGTCGTAGTCGAGGTTGGCGTAGCCGTAGCCGCGCGTGTAGACGAACTCGCCGTTTCGGGCGACGGCGAGCGCGCATCCCGGTGAATCGGGTTTGTCCCACGAGGCGAAGATCGCGTCGATGGCTGGATTGTCGGCGCCCGTCTCCACGCCGGCAGGCGGCTCGGAGGGGCCGGCGCAAGCGGCGGCTAGCGCGAGGACGGCCAGCAGGACTTCGTCACGCATCGCCATCCGCCCATTCTCTCAACTGTTCGAGCGTGGTCGTCGCGCCGCCGCAGACGACGACCAGGACGGACTCGAAATCCTCCAGCTCCGGCGCGCCGTCGTACACGGCGGCGAGCGAGGCGCCGCAAGCTGGCTCCACGACCACGCGGTGGTCGGCGAGGAACCGCTGACAGGCTGAGACAGCGGCCCGGTCTGAGACCACGACGCTCCGAAGCGGATGGTCCCGGGTGGAGTCGAACGCCCGTTGGCAGACCTTCTTGGCCCCCAGCGTGATGGCGAGACTGGTGATGGCGTGGAGTTCGACCCGGCGGCCCGCCCGCACCGACTGAGCCAGGGAGTCGGCGCCTTCCGTTTCGACGGCGATCACCGGGACGTCGGACCAGCCGTTTCGCCTCATCCCCTCGACGAGGCCGCACAGCAGCCCGCCCCCGCCGACGGAGACGACCACGGCGCCGGGTTTGATTCCCGACCCCGCGACCTCGTCGATCAGGGTGGAGTGGCCTTGCCAGACGAGCGGGTCGTCGAACGGATGGACCAGCACGTCCGACTCGCCGACCGTCGACTCGGCCAGTTCGTTCGCTTCCTGCCAGGATTCGCCGTGGACGACGACCTCGGCGCCTTCCCGCCGGATCAGGGCCTTGGCCAGCTCGGACGTGGTTTCGGGCACGACGATGAGGACGGGCGCCGAGAGATGCCGCCCGGCGTAGGCCACCGCGATCCCCGCGTTGCCGCCGGACGAGGAGATCAGGCGCCTGGCGCCCCGCCGAACGTACTCCTGGCAGGCGAAGCCGATGCCGCGGATCTTGAACGAGCCGGGCGGCTGCAGCGCGTCGAGCTTCAGCCAGACGCTCCGGCCAGCGTGGACGGACAGCGGCCGCGATTCGAAGAGCGGCGTCTCGATGTGCAGCGGTTTCATGACCGGCGCTGGCCCGGCAGCCTCGCGACACTAGCGGCTCGGCCCGGATGCCGGCGGCGACGCCGGCGCACGCGGTGGTGCGGCTACGGGCCCGCGGACGACGCCGTCCCGCCGCCGACCGGCTCGGCGAAGAGCGGCATCTGCTGTGGCTGGTCGGTGTCCGCGCCGATCGTGACCGTTCCCCGGAGTTGACCCTGCTCGTTGAGCCGGCCCTCGATCACGGTCGTCGTGGCGCTCGCGTTCAGGGTGGGGAACTGCGTCGTGATCCGAAGGGCGTCGCCCTGCCACTCGAAGTCGTCGAGGACGATCGAGTAGATGCCGCCCATGTAGAGCCAGCCTTCGCCTTCGCGCGGAACGTGGAAGCCCATGAAGCCGCCGGACACCCAGGAGTCCTGCGCCGGGTGCAGCGCCAGCAGGTCGAGGATCTGCTCCCTCTGATTCTGCTGCTCGAAGAGGACGCCTTCCTTCCGGGTGACCTCGATGAACCCGTTGAACATCTCGCTGAACGTGTCGCCGCGGTAGATGATCTCCTGCGTCGGGTCCGGGTTGGCCGGGTTGTCCTCGGAGTTGTCCCAGACGGCGGTGACGTCGAGGCGGCTGCCGGCCGGAATGTCGATCGGCATGGTCGGGTAGTACAGCCACTGCCAGTTGTAGTCGTAGTTCGGCACGTCCAGCAGGGTCTCGGTGGAACCGTCGGGGTAGGTGACGACGTAGGTCATCGCCTTGCCGCGGACGTGCATGTGCGGGCTGAAGGCGAGGATCTGGACGTCCTTGTCGAACAGGTAGTGGGCGTTCTCGGCGTGGTGCGCGGCCCCCGGCGGAATGCGCAGGCCGGTGTTGGTCACCGGAATCGTGATGACTTCCTTCTCGAGATCGCCTTCGCCGAAGTGGAGACCGATCCGCGAGGCGTCGCTCGTCGCTTCGCCGATCGGGTGGTAGTGCTGATCGACGACGATGCGGATCTTCGAGCCGAAGCGGCGGCCGACGCCCTCCGGGAAGACGTAGGGCGGCATGCCGGCCGTCCAGATGCCGAGGACGCCGGAGGCGGCGGGATCGCCCTCGTTCAGTTCGCTCACGTAGGTCGTCAGGAAGTGATGCGTGACGCGGGAGTCCTCCGGCAGGAACTCGATGGCGCGGACCCAGCGCGGCTCGCCGAGGTCGACGTCGATCACCTGCTGCGGGAAGAGATCGTCGCCTTCGGCCGGCACCTCGATGCTGTCGAGCGTGACGACGAAGTCGGGCTCGCCGAGCTTCCAGCCCTTCGGGAAGGTCGGGGCTTCGGGCAGGTCGGCGGGGTTGCCCTGCGGGGCGCCGGACTTGGCCCAGGCGACGATCGTCTCGATCTCGGCAGAGGAGAGCGAGAGGTCGTTCGACCAGACGTGGTTCTCGGACTCGCCGCTCCACGGCGGCATGTCGCGGTTCTCGACCGCGCGGGCGATCGAGCGGGCCCACGGTCGCGCTTCCCGGTAGGTCATCAGCGACATCGGAGCGACCTCGCCGGTCCGGTGGCACTGCACGCAGTTCTTGAAGAAGATCGGCGCGACATCGCGGCTGTAGGTCGGCGCGTCGGCGGCGGCGGCCGGCGGTATCGCGAGGAGGGCGCCGGCGATCGTCGCCACAGGGACGAGGGTCGCGGTCAGGCTGCGGTGTGCTTTCTGGTTCATGAGGTGTTTCAGCCCGGAAAGTTGGCGTGTCGGTGGACGGGTGGATCGTATCGCGTGCCGACGAGCGGTCAGAAGGCGATCCGGCGGACACCCGCGACGGCGTCGAAGTGCGCGTCGTTGCTCAGAACGGGCAAGGCGTGCTGTTGGCAGAGCGCTGCGATCCATGTGTCGTTGGAAGGTATCGGCGTACCGGCTCGTCTCAGTTGCAACCGGATTTCGGCGTAGATGTCGGCCGTCGCGGACGTAACGGTTGCCACTTCGGCGAGAGGCAGGTGGAGCCGGAGCCATTGCTCGTAGCGCCGTCTCTGGCGTGACATGCGCACGCCGAAGTAGTACTCGCCGAGGACGATGCTGGGCACGACCAACCGCTGCGCCGAGCGCAGCGGCGCTTCGACCGGCGTGAGCCCTTCGGCCCAGGCCGACAGCGCGTTCGTGTCGAGAATCACGGAACGTCGCCGGGGTCGAGCTTCTCGAACTCCTCTTCGATGGCCTCGCGGAGGATCCGATGCTCGTCGCCGAGGTCGGCGAGGCCTCCGAAGCCGGCCATCCAGGGCGGCTCCGGCGAACCCGGTGGCGCGGAGTGAGGATCGGTGCGCTCAGCGTATCGACCAAGGTGCAGTTCGACGGCATCGGTAAAGAAGCGTTTCAGAGTCATTCCGCGCCCGGCGGCCAGAACCTTTGCGCGGCGGAGCGTCGTGCCGGGAAGTTCGATCGTGGTCTTCATGTCCCCCATATTGCCACATTTACGGGTACCGAGCCGATGCAGGATGAACTTCCACCCGGTCGACGCCCAGCCGCCCCTCCTCGACGACCAGGCCGATGCCGCCGCGGTCCATGGCGTCGCCCGTCGCTTCGACGAGAGTCGCGCCGTCGACCTTGCCGGCGAGGCGATTGCCGCGGACCTCGAGGGTCAGTTCGCGGGTCTCGCCGAGCCGCCATTCGAGGTCGGCTTCGTCCAGCACCTCCTCGGTGTGCAGCATGCGCACGAGCTGCACACGGTTTCCGGGGGCCAGGAGCAGGCCGTAGAAACGGGTGAGGCCCTGGACCTGGACGGCGACGCCGGCTCTCTCGACGAGGTGGGGCGTCACGTCGGCGGTCACGGAGTAGTCGCGCCACTCCCGGGTCCCCTGCATCAGCAGGCCCATGCCGGCATTCTGGACCAGCCGGAACATCTCGGTGCCCTTGGTCAGCAGGTCGACGCCGTTGACCCAGGCCCGACGCCACATCGTGCCCCGGTGGGTCGGACGTTCGAGCCGGAACTCCGGCGCGCCCGACCACTTGAGCGCCTCCAGGAAGACGGAACCCGCCGCCGGTCCCGCGACGCGGACGCCGGCCGAGAAGACCGGACCGGGCAGCGCCGGCACCCTGAACGCCACGCGCTTGCTCTCTCCGGCGGCCAGCTCGACGACATCGCCGTCGAGATGCCCGACCTCGTCGTCCTCTCCGTAGTAGCCGAGATACACGTTGGCCCGGACGCCGTCCGCCCCGGCGCCGAGCGTCGCCTCGACGGTCTGGCCGGGGAAGATCCGTGGCGAGGCCATCAGCGGATAGACGCGGCCCTCGAACCACTCTGCCGTCTCGACCGCGGGGATGAAGACGGGCGAGCCGACCCGGGCCTCGCCGTCCGCGTCGATGCGCAGGGCCCGCTCGCCGGAAGCGTGCCGCCGGCGCCGGCCGGGACGCGATCCGGGCTCGCGTCGCGCCTTCGACCCAGGCAGCGCGACATTGGCGACCTCGGCCTCGCCCTCCGCGACCTGGAAGCCCTGAACGGAGCCGGGGAAGGAGAAGTGAAACTGCGCGCCGCCCTTCGGCGCCAGCGCCGTCTCGCCGGCGAGTCGCCGCCCCATGTTGACGACGTGCAGCGCCTCGGTGGCGCAGTCGCTGATCGCCCGGCCGCCGTCGGCGGTCGGCAGGTAGACGCGGTCGGCCACCGGACCGCGCCAGTCGAGGCCCTTCTCCAGCCCGGCGTCGATGCCGGCCAGGCCTTCCTTGATCCCGAGGAGGCAGCCGACGTTGCCCGAGTTGCAGTCGGTGTCCCAGCCGCAGGTATTGACGATCTTCAGCGTCTCGGCGAAGTCGTCCTCCCCGTGGAGCAACGCCAGGACGATCAAGCCGTGGTTGGGGACCATGTGGCAGTTGCCGCCGTACTTGTCGTAGCCGTAGCGCTCGGCGAGCCGGGCGCGGTTGGCTCGCCAGTCGCCGTCGGCGGCGCGCCAGCGGCGCAGGTCGCCGATCATCCGCGCGATCACCGAGTCCGGCGGGATGTAGCCGAGCGCGGCCTCGAGCAGCGTGGCCGTGTCCCGCTCGACGAACGCCATCGACTCCATCGCCGCGACGACGCGCGCGCCGTGTACGGCCTCGCCGTCGTGGCTCACCCGCGCGGCCGCGGTCGCCAGGCGGACCGCCAGGTCCGGGTCGCCGGGAGCGACCATCGCCCAGCCGTCGATGAAGATCTGGGCGCCGATCTGCTCGGCCACGACCTTGCCGTTCAACTCCATCGAGCCGCTCGTGGGCGCCTCGATCCCGCTCTTGAGACGGAGGTAGGCGGTGTGCTCCGTGGAGTTGCCGAGACCGCCCCACCACAGCACCGTGCGCTCCCGGATCAGGTAGTTGAGCCACGTCTCGCCCACTTCCCGCGAACTGAGGTCGGCGCCCGAGCCGTGGTCTTCGAGCGCGCGCAGAAAGGTGAAGGTCCCCGTGATGTCGTCGTCGGTGACGACCAGGGGAACGTCGAGCCGGTCGTGTACGTAGTACTCGATGTCGCCCAGCCGCTTGCGGATCCACTCGTACGGCCATCCCTCGAAGGGTCGGCCGAGGTAGACGCCGACGACCTTGCCGAGGACGCCGGCGTAGACGCGTTCCGCGTAGTCGTGGGGCAGAGGAATGTTCATCGTGTTGGATCCGCGCCGCCGGTTTGCGGCGCGGAACATTGAACGGTGTATCATGTTCGGCTGTTCGAGAGCCTAGCTGGCCGGTGCGGTGCTACCGGCAGGATAACCAGAGGGAGAACGCCATGGAGAACAGACCTCGACTCGCATCGGAGACCGCCAGGATCTTCGCCTCTCTTCTTACCCTGACGCTCCTCGCCTTGCCCGCGCTGGCGCAGGACGGGAGCGTTTCGGGCACCGTCACCGACGCCGACGGCGACCCGCTTCCGGGCGTCCTGGTCAGCGTCGAGGGCGGCGGCGATGCGATCACGCGCGCGGACGGCGCCTTCTCGATCGAAGGCGTCGCGGCCGGCAGCCACACCGTGACCGCGAGCCTCGAGGGCTTCCAGTCGTCGAGCCAGTCCGTCACTGTGACCGCGAGCGGCGCCACGGTCTCCTTCCAGATTCGCCCGGCCTACCACGACACGGTCATGGTCACGGCCGAAAGGGTCGAGGAGAACGTCATGGAAGTGCCGATGACGATCACCGCGTTCGACTCGGGCGTACTCGAGGAACTCGTGATCCAGGAGAGGACGGACCTGCAGAACCTGGTTCCGGGCCTCCAGTTCGGCGACGAGGTCGAGCAGCAGGGCCAAGGTACGGTCATCCGCGGAATCGGCACCCGGAACGCCCAGTACGACCAGGCCGACTATGCCGTCGCCACCTACGTCGACGGCGCCTACACGCTGGGCGTCTACGGCACGACGCCCGGCGGCGGCTTCGACCTGGAACGCATCGAGGTGGCCCGCGGACCCCAGGGAACCCTGAATGGCCGCAACTCGATCGCGGGCGCGATCAACCTCGTCACCAAGGGACCGACGAATCAGTGGGATGCCGAGTTGATGGGGGAGGTCACCGACATCTCGCAGCAGCGGCTGAACGCGGCGATCGGCGGCCCTCTCGGCGACAGTCCCTTCAGCTTCCGGCTGACGGGCGGCAACCACACGGGCGACGGCAGGCAGGAGAACGTCGGCGCCGGCGGCGACCATGACGCGCCCGAGCAGACCTTCTACGCGCCGCAGCTTCGCGCCGAAACCGAGCGGTTCAACGTGAGGGCCCGCTGGTCCAGCGTGGAGGACAGCGGAGTACCCCGGGGTTTCGTGCAGCTCTCGAACGTCGACCGGACGACTGGCGGCTACTCCCGGGACCGCTACTACCTCTGGGAGACGCCCAACCCGGCCCTCGATCCGAACTGCGGCCTCAATACCCCCGCCTGGAACTGCCCCGGCGACATCAGGAACAGGGTGGCCTTCAACTACCCCGGAATCAACGAGAGCGAGAGCGAGTTCGGTACGCTCCGGGCCGACTGGCAGGTTTCGAGGTCCCTCGGCATCAGCTTCAACGCGAGCAGCGGCGATACGGTGCAGCAGGCGCTCAGGGACGCCGACTACACGGATCGGGTGCCGATCGGCACGCCGCCGGGCGGTCACGGCCTCGGCGGTAGCGCGGACTCGCTGGACCACACGCTGACGTCCTGCACGCCGGGGCGCTGGGGCGGCCTGTGTCCCGACGGAACGGTGCAATTCTCGAACTCGTTCTACGACCTTCCGTTCGAGTACGAGGAAGACTCGCAGGAACTCCTGTTCAGATCGAGCTACGCGGGCGACTTCAACTTCATCGGCGGGTTGTTCAGGTACAAGAACACGAGGTCCGGGACGATCCACCGGCATGATCTGCAGATCCCGTACCGCTTCGGAACGGCCGACGAACAGGCCCGGAGGGCCTCGCCGGTCTATGGCTTCGTTCCGGTCGAGAGTTGCCAGGATGTCCTGATCAACATCGTCGAGGCATGGGGCATCGGCACGACCGACCCGGCGGGCGACGAGGAGGGTCTCTACTGGTACTGCCCGGACGGCAACGACATGAGCCACCTGCTCAGTTTCTTCAACTTTGGCAGGAACTGGACCGAGGCCGCGTTCTTCAGCGCCGACTACCGGTTCAACGACAGTTGGGCGATCTCGGGCGGCATCCGCTACACCGAAGACGAAAAGGCGCAGAGGCCCGTGGACCAGGGCGGCTTCTTCACGCTGGCTCTGGGAGGCGCCCCGGTCACGATCGCGCTCGCAGGCGAGGGCAACCCGTTTCCTCAGACCTGGGCGCGGCCGATCGGCCACCTCGCCCTGGAGCGCACGACGGATGCCGGCCATCTGATGTACGGCCGGGTCTCCACGGGGTTCCGTTCCGGTGGCTTCAACATCGGTCTGCCGGGCCAGGTGCCCCCGTACATCAAGGAAGAGACGCTGGTGAACTACGAAGTGGGAGCGAAGGGCTTCTTCCTCGACTCCCGTCTGCAGCTCTCGGCCGGCCTCTGGTACAACCAGTTCGACGACTACCAGCTCAGTGCGACGCAGGCGCCGCCGCCGGGCGTGGACATTCCGATCTCGATCTACTCGACGACGCCGCTGGTCGAGTACACCGCGAACATTCCCGATACGACGATTCAGGGCGTCGACCTCGAGTTCAGCTACCGGATCGGCTCGTTCGGGCTCCGGGGCTTCTATGCCTGGCAGGACTCGGAGATCGGTCGGCACTCCTCGGTGATCAACGGTCACCCCTACGGCCAGACGGCGACGTGGAACTACATCAACTTCGACACCGGCGAGCCAGCCACGAGCGAGTACGACCTGCCGACCGATCAGACCGGGAACCGGCTGCCGAAGGCGCCGGCGAACAAGCTGGCGCTGACGGCGTCCTGGTTCAAGTCGCTCGTCTCCGCGGGCCACATTTCGCTCCAGACGACCTACACGCACACCGACCCGGCGTTTCCCAGCATCGGCAACATCGACATCTGGGAGCTGCCGGCATACGACCGGCTGGACGTGGGCGGCGTCTGGAGTACGCCGAGCGACAGGTGGTCGGTTTCGCTGTTCCTGAAGAACGTCATGGACGAGGTCGCCGTCCTCGAGTACCTGCCGATCTCCGGGAACGGCGCCGTCCCGGCCCTGGGCTTCGTGACGCCTCCCCGCGAGGTCGGCATGCAGCTCCGCTTCCGGCCGTTCAACTAGGAGCGAACCGCGAACTCTGCAGACTGGGTGCGCGGGTCCTCTGACCCGCTGCCGCCGCAGGCGGCCGGGAAACCGCCCCGGCCGTCGCTTCGCTGGGTGCGCGGGTCTTCCGACCCGCTGTCGCCGCAGGCGGCCGGGAGAGCGCGCCGGCCGCCAGGCCGGCATCCGCTTCGGTCCGCCGTCCTGCTCGTGTCCCTGATGCTCCCGGCAGCCGCCGCCGGTTCACAGTACGCCCTCGGTCCAGACTCCCTGCCTCATGAAGGCGTTCCGACCGGCACGGTGGAGCAGCGCACCTGGAACGACAGCCGCGTCTACCCGGGCACGACGCACGAGTACCGGGTCTACGTCCCGGCCCAGTACGACGCCGCCGAACCCGCGGCCGTCATGGTCTTCCAGGACGGCCAGTTCTACGCGGACCCCGAGGGCCCCGTCCGGGCGCCGACCGTCTTCGACAACCTGATCCACAGGGGCGAGATGCCGGTGACCATCGGCGTCTTCATCAATCCCGGCATGAAGGAACTCCCCTGGGACCAGCGCCACGCGCAGTACGTGCCCCTCGACGACACCTACGCCCGTTTCCTGCTGGAAGAGATCCTCCCCGAGGTCGGCAAGGACTACAACCTGACGGACGAGGCGGCCGGCCGGGCGATCGCCGGCATGAGCGACGGCGGCCTGGTCTCCTTCACCGTCGCCTGGCAACGCCCCGACGCCTTCAGCAAGGTCGTCAGCCACGTCGGCAGCTACACGAGGCTCGAGGGCGGTTCCCGGTACCCCTACCTGATCCGCAAGACGCGCGGGAACCCCAAGCCCATCCGCGTCTTCCTCCAGGACGGCGAGAACGACATCAACCTCGCGGAGGGCAACTGGGCGCTGGCCAACCTCCAGATGGAGTCCGCCCTGATGTTCGCCCGCTACGACTACCGCTTCGAGATGGGCACGGGCGGTCACGACCTGAGGCACGGCGGCGCCATCTTCCCGGAGACGCTGCGGTGGCTCTGGCGCGACTATCCCGGCGTCGTTGGCGCCGGGGCGCCGGTCGATCCCGCCGCGGTGGTCGGCGAGTGGGACGTTGTGACGAAGGTCCTCGGCGAGTTCCGCCGCAGCGTGCTGACCGTGTCCGAGCGGGACGGCGCCCTCGCCGCGACGCTCCACGACGAGGTCGACGGCGAGATGGAGGTCACGGCGGTCCGGTTCGAGGACGGCATCCTGAGCTACGAGTACGTCGCCTCCGGATCCCAGGTGAACTGGGGCAAGGGGTCGGTGAGCAAGCTGAGCGCCTGGCTGCAGGTCCGGGGCGACACCGTCCGCGGCGCCCTGAGCCTCGATGTGCCCCCCGAGGGCGACTTCGCGGTCGAGGGCCGCAGGAGAACGGCAGAGCTTCCCTGAAGCGGCTTGACACGATCCGACCGGGCATGAAGACTGGTCAGATGCAGACAATCAACGCCACCGACTTCAAGGCCCGCTGCCTCGCTCTCCTCGATCGAGTCGCCGAGACCGGAGAACCCGTCGTCATCCTCAAGCGCGGCCGGCCGGTCGCGGAACTCGGACCCGCCGTTCGGGCCGGTGATGCGTACCCTCAGTACGAACTGAGGGGCACGGTCGTCGAAACAGGGGACATCCTGGCGCTTGCCGTGCCCGCGGACGACTGGGAAAGCGCGCGGCGTTGACGCTGCTGCTCGACACCCACGTCCTGATCCGGTGGCTCAACGACCCGGGCCGCCTCTCGTCGTCCCAGCGGGAGGCTTTGGCGGGCGTGGGCCCGGAGTCTCCGCTGCTCGTGTCCGACATCTCGATCTGGGAGATCGCGACCTTGCACAGCCTCGGCCGCATACGCCTGACGCTGCCGCTGAGGGAGTGGCTCGACAAGGCGGTGGCGCACCCGCTCGTGCGCCGGCAGGGCATCTCTCCGGCGATCGGCGAACACGTTGCGACGCTTCCTGATTCCTTTCACCGCGACCCCGCCGACCGGATTCTGGTGGCGACGGCCCGGGTGCTTGGCGCCACGTTGCTGACCAGGGACCGGCGGATCATCGAAGCCGGCCTGGTCGATACGCTGTCGTGAAGCAGGCGCGGGCGCTCCCCTTCTGGGGCGAAGGGGAGGACTCGGGAGAACGAGAGCCGAGCAAGCCGACGGAAGAGCAGGGCTTCGTCGCCGTCTTCCGGATCTTCGTCCGGACCTGGCCGTATCTCTGGCCCCAGATCGTCGGCCGCTGGCGGGAGCTGCCGCGTAGCAAGGCCGCCGACGGCGACGCCGCCGCGGACGGCGCGTGGAGCTTCCGCCACGTTCCGCCCCTGGTCACCGTCCTGACCGCGCTCGGCCTCCTGTGGCTGGCGCCCCCGGGCACCGACTGGCGCCACGACCTCCTGCTTGCCGGCACGGTCCTGATGACCGTCCTCGTGTGGGCGCTCCTCTTCGCCCGGGGCGGGGCCTACCTCTGGTTGTCCTTCGCGCTCGTGCTCGTCGGCACTGCGGCGTTTCTGTTCGCGCTGTTCGGCGTGGAGGGCCTCGCCGACACCCTCTACGTCGGACTCGTCGCGGCGGGATGCGTCTGCATCTGGGTGCTCCAGTACCGGGTGGCCGGCGGCAGGCTGCGCTTCCGCGTCCGGCTCGGCAGCCACCTCGTCTACTACTTCGTCCTGGTGTGGGCCTCGACCCTGCTGACGATGGTGATCGCCCTCTTCTCGGTGGACCTGATCAGCCAGTCCATTCTCCAGGCCGAGCCGCTGACCCCGTTCCTGGCCGACTTCATCGGCCGGTCGGAACTCGCCGGCGAAGCGGCGGCGGGCGCGGATGCCGGGGACGCCGCGGAAGCCGACGCTGGCACCGCCGAGCCCGACGCTTCCGCCGCTGCCGAGTCCGACGCTGCCGCCGCCGCGGAACCCGACGCCGATGCCGCCGCCGAACCGAACATCGACCTGGCCCCCCTGACCGCGGAGCAGCGGCACAGCCTGAAGTGGATCTACGCCGTCTTCATGGTCTTCGGCTGGTTCGCGCAGCTCCCGGCGATGATGCTGCTGCCGTACTACTACATCTTCATCATGCAGCGCGTGAACCAGGACCTGCGGATGGCGCTGGTGGAGCGCTGGCTCGGGCTGTCTCTCCGCTACCACAGCGATCACCGGGTGGGCGATTCCGTCTACCGCATCTACCAGGACAGCGCCCAGGTCACGGCCGTCATCGGCACGGTGACGCAGTCGATGCAGATGCTGAGCACCTACGCGATCGGCGTCGTCTTCCTGGCCGCGCTCGATCCGATCCTCGGCGGCATGGCGCTCAGCATTGTCCTGCTCGCCGTCATGTGGGGGCGCTGGTTCTCGCCGCGGATGCGCGAGCGGTCACTGGCTTCGCGGGAAGCCAACTCGGACTTCACCTCGCGCGTGCAGGAGACGTTCGCCGCAATCCGGGTCATCAAGGCCTACGGCGCCGCGGACAGGGAGCAGGAGCGGCTCGAGCGCGATTCGGTGAGGGCGTTCGACGCGTCCTTCCGGGTCCGGTCGCTGATGGCCGTCGTCGGCATCGTCACCTTCTCGATCGCCGCCGCGGCGCTCCTGACCGCGCAGTTCCTGATGGCGGTCTGGGCCAACGGGGAGCGGGAGACGTTCGCGACGGCGCTCGTCGCGCTCGTGGGCCTCAGTTTCGTGACCTGGAACCTGGCCGCGTACAACTGGGCGCAGGAGCAGATCGGCGCGTCGAGCGTCTCGGTGCGGAACCTGGTGACCCTGTGGTCGCAGGCGCAGGACATGGCGATGGGGCTCGACCGCTCCTTCGACATCCTCGACATCGAGCCCGACGTGAAGAACGCTCCGGACGCCGTGCCGATGGGGCCCTTCCGGCGGGAGATCCGGTTCGACGGCGTCGACTTCGCTTACGAACCGGACCGCCCGGTGCTGCGCGACGTCAGTCTCGCCGTGGAACCGGGCTCGATCACGGCGATCGTCGGTCCGACGGGATCGGGCAAGAGCACGCTGGTCAGCCTGCTGCTTCGGCTGTTCGATCCCGACTCCGGAACGGTCTCGATCGACGGAGTCGACCTCCGCAAGCTGGACGTGGACAGCTTGCGCGCCAACGTCTCGGTCGCTCTCCAGGAGAACGTCCTGTTCGGCATGTCCGTGCGCGACAACATCCGCTACGTCGTCCCCGACGCGGGCGACGGGCAGGTCCTGGAGGCGGCCCGCGTCGCCTGCGTGGACGAGTACGTCGCCGGGCTGCCGGAAGGTCTGGACACGGTCCTCAGTGACCGCGGCGGCAAGCTGTCGACGGGGCAGCGCCAGCGCCTCTCGATCGCCCGGGCGATCGTCAAGGACGCTCCGATCCTGATTCTCGACGAGCCGACGGCCGCGCTCGACGCCTATACCGAACACCGGGTGCTCGAACGCCTGTCGGCGTGGGGCGAGGGCCGCGCCATCTTCCTCATCACGCACCGGATCTCGACGATTCAGCAGGCTGACCGGATCCTCTATCTCGACGGCGGCCGGATCGTCGAGAACGGGTCCCATGACGAGCTCATGGCGGTGGACGGCGGGCGCTACCGGTCATTCGTGGAGACCGAGGCGAGACTGTCGAGACGTGCCGGCGAGGCCGGTTGATGGCCGAGGCGGCCGGGGCGTCGCGACAGTCGTTTCGGGAACGCGAGAAGCGACTCGACCGCGCGGCCAGCGTCCTCGACCTGGGCACGGACATCCCGTTCCGGGAGGTCCTGCGGATCTTCGGGCGGGTCGTCTCGACCTTCCGGCTGTTCAGGGCGCGCATCGCGACGAAGCTCGGCTTCATCACGGTGGAGTTGGTCTTCCGGCTGCTGGTCGCGCCCTGGCCGGGCAAGGTCGTCGTCGACCACGTCATCCTGGGCGCGCCGATCGGGGACGCGTCGGGCTTCCCTGCGTATCTCGCGCCAGCGGTGCTGCTGCTGGACGGCATGGGCCCGGTGGAGACGATGCTCTGGGTGTTCCTGCTCGGGGTGTTCATGGTGACGGTCTTCGGGTTCACCACGAGCCGGGGGGCGGGCAGGTCGCCGAGCGGTGCGCCGACCGGGGCGTCCGCGGGCTCGTCCGGCGGCGCCACGGTCCTCTCGCCGCAGGGCCACGGCACGCTGGCCCAGGGCCACGACATCGCCACGCAGACGGAGAACCAGGCGAACCTCGGCTCCGGCCTGATGGCGGGCATCCTGGGATTCCTCGACTTCCGGCTGCATCTGCGCCTCATGCAGTCGATGAACCACTACCTCCGCACGGAAGTGGCCGGCAAGCTCAGGTCGCTGCCGATGACGACGCTCGACGACCTGCGGATCGGCGACAGCGTCTTCCGCGTCCTGTACGACACCACCAGCGTCAGCGCGCTGCTGCACGGGATCGCGCTCGGGCTCTACTCCGGCCTGCTCGGAGTCGTCGTCACGCTCTACATCATGTTCACGTACTTCGGCGCCGCGCCGGAGGTCATCTTGCTGGGCATGCTGGCTCTTCCGATCGTGTTCCTCATCGAACTCCCCTTCGCCCGCATGGCGCGGCGCCGGGGTCAGGCCAGCCGCGCCTCCGGCTCGAGCACGACGAGCAACATCGAGGAGGGGATGAGCAACGTGCTCGCCGTCCAGAGCCTCGGCGGCAACGAGCGGGAGGGCCGGCGCTTCCGGCGGGCGAGCGCCGAGTCGTTCAAGCGCTTCCGCACGGAGTGGTTCCTCGTGCTCACGTACCGGCAGGCCTTTAGCCTGGCGCTGCTGCTGAGCCAGGTCCTGTTCTTCATCGTGATGGCGGGGCGAGTGATCGACGGCACGTTCACCGCCGGCGACTACTTCGTCCTCACGTACTACTTCTTCGTCCTCAGCGCGACGTTCGGGGCCTGGGGGTTCATGTACACCGAATGGCAGCGCGACATCGCGGGCATGAGGCGGGTGTTCTTCCTGATGGACCTGCCGGCCGAGAGGACGCGAGACGGCGTCGAACTGGCCAGGATCGAGCGCGGCGTCGAGATGAGGGGCGTGGGGCTGAAGTATCCCGACGGCCGCCGCGCGCTCCGCAACGTCGACCTGGAGGCCAGGATCGGCGAGATCGTCGCCTTCGTCGGCCCGACCGGCGCCGGCAAGACGAGCCTCGCCTACATGGTGCCGGCCTTCGTTCAGGCGACCGAGGGCACGGTGAAGGTCGACGGCGTCGATCTCAAGGACGTGGCGGTCGAGAGCCTCAGGAAGCAGGTGTCCTACGTCTTCCAGGAGACGCAGCTCTTCTCCGACTCGATCCTCGAGAACATCCGCTACGGCAACCCGGAGGCGAGCGAGGCGCAGGTCGAGCGCGCCGCGCGGGTCGCCGGCGCCCACGACTTCATCGCCGCCCTGCCGGACGGTTATCGGACCAACCTCGGCACGGTGACCAGCAAGCTGTCGGTCGGGCAGAAGCAGCGCATCGCGATCGCCCGGGGGCTCCTCCGGGAAGCCCGCATTCTGATCCTCGACGAACCGACCTCGGCGCTCGACCCCGAAACCGAGGCGTACCTGGTCGACGCCCTGCACGAGGCGGCGAAGGACAAACTGGTCGTCATCGTCGCCCACCGCCTGTCGACGATCGCCAACGCCGACCGGATCTGCTTTCTGGAGGACGGCGAAGTGCGGGAGTCAGGTACGCACGAGGAACTGATGGCGATGCCGGATGGGCGGTACCGCGAGTATGTGTCGCTTCAGGCTGGTTCACAGGCTTGAGGGGCACACCGGGAGGGTCGAGGCCCTCGCGGTGACGCCGGACGGCCGGCGCGTGGTCTCCGCGTCGGCGGACGCGACGTTGCGTGTTTGGGACCTCGAGTCAGGGCGGGCCCTGCACACGCTCGAGGGCCACGGCGCCGGCGTCTGGTGTGTCGCCGCAACGCCGGACGGCAAGCGAGCCGTATCCGGTTCCTTCGACGCGACCTTGCGCGTTTGGGATCTGGCTTCCGGTCGGACACTCCAGGTGCTCCAGGGGCATGCGGCCGAGGTCTACTCCGTTGCGCTGACGCAGAACGTCGAGCGCGTCGTCTCCTCGTCAGCGGACGCCACGCTCCGGGTGTGGGATTCCCGGACGGGCCGGGAAGTGCATGTGTTGGAGGGGCACACGGACGACGTCAAGTCCTTCGCCCTGACTGCCGACGGCACTCGTGCCGTTTCCGTCTCCTGGGACAAGACAGTCCGGGTGTGGGACTTGGAGGTCGGACTGGAGTTATGCACCCTCGAAGGCCACACCGGCGCGGTCCACGCCGTCGCCGTCGCCCCGGACGGCAGGCGAGCCATCTCCGCGTCCGGCGACCGGACGCTGCGCTTCTGGAATCTCGACTCGGGCCGCGCATTGCACACGCTCACGGGACACAGGGCAGAGGTTTATGGCGTGGAAGTGGCGCCGGACGGCGCAACAGCAGTCTCCGCGTCCGCCGACACAACACTCCGCGCCTGGAATCTCCAGACGGGCCGTGGCCGCCACGTACTTGAGGGACACACCGGACCGGTCTTCTCCGTGATTCTGACGCCGAGCGGCCGGCGCGCCGTCTCCACCTCCCCGGACCGGACTTTGCGCTTGTGGGACCTCGAGTCAGGGCAGCAGCTCGCCGCCTTCGAGTGCAACGACCGTGTACGCCCTTGCGCCGTCTCGCTCGACGGCCAGACCGTCGTCGCCGGTGACGCAAGCGGCATCGTCTATGTCGTTAGCGCGGGCGCAGTTCGTCGAGACGCTCGGTCAGCGACCGCACGACTCTGAGCAGCTCCACGATCGCAGTCTCCGGAGACGTGACTTGAGGACCCGTTCCGGCTCCGAGCCTGTCCTCGATCCGGGAGAGCTGTTCGACGAGCGTGCGGAGTTCGGGGTCGTGGAGCTTCATCACATGGTCCTTAGTGGGGATTCGAAGGCGTGATCTTCCAGGCCTTCAGGGAGTGCACGCGGCTGTTGCCGCCAGTGGAGAAAACCCTGACGCCGACGCTGTCCTGGCGAGAAGGATAGATGCGCCGCGCGATGGCCTGACGGCGGTTGGCGAAGATCTCGACGACGGACTTGTCTACGAAGACGCGCAGCTCGAGTCGCTCGCCGGGCGTCAACTCGAACGGAGCTGCTTCGACGGCCTTCGGCGTGTCGTCAGGACCCGATCTGCGCGTATCGACTTTGAGCAGGTTCTCCTCGGCGTCGTACAAGATGGAGGTCTCCTCCTGACCATCGGGCGACACGCAGACCTTGACGCCGAAGTGCGAAGCCTCGGCGCTTTCCATCTCTACCTGCAGTTCCAGGCTGTTGCCGGCGACGCCTTCCAGCGCGACCTCCCTGCCGGATTCGACCGTGAGCGGCCCCATCCGCACCTCGCCGTAGCGGAGCGCTTCGATCTCCTCCGGCACGTCCATGCGGAGCAGCCCGTCATCCCCGAGCGACAGCACCCGCGGCAGGCTCAACGTGCCGGACCAGCCGTGCTTCGTTCGCGCTCCGAACAGAGGCTCGTCGAGGATCCAGGCCCACATGATGCGGCGGCCCCGGTCGTCGACCAGGCTCTCCGGAGCGAAGAACGAGTTGTCGACCCAGCTCATCCGGGCGTGGGTCTCAGGATGGAACTGTTCGTCCCTCCATGCCCCAATGTAGTAGCGGCAGCCGAGCCGGTGGCTGATGCACAGGAGCACGTGCTTGCCGCCGAGTTCGAAGAGATCGGGGCAGGACACGTCCTCGTTGAGCGAAACACCTTCGACACCGTGGGCGAACAGGTCGCCAGCGTACTTCCACTCGCCGTCGAGTGCCGGCGACTTGGCGACGGCCGGGCGTTTGCCGCCGAAGATCGCGTAGTAGGTCTCGCCTTCACGCCATCCGAAGGGGTCCCACGAGCGGTACTTTCCGTGGTGCTCGTCTCCCTCCCGGGTTTGCGGCGTGATCGGGTTCGAGTCGAGCTTCTTCCAGTCGTTCAGGTCGTCGTCGAGCGCCACCGCCATCGCGTTGCCCTCGCCGTGTTGGTGGTAGCAGATCGTCGGCACACCTTCCTTGTTGAGGAAGCAGTTGCCGCTGTACATGCCGTCGAGCAGACCCGTCGGATGGTGGCGCCAGTGGAACAGGTCCGCGCTCGACATGTGGCCCCAGTGATCCGACCGCTCGCCCAGCCGCGTGTCCTGGAAGATGTAGAAGAGATGGTAGCGGCCCTTCCAGTAGATGGCTCCGTTCGGGTCGAACGGCATCGCCACGCCTTCTGGCATGACGAAGTGGTAGCCGGGCCGCGCCGGGTCACTCAGGATGCGTTCGCGTAGTTCGCGAGCGTTCTCGGCGAGTCGATCCGCCTTCCTGGACCCGGCGACGGACACGCAACGCCAGGCGCCGTTCGCCTCCCTGGTCATCCTGAACTCCAGGAAGCCGCCCCCGGTCGGCGAACGGAGCGCGACCGGGTCGATGGTGGCAGTGTCTCCGTCGAAAGCCACTTCGGCGTCATCGAGGACGAAGCGCTTCTCCCGATCGGTCGGTCTGTCGACCTGCTTCTGCAGATACTCCCGCAGATCAGCCTTCGTCGTGCCGGAGCTGCTTCGCCAGGAGTCGGCGAAGAACTCGACCTGCCCGTTGACGTCCCCTGCCCTGGTCGCCGCATCGTAGGCACGCAGCGCTGCCAGGACGGCATCCACGACCCTCGCACTCGACGTGTCGGTCTTGCGTTCAGTCATCCTTGCGCTCCGGCCTGCAGGGCGGCGTACCTCCGGTATCTCCCATCGGGCACGGCCATCAGTTCCTCGTGGGTTCCCTGCTCCCGAATCTGACCGTCCTCCAGGAAGCAGATCCGGTCCGCGTGGGCGATCGTCGACAGGCGGTGGGCGATGATGACGACCAGCTTGTCTTTCGCCGCCTCGTGCAGGGCATCGACGAGGTAGGCCTCGGTTTCCGGGTCGAGCGCGGAAGTCGGCTCGTCGAGGATCAGGATGCGCGCGTCCCTGAGAAGTCCCCGGGCGATCGCGATGCGCTGCTTCTGGCCGACCGAGAGCTTGCTGGTCACGGTGCCGAGGCTGGTCCGGTAGCCGTCGGGCAGGGCGGCGATGAAGTCGTGCGCGCCGGCGATGCGCGCGACGCGCTCGACCTCCGCCTCGGTCGCCTCCGGGTTGCCGTAGCGGATGTTCTCGATGATCGAGTCGGAGAACAGTTGGGTCTCCTGGAAGACGTAGGAGACCTGCTGGCGCAGGCTGTCCACCGAAACGTCCTTCAGGTCGACGCCGTCGATCGTCACCGTGCCTTCCGTGGGCTGGACGAAGGCCGGCACCATGAAGGCGAGGCTCGTCTTGCCGGCGCCGGTCGGGCCGACCAAGGCGACGATCTCGCCGATCCTCGCTTCCAGGTCGATGTTGCGCAGCGCCCGCCGCCCGTCGGGATAGGTCAGTCCGACGCCCTTCATCTCGACGCCGCGGCTGATCCGGGGCAGGGCGACGCCTTCGCGCGTCTTCTCGGACGGCAGGTCCATCAGAAAGAACACCCGGCGCAGGCCGGCGATGTTGTTCTGCAGAACCGGGTAGATGAAGCCGGCTCCGGCAAACGTCGCGCTCAGGACGAAGAAGTAGTAGTTCAGGACGAAGTAGTCGCCGGCGGTGAACGTGCCGTCGATCACCCGTCCTGCGATGACGACGAAGAACAGGACCTGGCCCAGCAGGAACGCCAGGCTGCCGAACTGCTGGTAGGTCAATCTGAGCAGCGACTCGATGCGAAAGCGCCGGAAGGACTCCTCGCTGGCCTTCCTGAAGCGCCGGCCCTCCCGCTCGGCGCCGCCGAGGCTCTGGATGGCGAGCACGTTGCTCATGCCCTCCTCGATCTTGCTCGTCGTGGCGGCGCCGGAAGCGCGGCTCGCCTGACTCCTGCGGCGCGCCGCCCGCGCGAAGGGCACGACGAAGACGAGCATGATCGGCAGAGACGCGGCGGCCAGCAGGATGACCTCGGGCGCGTCGCCGAAGTACACGTACATCATCGTCGCGCTGATCCCGATGCCGAGGGCGTGCGAGTAGAACTCGAGGCCCACCTCGTAGAGAACGAGGCTGACGCTCGACGTGTCGTAGAGGACGCGGTAGACGCTGTCGCCGATCCGCTGGTCGTCCAGGGTGGTCATCGGCAGGCGCCTGATCCGCCCGGCCAGCCGGGTCCTGAGCAGGTGGTTCAGGGACTGGGTCAGGCGCAGATGGACGCGGAAGTCGAGGAGCCCGAGAATGCCCCCCATCAGGCCGGAGCCGCGGTTCGCCTCGTTCTCGGTCCGGGTGGCGGTGTCGTGCCCCTGGGCCAGCGTGCCGTGGCCCTGGGCCAGGAGGGGGGTGACGCCTCCCGACGACGCGGCGGAGGCGCCGGTGGGCACTCCGCTCGCCGACCTGGCGGTGCCGCGGCTCGTCGTGAACCCGAACACGGTCACCATGAACACGCCGAGCACGAGCACCCACGCCATGATCTCCAGCGGTCCCTTGCCGGCCAGGAACAGCACGAATGGGGCCAGGTAGGAAGGGAAGCCGGCCGCGTCGACGATGGGCATGCCGAGGATGACGTGGTCGACGACGACCTTGCCCGGCCACGGCGCGACGAGCAGCCGGAAGACCATCTCGGCCGTCACGAACCCGAACTTGGCCGCGACGCGCGCCTTGAAGAGGCGCATGTAGGAGAGGGCCCGCCCGAAGATGCGGAGGACTTCGCGAAACGGGATGTCGGTAGCCGTGTCGAGCGCGCTCGCCGACCGGTCGAGCGCCTTCTCTCCTTCCCGGAGAGAGAGCTTGGCGGTCCGTGCGGCCTGGGCCGTCATGCGGCGCCGATTCGCCTGACCATGCGTTAGCGCTTCGACGAGGAATCGACGTTGGCGGGGCGGCAGTAGCGGCGGGGCCGTCGCGTCTCCGTCAGGTCGAGGTGCTTCGAGATGTCCTCGCCGGCGTCGAACTTGCGCTCGAACTCCTCCGCGGCGCTCCCCATAGAGTTGGGGGACCCAGATGTCCGTCGGTCCTTCGCCATCGTCGCCCTTCGAGGCGATCGTATCCGGGTCGGTCCTGCTGCTCCCGGCGCTTCTCGCTTGGGTGCTCGGCTGCGCGCCGGAGAGCCGTGCCGACCGGCTGGAGACCGGCACCCTGGCGCCACGATCTCCCGCCGTCGGTGGCCCGCGCTACGGCGGCCACCTCCGGGTGGGTCATTCCCTGGAGCCCACGTCGCTCGACGCGATCCTCGGCCGGTCGGGCGCCGACGCCTACTTCTGGCGGCAGATCTTCGATCAACTGGTCGACGCGGACCAGCAACTGAATCCGCGGCCGGAGACCTCGCTCGCGACCTCCTGGGAGATCGCGACGGATCCCGACTCGATCACGTTTCACCTGCGGGAGGGCGTCGTCTTCCACGATGGCACCCCGTTCAATGCCCAGGCGGTGAAGGCCAACGTCGAGCGGATTCTGGATCCCGCGACCGTCGCCACGCCGCGCGCGTCGCTGGCGGTGATCGAGGGGGTCGAGGCGATCGACGAGTACACCGTGCGCTTCGATCTGGCCGGCCCGTGGGGCGCGGGTTTCGGCATGCTGGCCGACCGGGGCGGCGTGATGAGTTCGCCGGCCGCGATCGAGGCGCTCGGCGCCGACTACGGCTGGAACCCGTCGGGAACCGGGCCGTTCCGCGTGAAGGAGGTGATCACCGGCACCCTCGTGCACTTCGTGCGGAACGAGGACTACTGGGGCCGCGACGAGCACGGCAACCAACTGCCGTATCTCGACGAGGTCACGGTCCGGGTGATCCGCGACGAGACCGTCCGCGCCGCCGCCCTGCGCACCGGCGAGATCGACGTCACCTACCTTCCCTACAAGGACATCTCGACCTTCGAGCGGGACGAGCGCTTCCGGATCGAGACGATGCCGGGCGGCGCCATCGCGCTGACGCTGGTGTTCAACGTGAACAAGCCGCCGCTCGACGACGTGAACGTTCGGCTTGCGATCGCGCACGCCGTCGATCCGGCCGTGATCAACCGGGCGATCTTCTTCGGCCGGGCTATCGAGGCCGACGCGGGGATGTGGCCGGTGGGTTCCTGGGTCCACGAGCCGGACGAGGAGCGCCCGTACTACGACATCGACAAGGCGCGCCGCTACCTGGCGAAGGCCGGCCGCGAGAGCGGCCTGGAGTTCACGGCGGTCACCCACCACAACCCGCTGCTCGTGTCGAGCGCCGAGGTGGTGCGGGCGATGCTGAAGAAGATCGGCATCCGGATGAACATCGACGTGCTCTCGAGCGGACCGGCGACCGAGCGGTTCAACCATGGCCAGGAGTACCCGATGTTCGTTACGTCGTGGAGCCGCTATCCCGAGCCGGACTGGATGGCCTCGCTGGCCTACAAGAGCGACGGCTACTACAACCCGGGCAACGTGTTGCGGCCCGAGGTCGACGAACTGGTCGAGCTGGGCGCCTCGCTTTACGACAACGAGGCCCGCAAGCGGGTCTACGTCGAGCTCAACCGGACGGTGCTCGGCGAGGCCTGGTTCACGCCGCTGCTCTACGGCGTGACCTTCGCGGCGGCCCCCGGGCGAGTGCGCAACCTCGACCAGTTGATGGGCTGGGACGGCAAGATGAACTTCGCGACGATCTGGCTGGAGGAGTAGCACCAGCCACATGCGCAGCTACCTCGCGCGCCGCCTGTTGCAGGCGGTGCCCGTCCTCCTCCTGGTCACGTTCCTGGTGTTCGCGCTGATGCTCGCGATTCCGGGCGACCCGGCGCGCGCGTTCATCGGGCCCGGCGAGGCGCTCGACGAGGAGCAGTTGCAGCTCATCCGGGAGCGTCACCACTTGGACGAACCGGTCATCGTCCAGTATCTGATCTGGCTCGGCAACGTGCTGCAGGGCGACTTCGGCCGTTCGACCCAGAACATGCGTCCGGTTTCGGAGGAACTCGGCGGCCGGGCGCTCGTGACGTTGCAGTTCGGCCTCGCGGCGTGGATCCTGGCGGTGCTCGTTGGCGTGCCGGCGGGCATCGCGTCGGCGGTCTATCGCGGCAAGCCGATCGATTACGCGGCGACGGTGGTTTCGATCGGCGGGGTCGCCATCCCGAACTTCTGGCTCGGCATCATGGCGATCCTGCTCTTCGGCGTGGGGCTCGGCTGGCTGCCGAGCCAGGGCTACGTGAGCCTCTTCGACGATCCGTTGCAGAGCCTGCGCCACATGGTCCTGCCGGCCTTCGCGCTGGGCGTCACGAGCTGTGCGCTCATCATGCGGCAGAGCCGTTCGGCCATGCTCGAAGTGCTCGCCCAGGACTACTTGCGGACCTCGCGCGCCCGGGGATCGAGAGAGCGCACGGTGATCTGGTCGCACGCCCTGCGCAACGCGCTGCTGCCGGTGATCACGATTCTCGGCCTGCAGACCGGCCGGATCTTCGCCGGCGCGATCGTCATCGAGACGCTCTTCGGCATCCCTGGCACCGGCCAGTACATCGTGCAGGCGATCTTCGCCCGCGACTTCCTGGTGGTGCAGGCGGCTGTACTGTTGATGGCGGTCGCCGTGCTCGCCGCCAACCTGGTCACTGACCTCGCTTGCGCCTGGCTCGACCCGAGGATCAAGTTCGGTGACTAGCGTCGCTGCCAGCCTTGGCCACCCGACCGTCGAGCTGCTGCGCAAGCTCGCCTCCGTGCCGCAGGCCCTCGGCGGCCTCGTCGTCCTGGCCCTGATCGCCGTCGCGGCGGTGCTGGCGCCCTGGATCGTCCCCGTCGACGCCGAGGAGATGGACTTCGACAACCTGCTCTCGGGCCCGAGCGCCGCGCATTGGCTCGGCTCCGACCAGATGGGCCGCGACACGCTGGCCCGGCTGATCGTCGGCGCCCGGATCGCGCTGTCCGTCAGCCTCGGCGCCGTCGGCCTCGGCGTGTTGCTCGGGGTGCCGCTCGGCCTGCTCTCCGTCTACTTCCGCGGCCGCGTCGACGACGTGCTGATGCGTCTCATGGACGCGCTGGTTACCTTCCCCAGCCTGCTGATCGCGGTCGGCCTGGCCGCCGCGCTGGGCGGTTCGCTCCAGACCGTCATCATCGCCATCGGCATCGCCAACGTCCCCTGGATGGCGAGGATCGTCCGCAGCCAGGGGCTCTCCATCCGCGAGCGCGACTTCGTCAAGGCCGCCGAGTCCCTCGGCCTGAGCCACCCGCGCATCATCGCCCGCCACATCCTCCCCAACTGCATCGCCCCGGTCATCGTCCAGAGCACTCTCAGCATGGGCTACGCGGTGCTCACCGAAGCCGCCCTCGGCTTCGTCGGCGTCGGCATCCAGCCGCCGACGCCCACCTGGGGCAACATGCTCCAGCAGGCCTTCCCGATGCTCGAACAGCAGCCGCTGCTCTCGATCGTCCCCGGCGTGGCGATCTTCCTGCTGGTGCTGTCGTTCAACTGCGTCGGCGACGCGTTGCGGGACCTGCTGGACCCGCGGCTGCGGGGGGTGATTCACTGACTCGGGGTGGGAGCTTCAGTCACCGGCGGCATAGCGCTGGCGGCGATACTGCCGGGAAGCCTGGGACGTAAACGGATTCCCGTCGCGCGCGGCATAGGTGAGTGACGGTGAGTATTGCTGCCTAGTCCTAACGAGGCTTCGCCTCAGACCGACGAGCATGTTCGCGGCGGTGGTCGGCCTCGGCCTTGGCGTCGATCGGACTCCGGTCGCTGCTTCAGCTGCGGAGTGAATCCGCCGTATTGTCGCTCTGCGGCGAAGGTGGCCTTAAGCTGGCCGGTGAGAAGCCCATCGACCGGAGTCCGCTGATGAAGGTAGCACGCACGGCAGCCGAGGTTCTTGAGGAGCATGTGTCGTTGACGCTGGAGTGCGTCGATCGGATGTACCTCAACGTCTACGTACCGGTGCTTCAGCGTGGCGCGGGCGCGGCCTGGTTCTTCCGGGAGGTGCGGGGCGCGCAGGTGCCGTCGTCGGTGCTGATGGCGCCGATGACGAGGCGGTTCGTGGCCGCGATCAAGGGCTACGCGCGGCAGCATCGGATCGACATCGTCCCGTTTCGGCGCGGCGAGCGCAAGGACGACCGCACCCGCGAGTACCTTCGCCGGTGGCATGGAGGCGAGGGGGTGCTGTACGTCGGCAAGGCGCAGGAGAAGGCTCGGGTGCTGCGTACCGAGCGTCGTTACGACTCGGCGACCGACGCGGGCTATCCGTGGCTGGTGCACTCGACGGCGATGGTCAACCAGTACTACTTCTACGTGTTCGACGACGACTTCGGTCCGTTCTTCCTGAAGTTCTGCTCGTACTTCCCCTACAACGCCAAGCTGTGCATCAACGGACACGAGTACCTCAAGCGCCAGTTGAGCAAGCGGGGGATCGAGTACGAGGCGCTGGACAACGGCATCCTGCGCTGCTCGGACCCGGAGGCGATGCAGCGGCTCGCCGACGGCCTCGACGCGGACAAGATCGACGCGCTGCTGCGCAAGTGGCTGGCTCGCCTGCCGCATCCGTTCTCCGCCGGCGACCGGCGGCGGGGCATCCGCTACGCCGTCTCGATCCTCCAGGCCGAATTCGCCCTGACCCAGGTCTTCGACCGCCCGGTGCAGGGTCGGGTCTTCTTCGAGGAGGTGCTGCGCGAGCACCTCGACATGGGACGGCCCGAGCACGTGCAGTTGATCTTCAAGCGCCGCGTCACGCGACGCACCCCCTCGCGGTATCGCACCCGCGTCATTACCGACGGGGTCTCCCCGTCGCTGCACGTCGACTACAAGCACTCGCGCATCAAGCAGTACCACAAGGAAGGGCGCGCCCTGCGCACCGAGACGGTGATCAACGACACCTACGACTTCGATGTCGGTCGTTTGCTGAGAAACCTCGATGACCTCAAGAAGGTCGGCTTCGCCGCCAACCGACGCCTGCTCGGCGTCCAAACTCTCAGCCACGACTGTCTGCTCGGAGCCGAAACGCTCGACGATCTGCACCGTCCGCGGTGCATCTCGGGTCAGCGCGCTTCGGCGCTTCGCTTCGGAGACCGCAGGGTGCAGAGTCTCTTCGCCGCCCTGCTGCGCTTCAGCCTCCTGCCCAACGGCTTCCGCAACCGCGACCTGCGGCCCGCGGTCGCCAGTCTGTGCGGACTCACGCCGGACCGCTACGGACCCTCCCGCATGACCTACGACCTGCGCCGACTGCGACTGCGGGGAATCGTCGAACGGGTTCCGCGCACCCACCGCTACCGGATCACCGACTGGGGACTGCGCGTAGCGTTCGCCTACCACCGGACCCACGCCCGAGTGCTCGGCCCCGTCATGTCCGCCACCCTCGACCCGGAAGCCAACGCCCGGCTACGAAGAACCGTCGCCAGCTACGACCGCGAGGTCCAAAGAGCTTGGCGAGGACAGCGACTCGCAGCCTGAGGCCGACCTCCGTCACGCCGAATCGACACGGACACCCCGAACCAAACTTGACTCAACTGTTAAGACGCCCCTTGTTCAAGGAGTCTAGTCATCCAACGCGGGGCCGATCCCGCCGAACCGGAGGAACCATGCCGGAGCGAGAGAACAAGCGGCCCGAAGGGGCTCTGGCCGATGTCGAGGAACTTGAGGAGACGTTGCGGATCGTGGAGCAGTTCAGTTCGGACTCTCCCTACCTAGACAACATTCACGGCTACCAGGAACTGGCAGAGCTAGAGAGGGTCCGTGACTGGGCCAAGGAAATGGAAAAGCACGGGCACTCGATCTCCCGAATCAGGCTCAATCTCGATGAGAGCGGCGAGAAGGACGACCCGCCGGACGTCCTGGCCGATTTCGACGGCAAGCCGACCGGCGTCGAGGTGACCGATCTGGTGGAGTACCCGAAGCAGCACGCGGTCTGCATCGCCACGGCCGATGGCAGAGTGACGAGCGTTAGGTGGAAGCGAAGGCAGAACGGCAGGTTTGACTTCCAGTGGCATGGTGCTGACCTGGGACCCGGCGAGAAGGCCACGTGGGAGCGCAAGATCAGACTAGCCCCGGGCCAATACAAGGGCCAGGGGGTCGAATGGACCCTGGAGCGCTTTCAGGTGCGGCTAAGGGAGGTCGTCGCGACGAAGGACGACAAGGCCGCAGCAAAGAGGGCGAAGAGGATGAGGAAGCATGGCGAAGACGCGCTCGATTCTCGCCTGCACGGGAATGTTCTGCTGATCTTCACGCCCGAGTTCTACTTGCAGGCGCACTTGGCCGAGTATGTGGAGGGGACGGTAGTACTTGGTCCGGAGAACTTCGATCGCGTCTTCTTGATGGGACGGCGTGTGCCGGGTGAGCGGCCTCGAAGGCATCCTCTTTTCGAGGTTCGTCTTGTTCGGTGAGTTTATCGGGCGCTTGGAGCGACGCCGTGACTACGGAAGCGTCGCTTGGCTTCGCCTCCGCCTGCTCAGCTTGGCCCGGAGCGGTATCGTGAGATCTTGTCGAGGAAACAACCTCGCAACTGCGCGTAGCTCGACCACGAGCTCGTAGCTGCGCCGGTCCGGCTCGTATCCCAGCTTGTCGAGGAACACATTGGCCTGCTCATGGTCGGTGTACCCCGAAGCGCCGTCCGGGTCGATCAGTCCGTCGATGAACTGAACTGCCTCGACGAGCCGCAAAGTCCGGTAGAGGAGCGCGTCGGCGGCATCCGAGCCGGTATCGCGGCGGACGAGGCAGGCTTGCTCGTACCCGGCGATGGTGTCCAGTACTCTGTGCGCGGCCGCCAGGGCCGCATCTACTTGTTGAAGGCTTGCTCGCTCCAAGGGCTTCGCATGGGTGGCCATCAGATGCCGCAGATCCTTGTGGCCGATCTGCCGGTTTCGCCGGTCACGGGCAAAGGCGGCGGCTTCAACGGCGGCCTGCACCTGCTGGTCCAGTTCCCGCCTCTTCTCCGGTTCGTCGTCGAAGAGCGCCGGAACCTGGCGAAGGGTCAGATTCGCGTGCGCTCCGGTTCTCAGTGGGTCGGTGAGACGTGCCACGCGCAGCAGTAGGTTCTCCTGGAGGACTTCCTTGACCAGAACGAGGAGAGGACCGGCAATGCAGTTCAACATCGACAGACGCTCGCTATCGGAGAACAGCCCGCGGAACTCTTGCAGAAGCCACTCAGCGGACGCCCATTCGTCTCTCAACAGATGGAGCACACGTTCGCGCTCGGTGCTGAAGGTCACGGAAGAACGACTGCCGGTCAGTCCTGCGTGAAATCGCCCGGTTCGTTCGAGCCGTCGTCCGCGCTGGCCGTACCGCGCCATTCATACTCAGCCTCGCCGTCGAGCACCCGGAGCAGAAGAGTCGCCTGGTCGCGGACCCAGCCGGCGCTGACCTGCTTGCGGAAGCGCTGCTGACCGGGCGCCGAGTACGGTTTCTCGGCTTCCCACTCGGAGAAGTGGCCGCTCAGTTGCTCGCCGTCGCAGTACCAGACCTCGACGGTGCCGAGATCGTCGCCGTACCAGACGAACGCGTGGCCGGACCGCCGGTCGGCATCCAGCTTCGCTTGCCACGAGTTCCGGTGGTACTGGTACTCGAAGGAACTGCCGGCGACTGCCGACTTGACCTCGATGTCGCCAAGATCCGGGCCTTGGCGACTGGCCACGCCCTGCTGCCTCAGCAAGATGGAAGTGAAGACCTCCCAATCCTCCGACATGACCATCCGCGGCTTCAGGCCCCGGTCCCGGAACAGGCGAAGACGGCCCTGGTAGGGACCGTACATGTAGGCGTGAAAGTAGATCAGCGCCGCGCGGGCGTCGAGCGTGTCAGGCAGCATTCAAGGGGCGCGTCACTTGAACAGGGGGCGTTGAGGCGCATCGCGGCCGATCGTCGGGGGCGCGCAGGGGTACTGGACGGCCGCGGTTCCGCGGGAGGCGCCTCGCTTGTTCGGTGCCGGGCTTCGCTCAGGTTTGAAGGCGTGCTGCACGAGCCACCGGACAGCCTGTACGCATACCGCGTCGCCGAAACCCAGCCTTGCCTGGCGGTCGTTTACTTCGATGGGGAAGGAGTCCGCCCCCTGCAGGCGCGCGTACTCCCGGCCGGTGAGCGGCCGGATCCGAGCCGCTCCGCTACGGCAGTCAACCAGGAACTGGACGCTGCTGCCGCCTTGGGGAGTTCTGAGGCAGCCGGCCAAGCGGTCGGGCCTCAACTCGCCCACCGTGCGGCCGTTGCGGCGGCGGCGGAACATCGTCGCGACTCCGTCGCGCTCGCCGGCCAGCAGTTCGTCCACGCGTTGGCGGTTCCGCGGCACCATCTCCTCGACCAGGGCGGCAGTGCGGTCCGCCGGCCACCAGCGAGCATCGTCCGGCGGAACCTCCTCGAGCACGGAGGCGAGAGTGGCGGACGCCTCGGTCGGGGGCTCCGGCAGCGCCAAGTCGACGAACGGCAGCTCGGGATGGGCCGCCTCGAACCGGCGCACGCCGGCGGGGCGAACGCGCGAAGTCCGGGAATCCGCCGGGTGCCACGGACCGCCGACGGCCCGTTGCCGCGCCGCGACGAACAAACGAGGCCGGCTCTGGGGCCGGAACCAGCGCGCGTCGACGAACAGCACGTCGATGACGTAGTCGACGGCGGCCAGACGGCGGCAGACGTCGGCGAGGTCCGCGCCGCCCCTGGAAGTGAGAAAGCCCGTCACGTTCTCCAGCAGGACGGCGGCCGGCGGCGTGCGCTGGATGCACAGCGCGGTCACGATGTCCAGGAACGGCCAGATCGTCCCCGAGTGCCGGCCCGCCAGCCCCGCGCGGTTCCCGGCAAGCGAAAGATCGATGCAGGGGAAGGACGCGGTGACGAGGTCGAGGCCGCGCGGAAGGTCGCCGACGCCCAAGTCGTGGATGTCGCCCAGGTGGAAGTGCTCGCCGCCGAACCGCCGCCGGTACATCTCCTCCTTGCGCGGCGCGATGTCGTTGGCGAAGACGCACTGCCAGCCGAGAGGCTCGATCGCCTCGCGGACCAGGCCGATGCCGGCGAAGAACTCCGCGAAGCTGCCCGTCGTCGACGCGTTTGCCGCTTGGCGCCGCTCGCCCGGGGTGGGGCCGGAGGGCGAAGCGGCGATGGCGGGCGCAAGAGCTTCGGCAGTCTTCTCAGACCTTTCTCGTGAGGTCTCGAACACGCTTGGCGGGCTCCTGGCAGCGGACCGGATCGTCGGAGAACCGGCCGGGTGGGTTGCAGCCGCCACTATACAGAAGGCCGCTTCCGCGCCCGGGCCGGGTGGCCGCCCGCCCGACTGCTCGTCGTGCGGGCTTCAACCGGCGATGCGCTAGCCTTGGCGCTCCCCCCGAACATCCAAGGCTCGGCCGGAGCCAGGGAGAGCGTGCCGGACACGGTCGACAGCGCGACCCGTTCGCGCATCATGGCGAGAGTACGGAGCCGGAACACCGGGCCGGAGATGATCTTGCGCCGCGCGCTCCACGCTCGCGGCCTGCGCTACAAGCTCCACGATTCCGCGCTTCCCGGCCGGCCGGACCTCGTGTTTCCGCGTTTCCGGGCCGTTTGCTTCGTGCATGGCTGCTTCTGGCATCGCCACGAGGACTGCCCCCGCGCAACGACGCCGGTGACCAACCGGGAGTACTGGGAACGGAAGTTCGCGGCCAACGTCCGCCGCGACCGCGAGCACCGGAGGAAGCTGCTGCAGGCGGACTGGCGCGTCGGCGTCATCTGGGAGTGCGCGCTGCGGCCGAAGGGGCAGGTGGACGAGGTCTCGGTACGGGTAGAGCGGTGGTTGCAGAGCCGGGAGGCGGAGTTCGTTGCGGATCGCGAGTAGCCTCGGCAGAGGAAGCTGCGGCAACATGCCGGCGATGTCCTGTGCCGCTGGGAACGTTGAGGTGGCGTGGAGGGGGCGATCCGAGGACTTGGGCAGCCGACGTGCTTCTCATGGAGACGAGCCCGACGTATCATGACGCGCGTCAGGCTTTGGCGGGTAGAGGGGCCGGGGAGTACCAATGACGGCGATCAAGATCAGCTCGAAGGTGGACGAGGCAGCCTGGAACGAGCTTCGTGACTTGGCAAGGGAGACGAAGCGGAACGTCTCGGGCCTGCTCTCCGAGGCGGTCGAGGAGTATCTGGCGCGGCGCCGGGTGAGGCCGGAGGTACTGCGGCATCTGGAGGACTCGATGCGCGAGAACGAGGAGTTGGGGAAGCTCCTCGCGCAGTAACCCGGTCTTGTGGCTGATCCGTGGACCGAGTCCAGTTCCTCACGCTCGACGAACTGTTGGAGCTGCACGAGCGGCTGATCGAGCGCTTCGGCGGCTCAGCCGGCGTGCGCGACCTGGGGCTGGCGGAGAGTGCGCTCTTCCGCCCCAGGTCTGGCTACTACGACGACGTAGTGGAGATGGCCGCCGCGCTGTTCGAGTCGTTACTGATGAACCATGCCTTCGTTGACGGCAACAAGCGCATCGCCTTGTTCGCGGCCGACGTCTTCCTGCGGATGAACGGCTGGAAACTGGAGCTCGAAACTCGGGAGGCCTACGAGTTCATGATCCGAGGACTTGAAGCAGGGACGCTGGACCGAGACGCGCTGGACGAGTGGCTCCGCGCCTCTGTCCGCCCCGAAGGCAGCACCCGTCCCTCCGGGTAGTCGGCGCCGGTGACGCTCGCGTCGACCGACCAGCTCCAGGCATCCAGTTCGGCACGCATCCGGGCGGCGACCTCGGGCTGCTCCTCGATCAGGTTGTTCTCTTCCGCGGGATCGTCGATCACGTTGTAGAGCTCGAAGTCCTCCGATGACTCGGCCGTGTAGTTCCGCACCAGTTTGACGTCGTTGTCGAGCCAGGCGAGACCGCCGCTGGCGCGGAAGCCGATGGGCTGCTCCCGGCGGGCGGATTCGGACTCGAACACGCCGGCGATGGAGATGCCGTCGTGGACCTCGTTGATCGACGACGGGTCGAGCCCGGCGACCTCGATCAGGGTCGGGAAGATGTCCATCGTGCTGGCGGGGAAATTCGTGATCCTCGGCACGATGCCGCCTGGCCATTCGACGATCGTCGGCACGCGGAGGCCGCCCTCGTAGAAGTCCTTCTTGAAGCCGCGCAGGTGGCCGGTGGTGTCCGGGCGAATGCCGGGATGCTCCGGGCCGTAGTCGATGTCGGGCAGGCCGCCGTTGTCGCTGGTGAACCAGACCAGGGTGTCGTCGGCGATGCCGAGTTCGCGCAGGCCCTCGCGGAGGGCGCCGATGGAGCGGTCCATGGCCACGATTTCGGCGTGGTGCGTCCGCGAGGCGTCGTCCAGCGAGGCGAAGGGCGCCTCGTCTTCCGGCAGGGCGGCGAACGGCCGGTGCGGAGAGGCGTACCAGATCACCGCGAACACGGGCTTCCCGCTTTCCCGCTGCTGCGAGATGTAGCGGAGCGCTTCCGCGACCAGGACTTCCGACGAGTCGCCCTCGAACTGCTGCGGCACTCCGTTCTGACTGAAGACGGGGTCCAGGTTGAACTGGTTCGTGTGGCTCAGCCAGTAGTCGAAGCCCAGCTCGCCGGGCTTGTGGGGATCGTCCGCGGGGAGCGGGTTGTCGCCGCTCGGGTGGACCTGGTTCAGGTGCCACTTGCCGAAGTGCGCGGTGGCGTACCCGGCCTGCCGGAACGCCTCGGCGAGCGTCTTCTCCTGCTTGTTGATCGAGTCGCCGACGCGGAAGGCGCCGGTGCGGTCGTTCGTGCGGCCGGTGATGACCGTCGCCCGGGTCGGGGTGCAGCTCGGCGCGCCGGCGTAGAACCGGTCCATGCGCAGCCCGGCGCCGGCCATCGCGTCGAGATGCGGCGTCCGGAGCAGGGGATGGCCGTTGTAGCCGGTCTGGGCCCAGCCCATGTCGTCGGCCATGAGCAGCACGACGTTGAGCGGCGGATCGTCGGCCGCGGGCTGGCAGGCGAGGACCGCGACGGGCAGCAAGGGCAGGAATCGGCGGAGGGGGTTTGCCATGCGGTGGCTCCAGGATGCTCCAGAGTGGTTCGGCTGTACGGATTTTCGTCGCGGACGGCGGGTTTCCGTCTATCCTACGGGTGGCGTCGGCACGCAGAGGCCGGACGCGGGCGGCGCGGAAGCCGCATCAACCCTGTTCAAGCTGGAGGACGACATGCACAAGTTCCGAGCGACCATTCCCCTGATCTTCGCGGCCCTCCTGATGACGGCCCTTCCCGCCCTGGCGCAGCGCGGCGACGACTCCGCCCGCGCGAGCAAGAACGGCAAGGTCGAAGGGACGATCGACGGCGTCACCGTGACGCTGGAGTACGGACGCCCGAAGGTGAAGGGCCGGACCATCTGGGGCGGCCTGGTTCCCTACGGCAAGGTCTGGCGGACCGGCGCCGACGAGGCCACGACCATCACCTTCAGCGCCGACGTCGAGATCGGCGGCGAGACCCTGGCCGCCGGCACCTACGCTCTCTTCACCGAGCCGGGCGAGAACGAGTGGACCGTCATCTTCAACAAGGTCGCGCAGCAGTGGGGCTCCTTCCGGCACGACGCCGGCCAGGACGCGCTGCGCGTGCCCGCCACCCCGAAGACAATCGGCCACGTGGAGGAGATGGAGTTCGTGATCGTGGATTCGTGGGTCGCGCTGCAGTGGGCGCAGCTCGCCGTGCCCTTCGAGGTGAAGAAGGCGGGTTGAGGCGCCGCCGTTCCGGCGTGTCGAGTGGCTGGCCAGGACCGATCGGTCTTGGCCGCGTGGAGGCTGAGGTCGTTCCCGTGACCGCCGCTGGGCAGGGCGAGCAACGACGCATGAGATTGGCGAAGAACCAGGCGCTCAAGTCCCGGGGCGAGCGGGTCATTCCCGGCGGCATGTACGGGCACATGTCCACGTACCGCCTCCTGCCGCCGCGCTATCCGCAGTACTTCGAGCGGGCGGAGGGTTGCCGGCTGTGGGACGCCGACGGCAACGAGTACATCGACTTCATGTGCTCGTTCGGTCCGATGATCGCCGGCTACGGCAATCCCCGCATTCGGGCCGCCGCGGACGCTCAGCGCGACCGGCTCGACATCGCGAACGGTCCCTCGGCGCTCATCGTCGACCTGGCCGAGCGTTTCGTGCGTCAGGTCGGCCACGCCGAGTGGGCCATCTTCGCGAAGAACGGCAATGACGCCACGACCGTCTGCAACATGGTGGCCCGCGCGCGGAGCGAGAAGCGGAAGATCCTCGTGGCCGAGGGCGCCTACCACGGCGCCGCGCCGTGGGCCAACCGGATGTCGAGGGGCACGCCCGCGGAGGATCACGTCCACTTCCCGACCTACCGCTACAACGACACGGGCAGCCTCGACGCGGCCGCCCAGGCGGCGGCCGGCGACCTCGCGGGCATCGTCGTCTCCGCCTTCCGGCACGACGCCGGCCACGATCAGGAGCTGCCCGACCTCGCCTTCGCGCGCCGCGTCCGCGAGATCTGCGACGCCGAGGGCGCGGCCCTCATCCTGGACGACGTGCGGGCCGGGCTGCGCCTGTCGCTCGACGCGAGCTGGTCCGAGCTCGGCGTCCAGCCGGACCTGTCGGCCTGGGGCAAGGCGATCGGCAACGGCGAACCCGTGGCCGCCATCCTCGGCAACGAGGCGTACCGCGAGGCTGCGACGCGCGTCTTCGTCACCGGCTCGTTCTGGTACCAGGCCGCTCCCTTCGCTGCGGCGCTCGAGACGCTCGACCTTCTGGCCGAAGTCGACGCGCCGGCCGTCGTGGAACGTCTGGGGCAACAGTTCCGGCACGGCCTGGAGGAGCAGGCGCGCCGCTACGGTCACCCGATCCGTCAGACCAGACCGCCGCAGATGCCGACCGTGCTGTTCGAGGACGACGACAAGCGGGAGAAGGGGTTCGCCTTCTGCAGTTCCGCTCTCGACCACGGGGTCTACCTCCACCCCTGGCACAACATGTTCCTGTCGGTGGCGCACACGGAATCCGACATCGAGCAGGCGCTGGCCGGAACGGAGAAGGCGTTCCAGGCGCTCGGCTGAGACTGGGTGCGCCGGCGTGTCATCCGTGCGCCCGATGACGGGCGCACGGACTGTGACGCGTGTGTCGCGGATCGCGCCACACGGGTTCCCGCCGGCATCCGGCGCGAAGCGCCGGCCTCTGGACCTTCTACGTTGCCCGGCTCACGCCTCTCCGGCGGCGATGGCGTAGAGGCGGTCGGAGATGTCGCGGACCGTCTCCTCCATCTCCGGGTAGAACTCGCCGCTGACGGTCATCAGGCCCTGGTGCTGGGCCTGCTCCTTGCCGGGCATCGTGTTCGCGGTGTCGATGATCCCGCACATGTGCCAGCCGACGAAGTCGGGGCGGGCGGTCGCGTTCTCCATGAACTCACGCGTCCAGAGAGCGCGCTCCGCCATGTCGCGCGCGTGCTGTCCATGAGGATTGGGCATCGTCTCGGTTGGCGTCGTGTAGGCGGCGTCGCCGTTGAGGAAGGGTTGCCCAACGACCTCGGTCAGCCGGTCCATCGTGTCGCGCTGACCCTCCCAGCGGGCGTAGTGCTGGGTGTTCACGAGGTCGGTGTACCGACTGGTCACGGCCCCGATGGAGAAAAGCCCGTCCGTGTCGCCGTTGATCTTGTCGCCCAGGAAGAGATGGTTCGGGTCGGCGCGGCGGAGGGCGGCTCTGGCAACTGAGTAGTAGCGCTCGACGCAGAGCAGCAGGAAGGCCGCATTGTCACGGCGCTCCGACTGATTCTGGGGGGCTTGATCGGGGCGCCAGTCCGTCGCCTCGAGCAGGTCCTGCCACGTGCCGAAGCGGGCGCCGTAGGTCGCGTTGAACCCGGACACGTCCCCGTACCGCTCGCGCATGAACGCGACGTACGCCTGCTTGCCGGGCGCCTTGGCGGCGAAGTTGCGCAGCCGGCGCGGCCACGTCGTGCTGCCGTTCCATTCCGCCTCGTTGTCGGTCAGGGGAGGGCAGTCGGCCATGCAGTAGCCCAGCACCATGGGATCGTCGCGGTAGGGCGCGGCGACTCGCCGGGCCGTGCGCTCGCACTGCTCTTCGAACTCGGGAGCAAAGATGTCCGCGTAGGCGTCGGGTTGGGGCTTGAGGTAGTGCGACAACACCAGCGGCTCATAGGGCGCGACGAAGGGAAAGCGGGCCCGGCCCGGCGGGTGGGTGAGCATCGTTGCGTTCGTGTGGATGCCCAGCGTGTTGAGACCCAGCCTTCGCAAGTCGGCCAGGGCGGCCTCGCGGAACCCGCGGTTCCAGGCCCGGTCATACACCTCCTCCGCACCGAACCGCCGCAGCCAGTGATCCCGGTTGTAGTCCTGCGCCCACCAGTTCGCGTGGTAGTGGTTGACGCCCCAACTGATGAACGCGTGGCCCTCGGGAGTGACCAGCCACCATCGCCGGCCGTCGTGCTCGGTGCGAAAGAAGCCGGTGGCGTCGAACTTCAGCCCGGTCCAGCCACCGAAGCGGTCTCGATCGCCGGCCGTTTGAGCGGCCCAGGTCGGCAGGCCGAGGCAGGCGCCGAACCCGACGAGAGACGCCTTGAGCAAGTCGCGTCGAGCGATGGGGAATGGCACGGCGTCCTCTGGCCCTACCGAACCAGGACGTACATCACCACCAGAGCCGCGGCCAGCAACGCCGCCAGCAGCCGCGGGTCGCGGATGCCCGGGATCTCGGACCGGGCCAGGAACGCGTACGGCTTGTCCCAGGTCAGGCCGTCGATCTGCTCGGGCTTCGGAGCCGGGGTCGCGAGGCTGATGGCTACGTAGATGACGCTCAGGATGCAGAAGTACCACCACGCCTGCAGCAGGAAGGGGATCCCCAGGCCGTTCACGGGATCGGAGACGTACTGGACGCCGCCGAGGAATCCGAAGCCCATGTCGAACAGGAAGATGATGAAGCCGGCGACGAAGCCGAAGAGCAGGGTGAACGTGCCGGCTTGACGTGTTCCGCGCCGCCAGAAGACGCCCCAGAGCAGCACCGTCGCGATGGGAGGCGCGATGAACTGCGCCGGCAGCTTGTTGATCGCCTCGAAGATGGAGCCGAACCGCTCGCCCTGGGTGGACCAGGCGATCGCGACGCTCATGACGACGACCGAGCTGACGCGCCCGATGCGCACCTGCGACGTTTCCGACAGGCCGGGCCGAAAGTGCTTCGCGATGTCGACGGCGACGAGCGTCCCCGTGCTGTTCACCGCGGCCGCGATCGTGCTCATCAGGGCCGCGAGCAACGCCGCCGCCATGATGCCGATGAGCCCGGTCGGCAGCAGCTCGGTGATCAGCGTCGGCAGCGCGTCCGTCGGCTCGGTGATGAGGTCCCGGAAGAGCACGTAGGCGAACACGCCCGGCAGGACCATGAAGAGCGGCGGCAGGAACTTGAGCAGGGAGGCGAACAGCGCGCCGTGCTGCGCGTCGCGCAGGGTCCCGGCACCCAGAACCCGTTGAACGATCGTCTGGTCGGTGCACCAGTACCAGAGGCCGAGGATGGGGAAGCCGAGCAGGAAGCCGTACCAGATCGACCCGGGGTCGAATCCCTCTTCCCCGGGGAGGTGAATCATGCTGAGCTGGTTCGGTTTCGTCGCCTCGAGGAGATCGCCGTAGGAGTCGATCCCCACGCCGGGCAGCCTGGTCATCGCGATGACCGTGATCAGGATGGCGCCGCCCAGCAGGATGACCGTCTGGATCGTCTCCGTGACGACGACCGCCCGCAGGCCCCCGACCACGGTGTAGATCACCGTGATGATCGAGATCATCGCGATCGACATGAACGACGGGATGCCGAAGAACCGCTCGAACACCGCGGCGCCGGCGTAGAGGCTGATGCCGATGTGGATCAGCATCGCCGACATGATGAACATGAAGGACAGCGTGGTCCGGGCGGCCGGGCTGTAGCGCCGCTCCATGAACTCGGGCAGCGTCGTGATCCGGCTCCTGAAGTAGATCGGCACGAAGACGAGGCTGAGCAGGATGATCGTGAACGACGCCATCCACTCGTAGTTGCCGACGACCATGCCGACGCCGAATCCGCTCTCCGCGAGCCCGACCAGGTGAATCGTCGAGATATTCGAGGCGAAGAGCGCGGCCCCCACCACGGGCCACTTCAGGTTGCGGCTCGCCAGGAAGTACGACTCGCTGGTCTGCCGCTCGATCTTGCGCACCGACCACAGGCCGACGAACAGGATGCCCAGCAGGTAGACGACGATGATGAAGAGATCGACGGGCGCGATGGTCATGGGGTCAGACGATGATGTCGTCTACGACGATCCCCTCGACGTCGGTCAGGCGGAAGTCGCGCCCCTGCGAGCGGTAGGTCAACCGCTCGTGGTCCAGGCCCAGCAGATGCAGGATCGTGGCGTGCAGGTCGTGGATGTGAACCTTGTCCTCGATCGCGTAGTAGCCGTAGTCGTCGGTGCGGCCGTGGCTGTGGCCGGGCTTCACGCCGCCTCCGGCCATGAACATCGTGTAGCCGTGGGGGTTGTGGTCGCGGCCGTTGCGGGCGCCGGCTTCGGCGCCGGGAGTCCGTCCGAACTCGCCGCCCCAGAGCACCAGGGTCTCGTCCAGCAGTCCCCGTGACCTGAGGTCCTTGATCAGGCCGGCTACGGGCCGGTCGACCTCGGCGCAGCTCTGCGGCAGGCCGGTGATCAGGCCCGAGTGGTGGTCCCACTTCGTGTCCGGGCCGTGGGTCGCCTGCACGAAGCGCACGCCCGACTCCGAGAAGCGCCGGGCCAGCAGACAGCGGAGGCCGAAGTTGCGGGCCACCGGGTCGTCGAGTCCGTAGAGCCGCCGGGTGGCTTCGGACTCGCCTTCGATGCTCATCAGCTCGGGCGCCTCGGTCTGCATCCGGAAGGCGAGCTCGAAGGACTCGATGCGGCCCTCGAGCGCCTGGTCGGGGCCGGTCGCCTCGAGCTGGCGGCGCTGCCAGCGCTGCAGCAGGTCGAGTTCGCTCCGCTGGACCTCCGGCGACACCGACTCGTTGTCGAGGAAGTCGATCGTCGCGTCCTCGGTTTTCATCCGGGTCGTGCCGATTGCCGTGCCGTTGTAGGCGGCGGGCAGGAACGCCGACGAGTAGTTCTGGACGCCGCCGTGCTGGTAGGAGGGGCAGATCGTGAGGAAGCCGGGCAGGTTCTCGTTCTCGGTGCCCAGTCCGTAGGCGATCCACGAGCCCATCGACGGTCGCACGAAGCGGTCGCTGCCCGTGTTCATCGCCAGGATGGCGCCGCCGTGGGCCGCGTTCGTGCCCCACATCGAGCGGATGAAGCAGAGGTCGTCGACCACGGAGGCGATGTTGGGCAGCAGTTCGCTCACCCAGGCGCCCGACTGGCCGTGCTGCCTGAACTCCCAGGGGCTCTTGAACAGGTTGCCGGTCTCGTTGAACTGCACCCGGGGCTTGGCGAAGGGCAGCGGCTTGTTGTCGTCGCGGATCAGCAGCGGCTTGTACTCGAAGAGGTCGTGCTGCGACGGGCCGCCGTGCATGTGCAGGAAGATGATGCGCTTGGCCTTCGGCGCGAAGTGCGGCGCCCTGGGCGCCAGCGGGTTCGTGGATGTCGCGGCCAGGAGGTCGCGCTGCAGCAGGGACGAGAGCGCGAGGCCGCCGAAGCCGCAGCCGCAGGTCTTCAGCATCTGGCGGCGGGTCAGGGGTGGCGGCTGGTAGTGGGGGTAGCGCATCCTCAGCGATCCGAGTGGCCAGACGGCGGCTTGCGACCATGTCGTCTCGCCGAAACGCGCACCAGCCGCCATGCGGTTCCGGCGACCTCGTCGGCCAGGTTGGACGATAGCACCCAGCCCCGCGTCGCTGTCCTCGTCCCGGTCGGCGAGCTACGGGGTTTCGGCCGGGCACGGCTGAGCGCCTCGCAAGGGCGGGTGAGTTCGCCGTTCAGGCGCGGGTCGGCACTCGCGGACGGAGAATGGTTGCACTACTGCTACCATGCTGGATCGCTGTGGACAAGACGCTGGCGAGAATCAGGCAGAACCCTCGGAACGTCCGGTTCGATGACCTCCGCAAGGTCTGCGACCGCCACTTCGGGCAACCCAGGACCCGAGGCAGCCACATGTTCTACAAGACGCCCTGGCAGGGTGAGCCGCTGGTCAACATCCAGTCCGTAAGGGGCATGGCCAAGCCCTATCAGGTACGACAGGTAGTCAAGGCAATCGACAAGCTGGAGGAGGAATCGCCATGAATGGACATGACCGCTATGCCTACCGGGTCGTCTGGTCCGATGAAGATGAGATGTACGTAGGCCTGTGCGCGGAGTTCGGGTTGCTGAGCCACCTGGACGACACCCCTGAAGGGGCATTCGCGGGCATCAGGGACGTCGTGGCGTTCGCCGTGAACGCTCTGCGCGAGGACGGCGATCCGATCCCGGAGCCCCTGGCCACGCGACGGTACAGCGGCACCCTCACTCTTCGCGTTCCACCCGAAACCCACCGCTCTCTGGCGATGGAAGCGGCCGAAGCAGGCGTCAGCATGAACCGCCTGGCCGCCGAACGCCTGTCGATCCGCCGTTGAGGGCTTCGTCGTTGGGCCGCGGCAAACCGCGTTCCACGACAGCCTCCGGCCTTCAGCGAGTTCAGTTGATGTAGATGAACTCGCTCGCCGCAAGGATGGCGTGGGCGAGCCGCGTCCAGGCGTAGATCTCGGCGTCCTCTGCCGGCGGCTGGCTGCGCATCTCGTCGAGGAAGGCGAGGCTGTCTGCGATCTCGACGTCGTCGGCCGGCCGGCCGTAGGCGCGGACGAAGGCGGTGTCGATGCGGTCCGGGGCGTCGGCGTCCTCGATCTCCAGCAGTTGCCTTGCGAAGCCGAGCGCCGCCTCTTCGACGAAGGGGCTGTTCATCATCAGAAGCGCCTGCCGCGGCACGACCGTCTCGGATCGATCGCCGACCGAGTCGCTGGCGTCGCCGAAGTCGAAGCCGCCGAAGATCGGATAGACCGCGGTACGCACGACCGGCATGTAGATCGAACGCCGCGGTGCGTCGTAGATGTCGACCCGGTCGAGTGGGCCGTACTCGCCGAAGACGTATCCCCGGGCGTTGTACTCCTCCACCCGTCCACCGATCGCCAGGTCGAGCTGGCCGGCGAGCTGCAGCAGAGCGTCGCGAATCGGTTCGACCTCGAGGCGTCTCCGGTTCATGCGCCAGAGGAGGCGGTTCTCCTCGTCGACGGCGGCGTTGGCGGCGTCGTAGTCGCTTGACAACCGGTAGGTGCTCGACAGCATGATGTCTCGGTGCAGGTCCTTGAGCGACCAGCCGCCCTCGACGAAGCGGCGCGCCAACCAGTCGAGAAGCTCAGGGTGACTGGGAACGCTGCCGATCGCGCCGAAGTTGCTCGGCGTGTCGACGATGCCGCGGCCGAAGTGCCAGTGCCACACGCGGTTGACGATGACGCGGGCGGTGAGCGGGTGCTCCGGGTGGGTGATCCAGCGTGCCAGCTCGAGTCGGCCGCTGGTGTCGGCGGCGACTGGCGGGGGAGGCACGAGGTGGTCCGTGACCTTCAGGAAGCCGCGCGGCTCCGGTTCGTCGGCGAGGTTCATGTGGCTGCCGCGGATGTGTACCGGCAGGTCGACCGCTGCGGTCTCGTCCACCGCCATGGCGTACGGCGGCGCGGGGGGCGACGCTTCCTCCAGGCGTTCGACTTCGTCGCGCAGATCGGCGAGCCGCTCCAGGGCCTCCGGCGGGTAGAGCTTCTCCTCCTCTTCCCGGTCGAGGCAGAGGATGCAGAAGTAGCCGTCGTAGACCAGCCATCGCAGCTCCTCCTGCTCGCGCGGCAGCCTGAAGTCCGAGGGCGCGAGGTCGTCCTCGTCCTTGAGCCCGAGTCGCATGAGGTGCTCCTCCCAGGCGATCTCGATCGTCGCGAACAGGCTCGCGTAGCGCCAGGCGACCTCCTCCAGCGTCTTCGGCGCCGGTCCGCGGACGAGGCTTCGGGTGAGGGGCGCCGTCAGCACCTTCTCCGAGGCGATGAGCGCCCGGAGGTCTTCGGTGACCTGCTCGTAGCGATCGGGCGAGGCGGCGGCGTAGGCGTTCCAGATGACGAAGACGGTGCTCGGGCTCGGGGCGTCCCCTTCGACCGGCGGGCCCTCCCGGTATCGGTAGAAGGCCCTGACCCAGCGTTCGAGGACCGGCGGCTCCAGTCCCCGGCTTCCGGCGACTTTGGCGATCGTCTCGCGCGCTTCGTTCTGCTTCGCCTCGTCGTCGCTCCAGCTCGGGTAGGCCTCCTCCGCGGCGAGCAGGTAGTCGGCGAGGGCCGCGCGCCGCGGACCGCGCAGGACGTCGTTCTGCTCGCGGACCACCTCGTCGACCTTCTCCCGCGCTTCGGCGACCAACTCTTGCGCCGCCTCGTACTCGGCGATCTCGTCTTCCGGCGCCAGCGGCCGCTCCAGCCAGCGCATGCCGGCGGCGTTGCTCATCGTCTCGGTCGAGCGCAGGATGCCGGCCATCGCGTAGTAGTCGGCCGTGGGGATCGGGTCGAACTTGTGGTCGTGGCAGCGGGCGCAGCCGACCGGCAGCGCGAGAAAGGCGCGGCCCAGGGTGTTGACCTGCTCGTCGACGATGTCGATCAGCATCTTGTCGACGTCCTGCTCGGCGAGCACCTTGGGGCCCAGCATGAGGAAGCCGGTGGCGACGATCTGTTCGAAGCGTTGCGCGTCGGTTTCGGCCGGCATCAGGTCGCCGGCGATCTGCTCGCGGACGAAGCGGTCGAAGGGCTTGTCGCGGTTCAGGGCGTCGACGACGTAGTCGCGGTAGCGGAAGGCGTTGGGGAAGGCGATGTTCTCGTCCAGCCCGTTCGAGTCGGCGTAGCGGGCGACGTCGAGCCAGTGGCGTCCCCAGCGTTCGCCGTAGTGGGGCGAGGCGAGCAGCCGGTCGACAACCTTCGCGAAGGCGTCCGAGCTCTCGTCGGCGAGGAAGTCCTCGATCTCCGCTTCCGACGGGGGCAGGCCAATCAGGTCGAAGGTGGCTCGGCGCAGCAGCGTGCGCCTGTCGGCCGCGGCTACCGGCGCCAGGCCTCGCTCCTCGAGACGCGAGAGGATGAAGCGGTCGAGATCATGGCTGAGCCAGGCCTCGTTCTCGACTTCGGGCAGGGAGGGGTCTTCGACCCGGCGGAAGGCCCAGTGCTCGCGGCCGGGGCCGTAGTCGAACGTCTCGGCCGATCTCGTGGCGACCACCGTCTGTTCCCCGCCGGTACGCGGGTCGGGCGCGCCGCGCCGGATCCACTGCTCGAAGTCGGCGATGACATGCGCCGGCAGCTTGCCGTCCGGCGGCATTTGGGTGAGACCCTCGTAGTGGAGCGCCTCGATCAGCAGGCTCTCCTCGGGCGATCCCGGCACGATCACCGCGCCGCTGTCGCCGCCGGCAAGCACTCCTTCCGCGTTGAGCAGGATCAGTCCGCCGCGTAGCCGCTTCGGATCGGCGCCGTGACACTGGTAGCAGCGCTCGACCAGGACCGGCCGGATCTTCGACTCGAAGAACTCAAGGTCGGCGGGATCGATCTCCGAGGCGCCGGCGTCCGTTCCGACGGCCGCCAGCCAGGCAAGCGCCAAACCCGCGCCGAGCGGCCGAACTTTCAAGGCAGGAGCGCGAAAGCCGCCACGGCCGGGCCGGCGGGCGCTACCATGCCGGTGGCTTCCAGCGCGTCGCTGGCGGCGAGTGTGTCGAACGGCGCAGCCATGCCCCGATCATACCCGCCGCTTCCGAACGGGAGGTGGACTTGCCGCGTCCCCCGGCGCGGGCGGCCCCGCCGGTGGAGATTGCGGGAATCGCGCCCCTGCGCTATGGTGCTCCAATGGAGCACCGAGACGAGAGGCGTCGTTGATGACCGTCCGCAAGCAGAGCGTCTCCTTCACCGAATCGGCATTCGCGTTCGCCCGGCAACTGGTCGAAGAAGGCGAGTACGCGAACGTCAGCGCGGCGGTTTCCGGAGAACTCGCGCGGGCAAAGGCGATCCGCGACCGCGAGCGGCTGCTTCTGGGCGCCGAGGTCGAACGCCGCCTGCGCCTGCCCACGGACCAGTGGATGCCTGTTGGCGCGCTCGATGAAGTGACAAGAGGCGCTCGCGTCCATCTGCGAAAGCTCACCGAGTCGAAAGACAAGGCCTTGCGGAGGTGAAAGACAAGGCCTTGCGGGGGTGATGCGTCAGATTCGGCATCCTCTGGTCGATCGGGACATCGTCGCAATAGCCGAGCACATCGTCGAAACCACGGATGGAAATGTCGCCGCGGCGGAGCGTCGGCTCGATGAGATCGACGCCCTGCTGAACGACATCGCGGGAAACCCGTTTTCCGGGGTTCGCCTGTCCGGTCCGCTCGAAGGTTGGCTGGTGCGCCACGGCGGACGGGACTACAGGATCACAGTCGTTTTCCGCCCGGATGCGGATGCACACTGCCTGTACATCGCGCTTGTCGCTTTCGGGGGCCAGGACTGGTTGACGAAGGGTTCCGCCCGGCTGGAGTTCGATTGATGCGTCAGCGGCTCTTCCGTGTCACGTACACGTAGTAGGCGCTCGCGATGACCTCGCGCCCTTCCTCGAACCATGTGTGCAGGGCCATGGGACCCTCGGGCAGGGTCACCGTGAAGGTGGCCTCCGTGTCATCCGGGCCGACCCGCGTCGTGAGCCCCTCGAAGCCGTAGGGCCTCTTGTCGCCGATGTCCAGGTGGTGGTGGTCGCTGATGAACAGGCGGGCCGAAGAGATGGGCAGCGCCGTGCCGCCCTCGGGCGCCGCCGTGAGCGGCACGTCGATCTCCCTGGGCCAGCGCCGGAGCGCGAACTCGTACTCGCCCGCTTCGGCCACCTCGAGCAGCCAGTAGCCGGTCTTCCGGGTGCCGCGCCGGACCTGCGCCTGCTGATCGACGAACACGTCGAGCCACTCGCAGCCGGTCAGCATCATCGGGTTCTCGATGTCGTCGCCGATGACGATCCGCTGGGGCTCGTTGGCGGTCGGGGCCACCTCGTCCCACCACTCGTAGAGATGGTCCCGCATCCTGGCGACGACTTCAGGGTGCCGGTCGATCACGTTCGTGGTCTGCAGCGGATCGGATGCCAGATCGTAGAGCTCGCGGTCCTCCAGCAGGCGCCATTGCTTCCACAGGACGCCCGCGTGGCTTCGCGTGAGGATCGACTGCGTGTACGGCGAGGGGTAGTTGAACCCGGACGGCATGCGGCTGTAGTTGACGATGAGCATGCGGTCTTCGGGAACGCCGGCGTCTCCGCGCAGCACGGGCGCCAGGCTCATGCCGTTGAAGTTCGCGGCTGCCGGCGTTTCGATTCCGGCGAGGTCGAGAAGCGTCGGCAGGACGTCCTGAACCTGGGTCAGGCCGGTCACATCCCGCGGGTCCGCCAGGTCGCCGTTCGGCCAACTGATGAAGAACGGCACGCGGTGGCCGCCTTCCCAGAGTTCGGTCTTCATGCCGCGCATGCCGGCGTTGAAGTAGAGCGGGCCGTGGGTGCTGCCGTTGTCCGTCATGAAGATGACGATGGTGTTCGCCCGGAGCTCCTCGTCCTCCAGGAACTCGGCGAGCTTGCCCATGTTCGTGTCGATGTTGCGGACCATCCCCAGGTACCTGCTCAGCCTGGTCTTCAGCGCCGTGCTCATGTCGGCGAACTCCGGCCGGGCGAGCGCGGCCGCCAGCGCGGCTTCGTCCTCCTCCTTCGCGATCAGCGGGCCGTGCGGCGTGTTCGGAGCGATGTAGGACAGGAAGGGCGTCCCGGACTCCGCCGAGCGCCGCATGAAGTCGATCGCTTCGTCGAAGAAGACGTCCGTGCAGTACCCCTCGAACGCCTCTCGCCCGCCGTTGCGGATGTAGGTGTCGTCGAAGTAGTCGTTGCCCCAGAAGTCGGGCACCGAGCCGATGTGGGAGGAGGGGAACCACACCGTCTCGTGGAAGCCGCGATCCTCCGGCCGGAAGGGATAGTTGTCGCCGAGATGCCACTTGCCGAACACCCCGGTCCGGTAGCCGGCCTCGGCGAAGATGTCGGCCATCGTCGGGATCTCCGGCCGCAGGAGCGCGCGGCCGCTGCTGACGTTGATCGCGCCGTTGCGGGCGGCGTCCATGCCGGTCAGCAGTTGCCCGCGGGTCGGCGTGCACATCGGCGCGACGTGGAAGTCGTCCAGGCGGACGCTCTCGCCGCGCAGCCGGTCGAGATGCGGCGTCTCGAGCACGGGGTTGCCGTGGGCGGACAGTTCGCCGTAGCCCTGATCGTCCGTCATCACGATGACGACGTTCGGCGGCTGGGCGACCGCGGTCGCCTCTAGCGCGAACAGCAGAACACCGGGAAGAGACGTTGCTAGCCTCACGATCGAGTCTCCATGGTGAGTCCTTCGGATAGCGAGCGTCGGCACCGCAGCGTAGCGGAGGCGTTCGCGGACCCGGTGGCGGCGTGAACTCGTTCCGCGACCGTTACGGGGGCTGGGCACTCGTCGCTGGCGCGTCGGAGGGTCTCGGCGCCTCGTTCGCGGAGCGCCTCGCCGAGCGAGGTTTGGACCTGGTGCTGATCGCCCGGCGCGAGTCGTTGCTGGTGGACCTCGCGGACAGGCTTCGCGAGCGATACGGCGTCGAGGTGCGGCCGCTTGCGATGGATCTCGTCAGTCCCGATCTCGCAGGTGCGCTGGCTGGCGCCACCTCGGACCTCGACCTGGGCGTGCTCGTCTACAACGCCGCCTTCGTGCCGGTGGGGCGTTTCGTCGACGCCGGCGCCGAGGCGCTCGAACGCGCCGTCGACGTCAACGTCCGGGCGCCGGTCGTCATGCTGCGCACGCTGCTGCCGGGGCTCGAGCGGCGCGGCCGTGGCGCGGTGATCCTGATGTCCTCGCTGGCGGGCCTGCAGGGGACGGCGCGGGTTGCTGCCTACGCCGCGACGAAGGCCTTCAACACGGTCCTCGGCGAGGGCCTGTGGCAGGAGCTCCGCGAGCAGGGCATCGATGTTGTGGCCTGCTGCGCCGGCGCCGTTCCCACGCCGGGCTACAAGCGCTCGGGCAAGGACCGGGTGCCCGGCATGCTCGAGCCCGACGCGGTGGCGCGGCGAACCCTGGATGCTCTCGGCAAGGGTCCGCGGTTTGTGCCGGGACTCGTCAACCGGCTGGTCGCCGTGCTGCTTACGCGACTGCTGCCGCGCAAGGCGGCGATCCGGCTGATGGCCGGGAACACCGGCGACATCGGCTGAACACACCGGGTGCGCCGGCGTCCCCGCCGGCATCCGGACTTCTGCCGGTCCCGCCAGAGCGAGCTCGTCATGCCAAGGGGCTCGAAGGCTCGCTTGGTCGAGCGTGGGCCAACTCGCCGCCAGGCACTTCGCGAAGGAAGTCACCCTAAACGGATGGCACGGGCGGCCCCGGAAACTGAGTTCCGGAGAGTGGGGAGCCTTGATCGCCTGCGACGCCGACGACTCGCCCGCCGTTGGCGACCTCGTGCGCGTCCGCACGCGGAACCGGGCGCGCATGGGTCGCGACGATCGAGCGTATCGACCGCTCCGAACTGCTGCGAGACGGCCATCGCGGCCTGGTCGTCGCTACCCGGCCTTGGCACGGGGACATCAAGCGCATCTACTAGCCCAGAACCCGCCCCGTCTCGTGATCGATCATGTGGCCGCGCGGCCTCCGCGGCCGCTTCTGGGACTCGGAAGCGGCACGGCGGCAGCGGTTGGACGTGTGAGGCGCCGGCTGGGGCTGCTTTCGACTTGAGCCTAAGCGAGGATCGCCACGCCTTCGGCGGCGGCCGCTTCGGTCAAGCGGCGGTCCAGACTTGCCAGAGCGCAGCCTTCGCGAATCGCCAGGGCCAGGTAGCTGGCGTCGTAGGCGGTCAGGCCGTGTTCGCGCGCCAGCGTCATGACGTGTCGATCGTCCGTCTCAGCGGCGCAGCGGATACGGAGCCTGCGCAGCCGCGACATGGAGGCGTCGGCGTGGCGGCCGTCGATGCGGCCTCGACGTTCGGCCGACAGCAGGAGATTCCGCAGTTCGTGCCAGAACACGTCCGGGACGGTCGCGTTCTCGACGCCCAGCCGATCCAGGGCCAGATCCGCGAGCGCCGCTTCTTCGTCCGGCAGCACCCACGTGGCCGCGACCGAGGCGTCAGGCACGAAGGTCATCAGCGTTCGTGTCCCTCGTGCCGCCAGGACAGGATCTCCGAGGTCGTCACGCTCTGCTGTTTGGCGCGTTCCCGCCGCATCGTCGCGCACAGTGCGGCGTGTTCGTCGGCGTCGACGTGCGCCGCCACGCGGGCGATCGGCTTCGACCCGCGGCAGATGATCAGGTCCTCGCCCGCCTCCACCTTCGCCAGCAGCGCCGAGAGGTGGGTCTTGGCCTCGCCTATCTTCACGTAGCGCGTCATGTTCTGCTTGCTCTCTGGGCGATCCCGGCTCTCGATCAGGTCAACGGCGCCTGAACTCTAGGTCTCGGGAGCCGACTTGGTCAAGTGCTTGGTTCGGTTCGGGTCGCCACGCTCGGGAGGCCGGTCGGCGGGGTTGCGCCCGCTGGGAGGTCTCGGCGCTTCCTTCGCCGGGGCGATACGATGCCGCTCCATGACGCACAACCCGACGCGGTGGCTGGGTGGCGGCGGTGCCGGGCCGCACTCTCTGCTCTTCCTGGTTGCCGCTCTGGTCGCTGCCGCCGGCAACGCCTCCGAGAAGCGGCCCATGACGATCGTCGACCTGATCGACGTGCCGGGGATCGGCAGTCCGCGGATCTCCCCGGACGGCGCCCAGTTTCTCTACACCCGTAGCGACACGGACTGGAAGAAGAACGGCCGCTCGACCCACATCCGCCGGATCGGGATGGACGGCGCGGGCGACGTGCGGTTGACCTACGGCGAGAAGGGGGAGTCGAGCCCGCGCTGGTCCCCTGACGGGAGCTACGTGGCCTTCCTCGCCAACCGCGGCGAGGACGGATTCACGCAGATCCATCTCCTGCCGAACGAGGGCGGGGAAGCCTCGCCGCTCACCGGCCACGAGAGTTCGGTTCAGAGCTACGAGTTCTCGCCGGACGGCGAGCACATCTTCTTCGTTGCCGCCGATCCGGAGACGCCCGAGGAGAAGAAGAAGGACGAACAGAAGGACGACGTCTTCGCGTTCGACGAGGACTACAAGCAGCGTCACCTCTTCCGGGTCGCCTGGACCGGCGACGACCGGGGCGCCGTCGAGCGGATCACCGAGGGCGACTTCTCGGTCGTCGGCTTCCGCCTCTCGGCGGACGGTGCGCGGATCGCCCACCACCGGGCGCCCTCGCCGCTCTTCGACAACCGGGACGAGGGCGAGGTCTGGGTCATGGACGCGGACGGCGGCAACGCCCTGCAACTCACCGACAACACGGTGAGCGAGTCGGGCGCGGAGCTATCGCCGGACGGGAAGCACGTGCTGTTCACGTCGACGTCGAACGCCGACTTCGAGACGTACTACAACGGCAACGTCTTCGTCGTCCCCGCCGCCGGCGGCTCGCACCGCCTGCTCTACGAGGAGATGCCGCACGAGGTCAACGGCGCCCGCTGGGCCGAGGACGGCACGATCTACTTCACCGCGAACACCGGAGTGCGAAGTCAGCTCTTCCACGCGGCGCTGGACGACGCGACGCCCACGGCCCTGACCGACGGGGACCACGCGCTGGGCTCGTGGCACTACTCCCGGGAGGCGGGCCTCCATGCCTTCGGCATCAACCGCCGCGAGAACGCCGGCGACATCCACGCGATGCCCGCGGGCGGAGGCGCGCCCACCAAGGTGACGGCGGTCTACGACTACCTCGACGAGACCTTCCTGCTCCCCCGGCAGGAGGCGGTCCGCTGGCCGGGCGAGGACGGCGTCGAAGTCGAGGGTCTCCTCTACTACCCGCTCGACTACGAGGAGGGCGCCCGATACCCCCTGGTCGTCCAGACGCACGGCGGGCCCGCGGCCTCGGACGAGTTCGGGTTCGGCCGCTGGTCCAACTACGTCCAGGTGCTGACCGCCCGCGGCTGGTTCGTCTTCAAGCCGAACTACCGGGGGAGCACCGGCTACGGAGACCCCTTCCTGCGCGACATGGTCGGCCACTACTTCCACCAGGCGCACCTGGACGTGATGACCGGGGTCGACCGCCTGATCGAGCGCGGACTCGTCGACGGCGACCGCATGGCGAAGATGGGCTGGAGCGGCGGCGGTCACATGACGAACAAGATCATCACCCACACCGACCGCTTCAGGGCAGCGTCGTCGGGCGCGGGCGCGGTGAACTGGATCTCGATGTACGGCCAGAGCGACGTGCGGACCTACCGCACTCCCTGGTTCGGGGGCACGCCGTGGCAGGAGGACGCCCCCATCGGCGTCTACTGGGAGAACTCGCCGCTCAAGGACGTCTACAAGGTGACGACCCCGACGCTCGTCCTGGTCGGCGAGAACGACGTCCGCGTGCCGCCGCCCCAGTCGGTGGAGCTCTACCGGGCGCTCAAGACGAACGGGGTGGAGACGCACCTCTACATCGCGCCGCGGGAGCCTCACGGCTGGCGGGAACTTCGCCACGAGCTGTTCAAGGTGAACGTGGAGATCGACTGGTTCGAGCGCCACGTCCGGGGGATCGAGTACGAGTGGGAGACAGCGCCGGGGTCGGAAGACGACGAGGAAGCGGAAGAGTGAAGGGGCCGAAGATCCCGGTGGCGGCCATCGTCGTGGTCGCCGTGGCTGGCCAGGCCGTGGCCTGGAACATCGCCTTCCACCGGCTCCATGGCGGCCTGAATGCCTGGTACGCGCTCCTCAGCCTGTTCCTGTCGATCAACCTGCTGATCTGCTATTGGGAGGCGTGCCTGTACCTGCGGCGGGACTACATCGAGAAGCGGGCGGAGTATTGGCGCGGACGCAAGGCCGCTGGCCGGTCGCCGGGTATCGAACTGTTCTTCTCGGGAATCCCGCTGCGGAGCATCGCGTCGCCGACGGCCTGGGCGGACGTGTGGGCGGCGTACTGCGCGTACGACGACGCCTACACGGACCGGCGGACGTTCGGCTTCAACTGCGACGTGGGCAACGGGTTCGTCACGCCGGTTCCGTCGATGATCCTGCTGACCTCGTTGACCACCGGCTTCCTGCCGGCCACGGTCGCCGGGATCCTGGGTGTGGCGCTGTTCTGGCAGTGGGTCTACGTGACCTCCATCTACCAGATGAGCTTCTACATGTCCGGAGGCCATCGGGAGATCGGCATGCGGGATCTCCTGGTGTGGGTGTGGACGCCGAACATCGTGTGGGTCGTCGTGCCGGCGGCCGGGTCGTATGTGGCTGTCCGTCTCGTCCTCGACGGGACGTACGCCGTGTTGGGGCACTAACCGCCGGTTTCGGCGGCGGCGGCCTTGGCCGCTTCCCGCTGCTTCCGCCGGAACTCCCGGATCTGCTCCATCTGCGCCCTCAACTGCTCGGGCACGATGAACGTGGGCATTTCCGTCTGCTGGGTCCTGTCGCTGAAGGTGTAGTGGATGAAGCCGACCATCATCTCGTCGGTCGTCGCCTCGCCCCAGGTCACGTTCGACGTCGGATCCGGGTTCGCCAGGTTGCCGGTCGAGTTGTCGAACTTCGCGTCGACGCGGATCGTCGTGCCGGCCGGGATCACTCTGGGCGCCGTCGGCGTGTAGGTGAGCTGCCAGTTGAAGTCGTAGTTCGGCACGTCGAGCAGGACTTCCTTGCGGCCGTCCGGGTATTCGGCCGTGAACGTCATCGACTTGCCCCGCAGGTGCATGTGGGGCGTGAAGTCGAAGAGCACCGCCTCGTGTTCGGTGGTGTACGACGACCAGGAGTGGTAGTCGCTCTCGCCCGCCGGGATGTTGAGCGTCGGGTCGACCAGCCACATCGTCTCCACCACGTTCTCGGGTTTCTCGTCGTGGAAGTAGAGGCCCATCGTCGTCCGGTCGGTGCCGCCGGTGCCCGGGCCCGGGGTCTTGTGGTAGTGCATCTGGAAGAACACCGTGCTGTTCGGCGGCAGGCGCATGCCGTGCCCTTCCGCGAACTGGAGCGGCGCGACGCCCGGCCCCCAGCCGCCGACGAAGGTGAGGTCGAGGGTTCCGGTCCGGCTCCGCACGCCCGCGAGGGTGGCGTCGGGCGGCGCCAGGTAGGTCAACTGGTGGTGTACGGCCTCGACGAACCCGGGGTGGATCTCGATGGCCCGGATCCAGCGCTCTTCGTTGACTGGATTGTCCACCTGGAACCACTCGTAGTGGTCCTCGATGTCGTCGGAGACGTGGAACTCCGGCGCCGTGTAGACCATGTCGGGCGGGCCGAGCTTCCAGTCGGAACTGAAGGTGGGCGGCGCCGGCGCCTGGGAGAGGTCGCCGGCCGGGGCGCCCGCGGCTACCCAGTTGTTCAGTGTCTCGATCTCGGCGTCGGTGAGGCTCGGGTCCTCCACGAACTCGCCGTGCTCCGGGTTGGCGAACCAGGGCGGCATGGCGCGTTCGGTCGTGACCCGGCGGATCGACTTCGCCCAGGGGCGCGTCTCGTCGTAGGTCAGCAGCGACATCGGCGCCGTCTGTCCGGGCCGATGGCAGCTCGCGCAGTTCTCGTGGAGGATGGGCGCCACGTGATCCACCCAGGTCACGCTGGCGGGGTCGGCCGCGTTGTTGGCTGGCGGCGTGGCGACGGCGGCGGTCACGAGGAGCGCGAGGCCGAGGAAGAGGACGGTGAGACGAGACTTCATGGGGTTCTCCTTGGGCGGTGGGAGTCCGCCGGTGGGGCGATTGTAGCGCTAGCCGGGTGCGCGGGTCTTCTGACCCGCTCGCGGGCGAAGCCGCGGCGCGGCGCAGCCCCGGGTAGCAAGGCCGCCGGCCAGAGGCCGGCGACGATGCTTGCAGGCGGCCCTCGGCAAGCGGGTCAGAAGACCCGCGCACCCAGCAGACGCCCGCTGCGCAGCGAGGGGCGTTGGCCCTCAGTCGAAAGCCGAGAGGATCTCCTCGTCGATCTGCTGCCAGGCCTCCGGGCGGTTGCCGACGCCGCAGAGGACGATCTCCTCGGCGCCGGCCTCGACGTACTGGTGCAGCAGGTCCTGAACGTAGGCGGCGACGCCCCAGCAGTACCAGGGCTGGCCGGGCGACTTCGCGGCTTCTTCGTCATTGGCGAAGAGCCGGAAGGGCAGGCCGACCGTTCTCTTGATCTCTGCCGGGTCGCGGCCGGCGTCCTCGCAGTGGCGGTCGAGGACTTCCTGCTTGTTCCTGAAGACGTCGATCCCGGCGGGATGCCAGAAGTCGAGGTTGCTGATGTCGCCGTAGCGGGCGCAGGTGCGGAGCGTCCGCTTCTCGCCGTTGCCGCCGATCAGGATCGGGATGTGGGGCGTCCGGGTGGAACGCGGCCGCGTGGAACCCGGCACGAGCGGCGCCTCGTCCAGCCTGTAGTGGTTCCCCTCGAAGCTGACTTTCTCGCCCTCTTCCGCCGTGAACAGCAGGCGGATGAGCTGAGCCGCCTCCTCCAGGCGGTCGGAGCGCTCGCGCAGGGAGGGGAAGTCCCAGCCGTAGGCCACGTGTTCGCGCTCGAACCAGGCGGCGCCGATCCCCAGCTCCATGCGCCCGCCGCTGATGTGGTCGACGCTGGCGCAGATCTTCGCCAGCAGGGCCGGATTGCGGTAGGTGACGCCGCAGGCGAGCGTGCCGAGGCGCACCCGCTCGGTCACGACCGCCGCCGCCGTGACCAGGGTCCAGACCTCGAGGGCCGACAGGTGTTCGTCGTTGGGAGCGGCCGGCGGCAGGAAGTGGTCCGAGAACCACAGGCTGCTCCAGGTTCCGTTCTCGATCGCCTGAACCGTGGCCTCGGTCTCCGACCACGGCACGCGGTAGCTGCTGAGCTGTGCGCCGAACTCCATGGGGCAGAACGTATCAGTGCTTCTTCACAGGCGTGGTCGTCAAGAGACTCGCGCGCGCCGCTTCGCGGCAGCGCGCCAGATGCGGGTCGGAAGACCCGCGCACCCAGCGGTTGGTGGTACGCTGTTCCAAGTTTGTGACGCGCGGCGATGACGGACGACACCCAGCCCCGGACGGCCGCCGACTCGCCGAGTCCCAGACGCCCCGATCGTCGGCGCAAGGTGCCGCTTCGCACGAAGCTCGCGTTCTCTTCCGGCGGCTTTCAGGAGGGGATGGTGGTCGCCGGCCGGGTCACCACTCTGATCTTCTACAACCAGGTGCTCGGCGTCTCGGCGGCTCTGTGCGGCGTCGCCTACCTGATCGCGAGCATCGTCGACGCGGTCTCCGATCCGATGGTCGGGGCGATCTCCGATCGCTTCCGGAGCCGGTGGGGACGTCGCCATCCGCTGATGCTGATGTCGGCTCTGCCGATCGCTGTCTCGTTCTACTTCCTCTATCAGCCGATCTCAGGTCTGAGCGAGGGCGCGCTCTTCGCGTGGCAGGTGTGCTTCCTGGTCCTGCTCCGCATCGCTACGTCCTTCCACAACATCCCGCGCGACGCGCTCGGCGCGGAGCTCACCGACGACTACCACGAAAGGACCTCGGTCTTCGGTTGGTACAACGTCGTCGCCACGGGCGCCGCGGTCGGGTTGAGCCTGCTGGTCCTGAACGCTGTCTTTCCGTCCACGCCGGAGTTCAGCAACGGGCTCCTCGACCCGAGCCGGTATGTCATCCTGGCCGGGTTCGGCGCCGTCGTGGTGCTGGCCGCCGTTCTCGTCTGTACCTTCGGGACGGCCGACCAGATTCCCCACCTGCACGCGACCACGCGCCGGCGCTTCAACTTCCGCGACCACTACGGAGAGTTGCGGCAGCTGCTCGCGAACAGGTCCTTCGTGTCGGTGACCGCCTCCTGGCTGACTATCGCCGCGGCCCAGGGTGTGCTGGACATGGTCAATATCTTCACCTGGATCTGGGTGTACGACCTGTCGACGGAACAGTTCTCGGTCCTGGCCTTCGCGAAGATTCCAGGGATCTTCGTGGCCCTTCCGCTCGCCGCCTGGATGACGCGTCGCTTCGACAAGAAGCCGACGGTGATCTTCACCAGCGCGGTGTCGGCCGTCCTGGTGGCCTTTCCGCATGTCCTGCGTCTGGCGGGTCTGTTTCCGGGGAACGACTCGGCGCTGCTGCTGCCCCTGCTGTTCGGACCGTTGTTCGTCGGCTATGCCCTGGTGACGGTAATGGCCATCGTGGTCGACTCCCAGTTGGTCGACATCGCGGACGACCACGAACTCCGGACCGGAAGCCGGGCCGAGGGCACGATCTTCTCGGTTCGGGAGTTCGCGATGAAGGCGACGGAGGGCTTCGGCGGGCTGATCGGGGGCTTCGGGCTGGAACTGATCCGGTTCCCGCAGAACGCCGAGGCGGAAGGAGTGTCGGCGGGGACGCTCACCGGCCTGCTGGTGATGAGCGGACCGCTCTGCCTCGTGATCTACGGCGTCGGCATTCTGTTCATGATGCTGTACCGCCTGAACGCCGCCAGGCATGAGGAGATCCTGACCGTGCTCGAGACGAGGCGCGCGGCATGCGCGACGGGAGCCGGCGACGGATGAGCCTGGAGCAACTCAAGCGGGACTTCGACCGGGACGGCTACGTCGTCCTGCGCGGTTTTCTGTCGGCCGGGGAGGTCGAGGAGTTGCGAGCCCGCTCTGATCGATGCCTCGCCGGACTCGAGAGAAGCGAGGCGTACCCGGGCGTCGTCAAGAACCTGAACGGGATCGATCCCTGGTTCGAGGACCAGCTCCAGCGCGGCAGGCAGAGGGAGTTGATCTCCGCGCTGCTGGAGGACGACCTCGAGCCCGCGACGGCCGCCTGGTTCGCCCGCCTCCCGGGAGAGACGTCGGGGATCAGGCCCCATCTCGATGCCGTCGGGCACCGGCAGAAGGGCGCGACGATGTGGATCGCCCTGGACCGGGCGGACCGGGAGAACGGTTGTCTCTACTACGCGAAGGGCACGCACCGGCGGGAACTGCCGAGTGTCGTCGGCCTGGAGGGCTTCAGCGCCGAGTCCGAGGAGGCGGTCGCCGTCGAGGTCGAGCCGGGCGACGCCACGATTCACAGCTCGCTGACGGTGCACTGGTCGGAAGCGAATCGCAGCGGACGGCCGCGCCAAGCGATCTCGTATTTCTACCGGGCGGCTTCGTCCGGGAGCGAGCCGGCGGACGCCGGCGCCGGCTGAGAAAGGAGTCGAAGGCGATGAGCGAAACAAAGGAGTCTCTCGGGAATCAGCGCCGCACACGCGCAGGCATGGAACAGTCGTATCGCCGTAGAGAGTGTCGCCGCTCGACGCCCGCTCTCTGGGTGCGCGGACCTTCTGGTCCGCATCGAGCGCGATGCTGCGAAGCAGCGAGCACGAACCTGTTCCCTGCGATTGTGCTGTTGGCGGCGTTCTCGATCGCGATTGCCGCGACGGCGCTTCCGGCCCAGGAGATTCCCACGGCCGCCCCGGAAGACGTCGGCATGTCGAGCGAGCGCCTGCTCGAGATCGATGCCGTCATGAACCGCCATATCGAGTCGGGCGAGATCCAGGGCGCGGTGACGGTCGTGGCCCGCCGCGGGAAGGTGGTCCACTTCGAGGCGTACGGCCTGATGGACACAGATAGCGGTCTACCGATGGAGAAGGACGCGATCTTCCGCATGGCCTCCTCGTCGAAGCCGGTGCTCGGGGTGGCGGCGATGATGATGATCGAGGACGGCCTCTTCGACCCGGCCGACGAGATCGCGAAGTACCTGCCCGAGTTCAGCGACATGCGGGTCGCCGTGCTCAAGGAACCGGCTGACGAGGACATCGTTCCCGCGTTCGTGGTGCCGGGCGAGGCGCCCGCGCACCGCCTGGTTCCGGCCGAGCGGCCGATCACGATCCACGACCTGCTGACCCACACCGCCGGGCTGGGCAGCTACGGACTGGGCACGGCGGTCGCGAAGCTGCCGAACGTCGGCCCGGACGACACCCTGGCGAGCCGCGTGCCGCTGTACGCCGCCCTGCCGCTCGACTTTCAACCGGGCTCGCGGTGGGGCTACAGCCCGCGCATCGGACACGACGTGGTCGCTCGCATCGTCGAGATCGTGTCGGGCGAGTCCTACGACGAGTTCCTTCGCCGGCGGATCTTCGAGCCGCTGGGCATGGCCGACACCCACTTCTTCCTGCCGCCGGAGAAGGAGTCCAGACGGGTCGTGATCCACGGCCTCGACGGCAAGTCGAAGGGTTGGGACAAGCCGAGCCGCTACGCCTCGGCCTCCGGCGGGCTCTCCAGCACCGCCGAGGACTTCCTTCGCTTCGAGCAGATGCTCGCCGGCGGCGGCGCCCTGTTCGGGAACCGTCTGCTGAACCGGGACTCGGTCGCCCGGATGTCCAGCAACCAGGTCGGCGAGCTCTTCGGACAGGGAGGCAAGCAGCCCGGGTCGGGCTTCGGCTACGCCGTGTCCGTCGTGCTCGACCCGGTGGCCGGGAAGAGCGCACGCGGCAAGGGCGCCTTCGGCTGGGGCGGTGCCTTCGGAACCGTGTCCTGGACCGACCCGGCGAACGAGATCACGGCCGTGCTGATGGTCCAGCAGGGCAGCAAGGACGTGTCGGCAGGCTTCGAGAACGCTATCCGCGAGGCGATCCTCGACTGACTCGGTCGTCCGGGCCGCGCGCTGAGCGCACGGGCGTCGGCGCGTGCGTCTTCCGCTGCCGCCGAATGCGGCCAGGAGCACGCGCCGGCCGTACGGCCGCCTTGCGGCCGCGCTACGATCGGCGTTCTCGGGCGGCCCGCTCCGAGGGACTTCTCAACGCCTCCGGATCCTTGTATACAGCGGTCAGCAGCAGACGCTGAACACAGAGGGGAGATCGCACCGCAATGGACGACATGACGAACACAGGCAAGTGCCCGGTTCTGGCCGGGACCGACAGACACTCGGCGATGGGAACCATCGCGAATCAGCGCTGGTGGCCGAACCAGTTGAACCTGAGGGCCCTCCACCAGAACTCGGCCCTCTCCGATCCGATGGGCGAGGACTTCGACTACGCGGAGGAATTCGCGAAGGTCGACCTGGACGAGCTGAAGCAGGACATCGAGGAGGTGATGACCACCTCGCAGGACTGGTGGCCGGCCGACTACGGCCACTACGGGCCGCTCTTCATCCGGATGGCGTGGCACTCGGCGGGCACGTACCGGATCGACGACGGCCGCGGCGGCGGCGCCTCCGGCACGCTCCGCTTCGCGCCGCTCAACAGTTGGCCCGACAACGTGAGCCTGGACAAGGCGCGGCGGCTGCTCTGGCCGGTCAAGCAGAAGTACGGCCGGAAGCTCTCCTGGGCCGACCTGATGATCTTCACCGGCAACTGCGCCCTCGAGTCGATGGGCTTCACGACCTACGGTTTCGCCGGCGGACGCGAGGACGTCTGGGCGCCCGAAGAGGACATCTACTGGGGCTCCGAGAGCACCTGGCTCGGCGACGAGCGCTACACGGGCGACCGCGAGCTCGAGAACCCTCTTGGGGCCGTCCAGATGGGCCTCATCTACGTGAATCCTGAAGGGCCCAACGGCACGCCCGATCCGGTCGCCGCGGCGCGCGACATTCGCGAGACGTTCCGCCGCATGGCGATGAACGACGAGGAGACGGTGGCGCTCATCGCCGGCGGGCACACGTTCGGCAAGGCGCACGGCGCGGCCGACTCGGACCGGTACGTCGGCCCCGAGCCCGAAGGCGCCGGTCTCGAGGAACAGGGCCTGGGCTGGCGCAACGCGTTCGGCAGCGGCAAGGGCGGCGACACGATCACCAGCGGCCTGGAAGGCGCCTGGACCACCGAGCCGGCGAAGTGGGACAACAACTTCTTCGAGAACCTGTTCGGCTACGAGTGGGAACTGACGAAGGGCGCCGGCGGCGCGTACCAGTGGACGCCGAAGGACGAGGCGGCCGCGGACACGGTGCCCGATGCGCACGATCCGGCGAAGCGGCACGCCCCGATGATGCTGACCACGGACCTGTCGCTCAGGCTCGACCCGATCTACGAACCGATCGCGCGGCGCTTCCATGAGCACCCCGACGAGTTCGCGGACGCGTTCGCCAGGGCCTGGTACAAGCTGACCCACCGCGACATGGGTCCGCGCAGCCGCTGTGTCGGAGCCTGGGTGCCCGCCGAGCCGCAGATCTGGCAGGACCCGGTACCCGATGTCGACCACGAGTTGATCGACGATGACGACGTCGTCGAGCTCAAGAGCCGGATTCTCGATTCCGGACTCTCCGTCTCCTCGCTGGTCAAGGCGGCGTGGGCGTCGGCGGCGACGTTCCGCGGAACCGACAAGCGCGGCGGCGCCAACGGGGCGCGGATCCGGCTCGCGCCCCAGAAAGGATGGGCGGTCAACGACCCGGCGCGACTGGGCGACGTTCTGGAGACGCTCGAGGCGATCCAGGCCGACTTCAACGGCTCACAGTCCAGCGGCAAGCGGGTCTCGCTCGCCGATCTGATCGTCCTCGGCGGCTGCGCGGCCGTGGAAGAGGCGGCCAAGAGCGCCGGGAGCGAGATCGCCGTGCCCTTCTCGCCGGGTCGCACAGACGCGGTGCAGGAGCAGACCGACGTGGAGTCCTTCGCCGTGCTCGAACCGACCGCGGACGGGTTCCGCAACTACCTCGGGAACGGACATGCGAGACCCGCGGAAGCGCTGCTCGTGGACCGGGCGCAGATGCTGACGCTCACCGCTCCCGAGATGACCGTGCTGGTCGGCGGCCTGCGCGTCCTGGGAGCGAACGCCGGCGGGTCCGAACTCGGCGTCTTCACCGAGCGGGCAGGGACCTTGACGAACGACTTTTTCGTCAACCTGCTCGACATGGGCACCGACTGGCAGGCCAGCGCCGACGACGAAGGCGTCTTCGAGGGCCGCGATCGCGGCACCGGCGAGGTCCGGTGGTCCGGCAGCGCGGTCGACCTCGTCTTCGGCTCGAACTCCCAGCTCCGGGCGATCGCGGAGGTCTACGCCTGCGACGACTCGCAGGAGCAGTTCGTGCGCGACTTCGTGGCGGCTTGGAACAAGGTGATGAACCTGGATCGGTTCGATCTCGCCAGCTAGAGCCGCCAAACCCGTCGCTGACTCCGTGTTTGGCCCCAGCCCCCACCTCACTACGAGGCTGCGCCGCAGAACTCGCTTCGCAGCGTTCTTCGGCGCAGCCTCCTAGCCGGCAGGCGGCAGCAGCATCTGCTCCATTGCGGCGACGAACGCCTGGCGTGACGGCAGGCTGTCGATCAGACCGCTGAGCCGCTCCGCGTCGGCGCCGACGGGGTTATGCACAGGGACGTCGTCCGCGGTCACGCACTCGTAGATCTTGTCCGCCACCTCCTGCGGGTCCTGCGGTTCGCCGCCTGAGACGATCGCGGCGAAGTGGTCGCGGAGCATCCGCGAGTGCTCGACGAGTTGGGAGTCGCCGGACTCGACGTAGTTGTCCGTATTGGAGCCGAACGCGGTGGTGAGGTAGGCCCCGGGCGCGACGGAAACGACGCGGATGCCGAGCGGTTTGTACTCGAGCGCGAGCGCCTCGGTGAGTCCCTCGGCGGCGAACTTCGACGAGGAGTAGACGGAGTTGCCGAGCAGGCCCATCAGGCCCCCCATCGACGTCACGTTGACGATGCAGCCGGAGCCCCGTTTCCGCATGTCGGGCAGGGCGCGGCGCATCACGTTCATCAGGCCGAACACGTTCGTCTCGTAGATGTCGCGGACGGAGGCATCGGGCGACTGCTCGAAGAGCGCGTTGCTGCCGTAGCCGGCGTTATTGACGACCGCGTCGATCGGGCCGAACGCGGCGGTGCCCTGCTCGAAGGCGGCGTCGATGCTCCGCGGATCCTTGACGTCGAGCCTCGTAACCAGGACGCCTTCGAGGCCCGTGAGCTCCGCTTCCTTCTCCGGCGATCGCATCGTGGCCACGACGTTCCAGCTGTTGGCTCGGAAGGTGTGGACTGCCAGCTTGCCGAAGCCGCTCGAGCAGCCGGTGATGAGTACGGTGCGGTCTGTCATCTATCTGGATCTCCCTTAGGGGTTTGATTGCTGATTCAGTCGGACGAACTGTTGATTCCGGCCCCGCGAAGGGCGCGCGCCATACCGGTTCGGAAGTCGACTTCGGTCTCGCTGTCGGCGAGAAGCCCCTTGGCCGCCATGACAAGGACGAACGCCAGGTCGGCGGCCTCCCGACGTTGCTGGCGGACTCGTCGCGTCAGCAGCGCGCCGGTGACCTCGGAAGTGAAGGCGTCGAGGGGGTACGAGCCCGTGCGTCGCCTCGCGGCGTTGCCGAGCCCGAGGATCTCCTCGCCGTAGCGACCGTCGCGAACGAACCTCACGACCGGTCCCAGCCAGCAGCAGAAGGCGTCGAGCAGGGCCTGCTCCGTCGGTCTGTCCGGGTCGGCGAGACAGGCAAACGCGTCTGCCCGCAGCGAACGGACAACGGCGCCTATCGCCCATTCGAGCACTGCCTCCTTGCGCCCGAAACGGTTGTAGATCGTCTGCCGCGCGACGCCAGCCGCTTCGGCCAGGGAGGTCATCGACGTCTTCGCGTAACCCGTGCTCGCGAACTCGGCGAGCACTTGCGCGGCGGTCTCGTAGTCGCTGGCATCGGCTTGAGGCACGATGTACACTTTAGACGAAAAGCGTCCAATAAGTAAAAGGGAGGGCCTTTACCATGCCACGACCCACGATCGGTTTCATCGGACTTGGCGCCATGGGCGAACCGATGGCGGGACGCCTGCTCGATGCCGGCTTTCGGGTCGTCAGCTCGATCAACCGCAGCCGCGAGGCCATTGAACGCCTTGCGGCGAAGGGGATCGAAGAGCTTGGGACGCCGCGCGAAGCCGGCGAGCGTGCCGACATCCTGATGACGATTGTCTGGGACGAAGAGCAGACCGACCGCGTGCTGTGCGGCGAAGACGGAGCGTTGAGCACTCTGCGTGAGGGCGCGATCGTCGTGGTCATGAGCACAATGTCGCCGGTCTACTGCCAGGCACTCGCGAGAGAGGTGGCATCTCAACGGGTGGACGTGATCGACTGCCCGGTCAGCGGGCTCGTGGCCGGCGCCAGGGAGGGCACGCTCACGCTGATGGCCGGAGGCGACGCGGCCACGATCGACCGGTGCCGTGAGGCCTTCGACGTGCTCGGCACGACGATGCACTGCGGCGACATTGGCGCCGGTCAGGCGATGAAGATCGGCAACAACGCGATCGCGCTCGGCACCTGGGCGCTCGTCCGGGAGGTGCGCGAGGTCGTCGGCGCCTACGGCATGGACCTGGACCGGTTCATGGAGATCCTGAACGTGTCGACGGGTCGGAGCTTCGTCTCGAAGAACTTCCCGATGCCCCGGCGACGCGTGACCTGGCCGGCGATGCCGGTCAAGGACCTGTCCCTCTGCCTGGACGTCGCCAGGGAGTTCGATGTCGAGGCGCCGCTGGTGAGGGCGAGTCTGGACTCCGGTCAGCCGGAGGCCTGAAGATACGGCCTTCGACTACGAGGGCCTTTTGGAGGAACCTGGAATGAAGTACACGAAGTTGGGCAGTTCCGGTCTCGAAGTGTCCCGGATCTGTCTCGGATGCATGAGCTTCGGCGAAGAGTCGCCGGGGGCTCACGACTGGAGCCTGGACGAAGCCGCCAGCCGCCCGATCATCGAGAAGGCGCTCGATCTGGGCATCAACTTCTTCGACACGGCGAACGCCTACTCGATCGGCTCGAGCGAGGAGATCACGGGCAGGGCGTTGCGGGACATGGCGAACCGCGACGAGGTGGTCATTGCGACCAAGGTCTACTTCCCGGTTCGCCGCGGGCGCAACGCGCGGGGGCTCTCGCGCAAGGCGATCATGACCGAGCTCAATGCGTCGCTGCGCCGTCTGGGAACCGATTACATCGACCTGTACCAGATTCACCGCTGGGACGACCGGACATCGATAGACGAGACGCTCGGCGCGCTGCACGACGCGGTGACGTCCGGCAAGGTCCGCTACATCGGCGCCTCGTCGATGTGGGCCTGGCAGTTCAGCAAGGCGCTCTACACCAGTGAACTCTGCGGCTTCACGAAGTTCGTCAGCATGCAGAACCAGTACAGCCTCCTCCAGCGCGAAGAGGAACGCGAGATGCACCCGCTCTGCGCCGATCAGGGCATCGGGACGATCCCGTGGAGCCCGCTGGGCCGGGGGCTGCTGACCCGCGACTGGGACGAGACCACGCGCCGGTCGCAGAGCGACCCGATGATGGCGAGACGTTTCGACGAGGCGAAGGACCGGCCGATCGTTGATCGGCTGGGCGAGGTGGCGCGGGACAAGGGCGTGTCCCGGGCCCAGGTCGCGATGGCCTGGGTCCTGGCCAATCCCGTCGTCGCGTCGCCGATCATCGGCGTCACGAAGACGAGCCACCTCGATGAGGCAGTGTCGTCGCTCGACGTCGAGCTGACCGCCGAGGAGAAGAAGCGGCTCGAAGAGGTGTACACGCCGCGGGCGAACCTGTTCTAGTCTGGGACCTCGCGATGGTCGAGGATCAGAAGCTAGGCAATGCAGGTCCCTCGACCGGGACCGAGGCAGACGAAGCGCCCACTCCGGGCACGGGGGCTGTGATCGGTGGCTTTGCCGGGCTGAAAGCCCTCGTCGGGATCGTCGCGTTTCCGCGGACCAGCTTCGAGATCATCCGCGAGCGCCGGCCATGGGTTGCAGCCCTCGCGGTGATCCTGGCGGTCCTCGCCCTGAGGACCGTGCTTGGGCAACGGGAGCTTGCCGCCATCATGGGAGGCGGGGAGCCAGCCGTAAACCTCTACGGACCCAGCACGGCTATGGCCGCGGCCGTACTGATTGCGCTGCCGATCGAGGCTCTACTGGTCTGGCGACTGTCACTCGCCTTCGGAGCCAAACTGCCTTTCCTGACGCTGTTCTCTCTGATGGTCCACGTCTATGTGGTCGGTCGCCTGGGCGACCTCTTCAGCTACTTGCTGTCGAAGGGCCGTCGGGCGCTTGAGCTACCCGAGGCGTCTTCGGGATTCGAACTCGATTTCTCCAATCCTGCACTTCACACGACCGTCGGGGCGCTGCTCGAAGGGGCCGCCAGCATTGCCGTCTCCCTTTGGACGTTGATTCTGCTCGGGCTGGGCATCGGGGTAGTGGCTCGAGTGTCGAAGTGGAAGGGACTCGGCATCGCGGGGTTCTACGCGGCGGTCATGGCCGCTCTTGGGGAGGGGCTCGAAAGAACGACCAGCGTGTTCGTCCAGTCCATCCGCTAGGCGGCGCGGAAGCCCAGAAGCCGGCGCTACGCGCCGGATGCCGGCGGGGACGCCGGCGCATCCAGTGTGGGCCGGCCGTGGTTCCGGCGCAGCACCCAGTATGGGGCTCAGGCTGATGCCTTGAACGCCCGGTACGGCACGACAACGAAGAGCGGCAGCACGATCAGGGCGATGAAGCCCCAGGCGAGGGTGCCGTAGCCCCTGGCGACGAGGTCGATGATGCCGATGGTGGAGAGACCGGCCGCGGCCGCGAGGACGAGGACGGCGGTCAGCGCCTTCTGCCTCGGCGTGAGCGCGCCGGAGGCGGGCCTCCAGCGGCGCGGCAGGTCGCCCAGGTTGCGTTCGACGCGATGGAGGAGCGCGTGAATCGAGCCGACGGCGGTCTCGATCAGCGTCCAGCCGGCGACGAGCCCGAAGAGAGCGATCCAGAGGGCCGCGCCGCCGGCGCGTCCGTCGGCGGCGGTGCCGATCAGTCGCAGCCAGGGCACCTCCGCCTCCATCACGGCGGCGTGGGGGAACCGCAGGAGGCAGGCCAGGGTCAGGGCGAACGGAATCGTCATCGCCAGACCGGAGAGGATCCCGGACGCGAAGGTCTCGCTGCGCCGGGTCTGGCGGTGGAGGCAGAAGAGGACGGCCGGCACGACGGCGACGTTGTAGGCGACGTACAGGATCGCGGCGACGACGACCTCCGCCAGACCTGCTTCGGTGCCGACCTGCGGCTGCGCGACCGCGTTGCCGACCGCTGTCGCGGCAGCGTCCCCGACCGATGTCGCGCCGCCGTCTCCGGCCGGCGTCGTCAGCACCAGCACGGAGAAGGCGCAGTACCCCAGGTACAGGGCGGCGCTGCCCCAGGTCTTCGCCCGCTCGATGAAGCCGGACCCGCGCCAGGTGAGGAAGCCGACGCACGCCAGGGCCAGAACCAGGCTGAGCGGCTTCGGGAACGCCAGGGTCTGCTGGAGGACTTCGCCGATGGCCGCCGTCATGACCGCGATGACCAGCAGCATCATGCTCAGGAAGAGGAGATCGACGAGCCACCAGAACGGCCCGACCAGGTTCCGGCTCCAGGCCTTGTAGTCGTACGCTCCGGCCAGCCGCGCCAGCTCGAAGGCCAGCGCCATGACGATCGAGAAACAGACGGCGATGATCGCGACCGACAGCCAGCCCCGGTTCCCGAAGCGGCCGGCGTACTCGACGACCTCCCGCCCCGTCGCGTAGCCGCCGCCGATGATCATCGACTGCGCGATGATCGCCGGCAGAAGCAGGGTGTGGAAGCGGGTTGGCGGCTGGCTTTGCATGGCGTCGTCTTGCGTGTGGGCGGCGACCTGGGCGACGGTTCGGGAGCGCCGAAGGGGCTCGCGGCCGCCCCGCGCAGCGAAGTTCCCGGGCGTCAGTCGCCGACGCGCTGGAAGCGGATGGGCGAGACGGACGGCTCGAGCGGCACCGCCACGCTGTCGATCTTCCCGTCGTTGCCATAGTCGAAGCGGACCTTGGCGCCGCCGCGGCCTGACGCGGCCGCACCAGGTGGCAGGTCGTAGGGGACCATCCACACGTCGTAGTGGTAGTGCCGGAGCGGGAACTCGATGCCCGCGACCTCAAGGACCAGGCCGTCCCCGTCAGCGCGCACGGAGGCCTTGCCGTAGCCCTCGTGCTCGTACTCGCCGGCGTGGTCCGCGAGCGGGTGGGAGGGGCTCGTGTCCGGCACCGCTGCGGCGAGGTCCTTCTTCTTTGCTTCCTCGGTCTTCTCCCTCGCTTCGGCTTCGCGCTTGCGGGCCCGGCCCGCCCAGTCGATCGGCTCGAGCCCCAGCATGCGGTCGAACGCGTTGCGCACGACGAGCGCCGGCACCGTTCCGGTCTGCGACGTGTTGGAGAGTGCGATGACGCCGATCTTCTCGTCGGGCAGCCATTCCATCGCCGAGATGAAGCCGTCGATGCCGCCGCCGTGGCTGACGTGCTTGCGGCCCCGGTAGCTGCTCACCATGAGGCCGAGCCCGTAGGTGGGATCGCCGATCTCCGGGCCGTTCTGCAGGCGCTGCTGGAGCGGGCCGGTCAGCACCATCTGGGGCAACTGCATGAGCCTGGCCGAGTCTTCCTCCAGGATCTGCTTGTCGCCGACCTTGCCGTGGGCGAGGTGGAATCGCACGTAGGCGGCGAGGTCGCGGGCGGACATGTTGATCGATCCGGCCGGCCCGATCGCGTCGATGTTGCGGAAGGGCACCCGCTCGATCTCCTCGTCCGCGCCGTAGCCGTAGGAGAAGTCGTCGTCCTCCTGCATCCGGATCACCGAGAAGGTGGCCCGTTCGATGCCGAGCGGAGTGAGGACGCGGTCCTGGACGAGTTCCTCCCAGGACTTGCCGCCGATCCGCTCGGAGACGATGCCGGCGGTCATGAACATGAGGTTCTGGTACTGGTACCTGCTCCGGAAGGAGGCGGAGGGCTCCAGGTGGTGAAGGCCCGCCAGCAGCTCCGAGCGGTTCCGGCCCGTGGCGTACCAGTACAGGTCGTGACGCGGCAGGCCCGAGCGGTGGCTCAGCAGGTCGACGGCGGTCATCTCGTCCGTCGCCGCCGGGTCGTGGAGCCGGAACTCGGGAAGCACCGTCCGGATCGGATCGTCCCAGGCGAGGGCGCCGTCGTCCACCTGCATCGCCAGCAGGGTGGCCGTGAACGACTTCGTGTTCGAGCCGATCGCGAACAGCGTGTCGGGAGTCACGGGCAGCTTCTCCTCCACGTTGCGCCAGCCGTAGCCCTTGGCGAACACCGTCTTGCCGTCCTCGACGATCGCCACGCCGAGGCCGGGCACCTTCCACTCCTGCATGATCGATTCGACCCACGGGTCGAAGCCGTCGAGCCGCTCGTCGACGGTTTGGGCGGAGAGGGACGCGGCTGCGAGGGCGAGGGCGGCGAGGAGCAGCGCTTGCGTCGCAAGGAGCCGCCGGCCTGTGGTCGGCGCGTTTCTTTGGCCGCCTGCGGCGGCGGCCGGCGGGGACGCCGGCGCACCCAGTGTGGGAGCGTTGTGCTGAAGGTGTCTCATCCCCAGATCTCCTCCAGAACCCGGCGGAAGTTGCCGCCGAGGATGCCCCGAATGTCGGGGTCCGTGTAGCCCCGCCGGATCAGGCCCTCGGTGAGGTCGAAGACCCGTTGGGGGTGCGCCACCTCCGGGATGTCGATCTGGTCCCGGAAACGGTACTTGCCCTGCTGGTAGGCGGCCTTGAGCCGCTCGTAGTCCGCCTTCGGCATGTCGTCGTAGCCGTAGAGGTCGATGTCGCTGCCGATGCCGACGTGCTCGGCGCCGATCCGCTTCGTCAGGTAGTCGAAGTGGTCGAGATAGTGCTCGACGGTCGTCGGCTCGTCGGCCTTGACGAACATCCGAATGTTCGTCACGCCGAAGACGCTGCCGGCCTTCCTGACCGCGTCGATGACCTCGTCCGGCTTGCAGCGGACGTGACCGTCCGCGAGCGCCCGGACGTTCGAGTGGGTGACCAGGACGGGCTTCTTCGAGGCCTCGAAGGCGTCGAGCGACGTGCGGTCGCCGCAGTGCGACACGTCCACGGCCATCCCGACATCGTTCATCCGCTCGACGATCGCGACCCCCCAGTTCGACAGGCCGCCGTCGATCCGGTCGGTCGATCCGGTACCGATCAGGTTGCGCGCGTTGTAGGTCAACTGCGACACGCGCTGGCCGAGCCCGTAGAAGTAGTCGACGTCCTCCACGGAGTGGAAGTGATCGGCGTTCTGCACGCCGAAGATCATGCCGACGCGGCCGCTTCGCGCCGCCTCGTCGAGGTCAGCGGCGCGAGAGACGCGGAGCATCCGGTGTCCGTTGTGCGCGACGACGCCGTTGACTCCCGCCACCCGCTCCAGGACGGACTCCCTGGCGCCGAAGGGGCCGGTCCCCACCGCGTCGAGAACGGCGTCGATCCCGGAACGGTCGAGATCGTCCCAGAAGGATTCGGGGATGTTCTCCGGGTTGCCGTACCAGGCCCGCATGGTCGACGACGCCAGCGTGAGCGGACTCAGCATGTCGATGACCAGCGAGTCGCCGACGAGGTCGACCGCCCGCGTAGAGTACCGCTCCTCGCTCTGGGCGAACAGCCGGTGTCTGCCGAAGGCGAGGTACGGCGCGCCGACCGTCGACGCGGCGAGGAGAGCGCCCGCCCCGGCGCCTTGCCCCAGCAGCGTTCGGCGTGACAGGCGGGTACGCGCGGGTGTTGCCTTTGGCATGGCTCGTGGCTCCCAGGTTGGGATCGGTCGGCTGTGGCTGTGGCGCAGTCGTGGTGTATACCATCGACGGGATTTCGACTGGGTGCGCGGGTCTTCTGACCCGCTGCCGCCGAAGGCAGGTGACCCCGGGTCTTCTGACCCGGGGAAGAGAGGGCGCCGGCCGTCAGGCCGGCTCCGCTTCGAGAGGGAGACGCTTCATGCTCAAAACCCACGCATCGTCAGCGATAGCGGCCCCCTTCCTCGCCGCACTTCTCCTCGCCTGCAATCCCGCCACCAACGACAGCGGCGAAGCCGGTACGCAGCAGTTCGACGTCGTCTTCCAGGCCGCCCGCGTCATCGACCCCGAGCGCAGACTCGACGAGGTCAGGAACGTCGGCATCCGCGGCGACGTCATCGCCGCCGTCACGGAGGAGCCCCTCGCGGACTCGCTCGCCGACGGAGGCGTCCTGATCGACGCCGCCGGCCTGGTGCTGGCCCCGGGCTTCGTCGACCTCCACGCCCACGGCCAGGGTCCGCGGGCGCACGAGTACCAGGCGCGGGACGGCGTGACCACGGCGCTGGAGCTCGAATGGGGCGTGCCGGACGTCGAGTCGTTCCTGGAGTCGAGGCGGGGCAGGTCGCTCGTGAACTACGGCGCCGCGGTCAACCACGGCGCCCTGAGGGGCCTGGAGATCGTCCCGGAGGAGGAGCGCGCGGACCTCGCGGCGGCCTTCCGGGTGGCTAGCGCCGAGGACGAACCGCTCGACTCCATGCGCGATTCCGCGCAAAGGACGTACTACTCGGAACTGCCGCCCGAGCGCTTCCCGGCCATGCTGGAGCATCTGCAGGGCGGCCTCGAGCAGGGCGGCTTGGGCATCGGGATGGCGACCCAGTACTACCCCGGCGCGAGTCGCCGCGAGATCTTCGAGGTCTTCCGGTTCGCCGGCGAGAAGCGGGCCACCATCCACACGCACGTGCGCTCCATGGGCATCGACGCGATGCAGGAAGTCCTGGCCAACGCGGTCGCCACCGGGGCGCCCCTGCACATCGTGCACGTCAACAGCATGTCGCTGGGCGACATCGACATCGTCCTCGACCTGATCGGCGGCGCACGCCGACTGGGGCTCGACGTGACGACGGAGGCGTACCCCTACACCGCCGGCTCGACCAGTCTGGAGTCGTCCATCTTCGACGAGGGCTGGCAGGACCGCCTGGCGATCGACTACGGCGACCTGCAGTGGGAGGAGACCGGAGAGAGGCTGACGAAGGAGACCTTCGAGCGGTATCGCCGCGACGGGGGAACCGTGATCCTCCACGTCATGAAGGAGGAGTGGATCGAGACGGCCCTGGCCAACGACTGGGTGATCGTCGCCTCCGACGGCATGCCGTACGCCCCGGGAGCGCACCCGCGGACGGCGGGCACCTACTCCCGGATTCTCGGGCGGTACGTGCGCGAGCGGGGCACGCTCGACCTGATGACGGCCCTGCTGAAGATGACCTTGCTCCCGGCGGATCGGGTGGCGACGGTGTCCGAGCAGATGGGGAGCAAGGGGCGGATCCAGGTCGGCGCCGACGCGGACATCGTGGTGTTCGACCCGGAGACGGTGATCGACACCGCCACGTTCGAGGGCGGGCTCTCGTTCTCGGAGGGCATCGTCCACACGATGGTGAACGGCGTGTTCGTCGTGCGGGACGGCGAGACCGTGGAGGGAGTCAACCCCGGTCGCCCGATCGTCGGGCGTTTCGCGCCTTGATCGACTGTGGCGGCCTCCTGGCGCTTTCCTGCCCTCGGCGACCGGCGCGAGGGGCGAGGGGCGCCGGCCCGATCCGGTGACCGTCGAGACGGGAACGACCGGCGGGAGCGGCGGTGGAAGCTCCGCCGGCGCCGCCGCGGTCGCGGACCGTGACGCCGGCTACCCGTCCCTGGGCGCCGCCAACTACGGCGTCGTCCTCCTGTTCCTCGCCTACGTGCTGTCGTTTCTCGACCGCAACATCCTCTCCCTCCTGGTCGGCCCGATCCGGGAGCAGTTCGGGATCACCGACTTCCAGTACAGCCTGCTTGCCGGCGCCGCGTTCGCGCTGGTGTACAGCTTCGCCAGCTTTCCCCTGGGCCGGCTCGCCGACCACTACTCGCGCAGGGTCATCGTCGCCGCCAGCGTCGCCTTCTGGAGCCTGGCGACGGCGGCGGGCGGCCTGGCCAACAGCGTGTCGCAACTCTTCGCTTCGAGGATGGCGGTCGGCGCCGGCGAGGCCGGGCTCGCTCCGCCCGCCTACTCGATCATCACCGACAGCTACCGCCCGGCCCACTTCGGCTACGCGATGTCCTTCTACAAGACGGGCGTGCGGGTCGGCGGCGGCTTCGCCCTGGTGATCGGCGGCCTGCTGATCGACTACTACACACGCATCGGTCCGATCGACCTGCCGGTCATCGGCACGCTGCAACCCTGGCAGGCGACCCTGGTGACGGTCGGCCTGCCCGGGGTTCTGCTGGCGCTCCTGCTGCTCACGATGGTCGAGCCGCAGCGCAAGGAGATGGCGGTTTCACGGAGCGGACGGGAGCGTCTGCCGGTTTCCGAGTTCGTCAGGTTCATCTGGGAGCGCAAGCGCGTCTACCTGCCGCTCTTCATCGGCTCGTCCATGCTGGCGATGGCCGGCTACGGTTCCGCCGCGTGGTACCCGGAGTTCCTCGTCCGCAACTACGGCCTGAGCCGCGGGGACGCCGGAACGAGCTACGGGACGATCTTGATCGTCACCGGGGTCGTCGGCATCATGGTCGCGCCCTGGATCGCCAACCGCCTCGCGGCACGCGGCTACAAGGACGCCTACGTGCGCACCCTGCTGGCCACGACCCTGATCGCCACGCCGCCCTCGGTCGCGGCGCCGCTGGTGGGCAGCGCGACGCTCACCCTGCTGGTGCTGATCCCCGGGATGATCTTCTCGGGCGCCTACCTCGGCGTGATGGCGGCCGCGTTCCAGCCGATCACGCCCAACCAGATGCGCGGCCAGGCCACGGCCTTCTACATCTTCCTGACCAGCTTCATCGGCATGGCCTTCGGCACCAGCACGCTGGCCGCCTTCACCGATTTCCTCTTCCAGGACGACGGCAAGGTCCACTACTCGCTCGCCACGATGCAGGCGATCTTCAAGCCGGCGGGCGCGCTCCTGTTCTGGTACTGCCTGTCGGCGTACCGGAAGGCGATGGAGGAGGCGGGAAAGTGGGAGGTGGACTGAGGGCGGCGTCGACCGGCCCGCGCCGATCAGAGGACCTCCCAGCGGCCCGCTTTCGTTGAGCCGACGCGGCGGATGGCTCCGGCCGCTCTCAGGTTGTCCAGGTGGTACTTCACTCCGTCCGGCGTCAGGTCGACGAGCTCCTTCCGGGTCAGCCCGGGCTCAGCCTTCAGGTGGTCCAGGATCTGGTCCCGTACGGTCTTTTGGGTAGTCGGGGCCGTTTCTTGGGTAGTTTCTTGGGTAGTCGGGGCCGTTTCCTGGGTAGTCTCTTGGGTGGTCGGCCTCGTTTCTTGGGTAGTTTCGCCGGTCTTCCGGGTAGTCCGGCCAGACTTCGGGGTAGCGCCTCGGGCCGTTGAACTCGCTCCGCGAGTCGTTGCGCCGCCTGGTCGCCATATCCGTACGGCGAACCCCACGCCGACATCGAACTCGGGTTCGGGCAGACCCGCCTCGGCGCAGCGCCGGATCATGTCGACGATCCCGGTACCCATCTTCTCGATGTAGCGGAGCAGGTACATCGGCTCGGCCAGCAACGGGTTGCCGGGCAGCCCGAGGCCGACGCTGTCCGCGAGGATGCAGCCGTTCAGCCGTTTCACCCGATCGATGACGATCTTCACGGCCTCTCGCTGGAACTCGAAGAGCGAGCGCCAGATCTCGGACCGACCCAGACCGCGTCGGTCGACATCCTCGTCCGTTCCGGCGAGGTCGGCCAGTTCCGCGCCGAAGATGTGGAAGAGGGTCAAGCTCAGGTAGATGAACGCGGGCGAGTGGTTGCGGTGAAGAAGTTCCAGCTCGCGCAGCACGCGGTCCTTCACGTCCTCGGTTCGCTGGTCGTCGGTCCACCATTCCTCGAACCACGCGAGGAGGTCGTTGCGATCCCGGTCACTGTCGACCACGAGATTCAACTCGACGTTCTTCCGTTCGTGGAGACCGAGCCCGGGAAGGGTGAAGTTCGAGCTGCCAATCAGGGCGTCCGCCCGGGTGCCTTGGACGTGGAAGAGCTTGCCGTGCAGCAGGTCGTCTTTGACCGAGCGGATCTCGGCCTTGCGACGGATCCAGGCGGCGCAGCGCTTGGCGTCGGCGCGCTGCGTGAGTTGCCGACTGGGCGCGAGACCCCGTTCCGTCAGCCCGAAGGCCCTTGCCGGCCGTTTGTCCCGCGCCAAGGCCCGCAGGTGTTGCGGTGCACCGTAGAGGAACCGCATCCCCTCGACGCGTTCCAGTTCCTCTCTCAGCGCCTCGTAGGCGCTGATCGTGAAGTAGGCGGACACCACCGAGAGCTCGGTGCCGTCCTTCAAGTGGGCCTTGAGGAAGTCGCCGGCTGCTCCCCTGGAACGGTTGTCGAGAATCCCGACCGGGGGGCAAGGAGTCCGGGGGCGTCAGACATGGACGCGGATGCTACTCGCAGGGACGGGTGCCCGGGTATTGACTCCATCGCTTCTCGTCCAATACTGTCTCCAATATGAAGACCATTGCAGTGACCATCGACGAAGAGACCCTGGACCGCGTGGACGAGCTGACGGCGTCGTCCGACCGTTACTCCAGTCGTTCTGCTCTGGTCAGAGCCGCGCTGGCCGGACATGTGGCGCGTGAGCGACGCCTGCGCGAGGAGGATCGTGAGCGGCGGATCATCCAGGAGCACAAGGAGTCTCTGGCGGCCGAACTGACAGCCCTCGTTGCCGAACAGGCACCGCCTTGAAGCGAGGCGCCATCTACCGGACCCGGGAACGACTGCCTGAGAGGGGTGGCAAGCCAGGCTTCTATGTCGTCGTGTCCCGCGCCTTCATCGCCGGGAACGAGGACGTCTCCACGGTGGTCTGTGCTCCGATCTACCGGCAGTACCTCGGCCTGTCGACCGAAGTGGCACTGGGACCCGCCGACGGCCTGCCAGCGGACTGCTCGGTCCGCTGCGACTTCCTGACCTTGATGCTCAAGTCGAAGCTCACCGGCTTCGTGGGCGATCTGCCGCACGCCAGAATGACCGAGGTGGACGAGGCCCTCGCAACGGCGCTCGGCATTGAAACAGCGCCGAACTGAGCGTGACAGACGCGAGCGGTCTCCCGTTCGTCGCCGCTGGAGGAGCGGAGCCGCCCGCCGAATTGACACGTCCATCGCCGCCTCACTAACATTATCCCCGTGTCTAAATCAAGCCAGACGAGTGCAAACTCCTTCCTGAACCCGTTTCGCCCGGGCGCCGGTCACCTGCCGCCGTGGCTCGCCGGCCGGACGGAGGAGCAGCAGGAGTTCGAGCGGCTGTTGGGACAAGACCCGGTCTTCGAGAACCTCATCGTCACCGGCCTTCGCGGAGTAGGGAAGACTGTGCTGCTGGAGACTCTCCGGCCGCTGGCCCGCGCGGCCGACTGGTTGTGGGTGGGCGCCGACCTTTCCGAGTCCGCGAGCCTGCGGGAGGATCGCCTGGCGGTGCGCCTGTGCACGGACCTCGCTCCCTTCACGTCCGGCTTCGCGGCGACGGTCGAGCGCCGGCAGGAACCCGGATTCGGCGGGCGGGAGGTCACGGTCGAGCGGCGTCTCGACTACCAGACGCTCCGCCGTCTCTATCGGGAGAGTCCGGGTTTGTCTGTCGACCGGCTGAAGACGGTGCTGCGAGCGACCTGGAGAGCCGTTTCCGCCGCGCCGTCGAAGCCGAGGGGTATCGTCTTCGCCTACGACGAGGCCCAGAATCTGTCGGATCAGCCGCGGCACGAGGAGTTTCCGGTGGCCCTGCTGCTGGACTGCTTTCAGTCGCTGCAGCGGCAGGGTTTGCCGCTGATGCTGGTGCTGGTCGGACTTCCGACGCTCTTCCCGAAGCTGGTCGCCTCGCGAACGTATGCCGAGCGAATGTTCCGGGTCCGTTTCCTGGACCGCCTGAGCGAAGCGGAAAGCGAAGAGGCAATCCTCAGGCCCGTCTCCGACGCCCGCTGTCCCCTCCGGCTCACCGACGACTCGGTGCGCACGATCGTCCGGATGTCGGGAGGCTATCCCTACTTCATTCAGTTCATTTGCCGCGAGGTGTACGACGTGTTCACGCAGCGAGCGGACCGGGGCGAGACCGCGTCGGTGCCGGTGGCGGAGATCGAGCAGAAACTGGACGCCGATTTCTTCTCGGGCCGCTGGTCTCGACTGACGGATCGCCAACGGGAACTGTTGTGGGTGGTCGCCCACCTCGACCATAGCGATGGCGAGTTCAGCGTGCGGGGCATCGTCCAGGGATCCGCGGCCCTCTCGAAGCCGTTCAGCGCCAGTCACGTCAACCAGATGCTCTCGAATCTCGCCGCGCAGGGGCTGGTGTTCAGGAACCGCCACGGCCGCTACTCGTTCGCGGTTCCCCTGCTCGACCGCTTCATTCAGCGACAGACGATTGCGGCCGACGGATAGCGGCCGGTCATCGGTCTCCCTCATCCGCCACGCGATAGCGCTCGGCCTCGGCGTCGTAGTCCTCGAATCCGACGATGGCGCGAAGACGCTCGAAGTCCACGGCGTTCACGGGCTGGTCTCCTCTCGCCAGCGCCTCAAGTGCTTCGAGCATCGCCGCGGTGGTGGCGGAGAGAAGCGTCAGCGGGTAGGCCGCGATCCTGTAGCCGATCTCTTCGAGCCGCTTGGGTGGCAGGAGCGGCGTGTCGCCTCCCTCGACCAGATTCGCCATCTTCGGGCCGGGGACCGCCTCGCAGAACGCGACCATCTCGCTCTCGGACCGCGGACCTTCGAGGAAGAGGATGTCCGCGCCGAGGTCGGCGAAGGCCCGGCAACGGGCGATGGCCTTGTCGAGTCCGTCGGTGGCGCGAGCGTCGGTGCGGGCCATGACCAGGATGTCCGCGCCTTCCTCGCGCGCGTCGACCGCGGCGCGGATCCGCGACAGGGCCTCGGCGCGGGAGACGACCCGCTTGCCCCGCGTGTGTCCGCACCGCTTGGGCGCCTCCTGGTCCTCGATCATCACGCCCGCGAAGCCGGCGGCGGCGTAGCTTCTGACCGTGCGTTTGACGTTCAGGGCGTTGCCGTAGCCGGTGTCGCCGTCGCCGATCACCGGCAGCCGGGTGGCCGCGCAGATGTTGCGGCCCTGGTCGATCATCTCGCCGAAGGAGATAAGACCCGTGTCCGGCATGCCCAGGCGGCTGGCGGAGACGGCGAACCCGCTCATGAAGGTCAGCTCGAATCCCGCCTGCTCGATGAGCCGGGCGGAGAGCGCGTCGAAGCAGCAGGGCATCACCCGGAGCCCGGGAGCGTCGATGAGGGCGCGCAGCCGCGCCGCGGGGGAGGACTTCATGCGGCCAACGAACGTAACATCTGCACCCCATGAGCTTGCGCGGCAGAACCTGGGTGCGCCGGCGTCCCCGCCGGCATCCGGCGCGAAACGCCATGATCGAGCCCTACGGCCGCATTCCCTTCCCGGTCTTCTTCCGGGAGACCGCCGACTTCGGCGACGTCTACGGCGGGCCGGGCGGCGGCGAGTGGATCGACCACGGACCGCTGGAGGTGCGAACGTGAACCGACGACAACTCCTCAGATCGGGCGCCGCGGCCGGCGTCGTCGCCCTGGTCGGCGGCCCTTCTGCAATCCGTGCTGCCGACGGCGACGTACTCCTCGGCTTCGTCGGCGACCTGCTCACCGACCGCGACGATCCGGACGAGGCCTACGCGCCGGTGCGCGATCTGCTCGCCGCGCCGGACGTGCTGTTCGGCAACCTGGAGGGGCCGTACTCCGACAATCCCCGATCGGTGCCCAGCGCCGGGGCGGCCCTCGTCCCGCCCGCGCGCAATCTCGACGTCCTGAGCCGGGTCGGCTTCGACGTGCTGTCGTTGGCCAACAACCACATCCTCGACGGGGGGCGCGAGGCGATGCTCGAGAACCGGCAGCGCCTGAACGAGCAGGGCGTCAAGACCTGCGGTGCCGGCGGCAGCCTCGAAGAGGCCCGCGCTCCCGCGATCCTCGATGCCGGCAGCGTGAAGGTCGCCTACCTCGCCTACGCCTCGGTCTTCCCCCGCGGCTACGAGGCGCGGGGCAGCCTGGCCGGACTGGCGCCGCTCAGGGCTCACAACTTCTACCAGGACCTGGTCGACGACTACTACACGCCGGGAGCCGACCCGCGGGTCTCGACCGTGCCCGACAGGACGGACCACGAGAACCTGGAGGCCGACATCGCGGCCGCCCGCGAGCAGGCGGACCTGGTGGTGGCCAGCTTCCACTGGGGCGACCACTTCAAGGCCCACCACCTGACCGACCACGAGCTGCGCACCGCCCGCCTGTGCATCGACCAGGGCGTCGACATCGTGGTCGGCCATCACCAGCACGTGTTGCGCGGCATGGAGTGGTACCGCGACCGGCCGGTGTTCTACGGACTCGGCCACTTCGTCTTCGACGTCCGGCTGGACCGCTGGCCGGAGGAGATGGTGGCCGCCATGCCGGTCCTCGACGACGATGCGGACTACTACGGCGTGGCGCCGCGCAGGGGCTGGCCGCTGATGCCGCTTCATCCCGAGGCCCGGATGACCGCGCTGGGTTACGTCAAGCTCGCGGAGGGGACGCCCTCCGAGTTCGGCTTCGTGCCGTGCCGGCTGAATCCGGAAGGCGCGGTGCGCGCGGTCGATCCGGAGTCACCCGAGGGCCGGGAGGTCGTGGACTACGTCGATCACGGCTGCACGAGCCAGAACCTGAACGGCCGGGTGGACAGGGCGGGCTACGTCGACGTTGCCGGCCATCGCGGCGTCCGAATTCTCCCTTCCAGGGAAGGAGCCTGAGAATGGACGTTCACCGCTCTATCCGGATCGTCGCCGGACCACGCGTCCGTGAGGTCTTCCTGGCGTCGGTCCTCCTGGGTTCGAGTCTGACCGTGGCCGCGGAGGCTCAGGCCGAACGGTCGGTCCCGATCGCCGAGACGGTGCACACGGAGCGCCCCTTCGAGTTGCAGTTGATCGACGCCCTGCGCGACTTCGTGCCGCACGTCGTGCGAGCCCAGGGCACCCCCGGGCTCAATCTCGCCCTGGGCTACAAGGGAAGGCTCATCTGGGAGGCCGGTTTCGGCTACGCGGATGCCGCAAGCGAGAAGCCGATGACTCCGGAGACCGTCTACCACTCCGGTTCGCTGGGCAAGACGTACACCGCCACCGCCGTCATGCAGCTTGTGGATCTCGGGATCCTCTCGCTCGACGATGCGATCAACGAGCACCTGCCCTTCGAGGTGTCCAACCCGCTGGGTGAGCGCGACATCACCGTGCACGACCTGCTGACCCATCGCTCGGGGATCTCCAGCGGCGGCGCCATGGGCGTCTGGGACAAGCCGATGCCCCTCGCGCAAGCACTCCAGGAGAGCTTCGACTCCGATGTGAGCCCCGTCGGCGGCGGCGTGACCCCATTCTGGGTCGCGCGGGTCGGCGAGCGCTACAACTACTCGAACCCGGGTCTGGCCACGCTCGGCCTGATCGTGGAGACGGTCAATCCGGAAGGGCTTTCGTTTGCGGACTACGTCCAGAAGCACGTCATGGATCCACTGGGCATGGAGTCGTCCCAGTATCCGCCCGCGCAGCACCGGGACTACGTGCGCCCCGAGATCTGGGAGCAGATGAGCACCGGCCATGCACGGATGGGCGGGGCCCTGATCCCCACGATCCCGCTCTACTTCAGCCACTATCCCGCCGGCGGCGTGCTGGCGAAGCCGGCCGACCACCTGCGCCTGCTCATGGCCATGCTCGCCGGCGGGCGTTACAACGACTACCAGGTCCTCGAGGCCGAAACCGCCGAGCAGATGCTGACTCCCCGGCACGGCGAGCTGGGACCGGGGCTCGATCTGGGTCTGGTCTGGCTGCTGCGCGACCATGGTCAGCCGACCATGTCCTTCAGTCACGCCGGCGGTCACATGTTCGGCTGGCGTACCGACGGTTGGGGGTGGCCCGACCTGGACGTCTCCGTAGTGGTCGCGTCGAATCAGTGGAGCCTTCCCGACAGTGCTCCCGACGTCTCCCTCATTCCGCCGTTCATCGAGAACTGGATGCTGCACGCTCGTCCGGACTTCGAGGTTTCGCCGCCTTCGGAGGAGTGGACGTGGAAGGTCTCCTACGTCCGCGGCGTCGTCTACGCCGCGATGTTCAGGATGTACGTGGGCGTTCCCGGCGAGCTGCCCCAGGACGCACTCGACCATGCACTCAGGTCGACGCGGATGCTCGACGGGGCGCGCCAGGACTGGAACGAGGAAGCGTTCCGCCAGGGTGTCGCCGACATCCGGCGCGCCGGCTTCGGCTACGCTGCGGTCACCGGATTCTGGGCATCGGACCTGTGCAGAGTGACCGAGGAGGAAGCCCGGCAGATCATGCGGGAACTGGGCGCCCGCTTCCCGGGCGCCGCCAACGTGTTGTTCCCGGCGGGGGCCGGCGGCGAGGCAGAGGAGTAGCGTCCGACGGCGGCTAGTCGTCCAGCCCCGGAAGCGGGGCCGGCACGTAGAGCTTCGGGTCCTTGCCGTCGTAGCAGACCCAGCACTGGCCGGTTTCGCTGCTTGCCGCTGCCAGGACGACGGCATCCGCGATCTGGGAGGGCGGCATGAGGCGAAGGCGGGCCTCCCGCACGAAGTCCTCGGCCTCGGGGCCGAAGATCCTCGTCGCGACGGCGGCCGGGCAGATCGCGTTGAGCGTGATTCCACGCTCAACGAGAGACGGTGCGAGAGCGCGCACCAGGCCGACCACGGCGTGCTTGGTCAGTGTGTAGACGGGGTCCACCTCCCACGTGATGAGCCCGGCAACAGAGGCCGTGACGACGATCGCCCCGCCGCCCCGGTTCTCGAGCGCCTCTACCGTCGCACTCAGACCGAAGACGACTCCGTCGACGTTGGCTCCCATGGCCCGGCGGTAGGCGTCCGCCGGCAGTGCGGCGATGTCGAAGACAGGAAAGTCGCCCCCGGCCGCGGGATAAGTCGTTACGCCGGCGTTGAGATGGACCAGATCGAGCCCGCCGTGGTCCCTGACGATCCCGGAAACAACGCGCGTCCAGGCGTCCCGGTCGCTGACGTCGAGGCGTGCGAACTCGCCGCCGACCGCGTCCGCGACGTCGCTTCCCGCGGCTTCGTCGACGTCCGTGACGACGACGTGGGCGCCCCGGGCGGCAAGCGCCTCGCAGGTGGCGCTGCCGATTCCCGACGCGCCGCCGGTGACGAGGCAGATCTTCTGATTCAAGCGCATGGTCGAATCGCCTCCGTCAGCGACCTCGACTCCTAGTCGCGGTTGAACACGAAGTAGTCGTGCGAGGCCCGCGCGATCTCGGCGATCACCGGTTCCATCGCCTCGTTTGATGGCAGCCTGGATTCCTTGACGAAGACGACCGAGATCACGCGACCCGCGTCGCCCGGCAGGGTGATGACGCCCACGTCGTTGGTGGTCTCGCCGATCGTGCCGGTCTTGTGGGCGACCGGGGTGCCCGGCGGCAGCGCTCCCGGAATCCGGTTCTCGCCGGTCTGGCAGCGGGCCATGATGTCGATCAGCAGGGCCGAGCTCTTCTCGCTGAGGATCTCCCGCTTCCAGATCTTGCGAAGTAGGGCGGCCATTGCCCTGGGCGTCGCGGTGTCGCGTGGATCGGAGTTGAACGCTTCGTTCAGCTCGGCCAGTCGGCGTTCATCCAGTTGACTCGAGTTCGCTTCCAGGATGAGACGGTTGTACTCGGCCGGCGGCATCGGCCTGGCGACGGTGGCGTCGTCCCGGCCGAGCCAGTTCGCGATCAGCGCCCGGGTGGTCCGGTCGACGCGGATTCCCTCGGCGCCGGACGCCTTCATCCGCGCGGTGATGGCCTCGGCGCCGCCGGCCTCGCGAAACAGCAGGTCGGTGGCGATGTTGTCGCTGATCCGCAGCATCAGGCCGAGGACGTTCTGGATGGTCAGGCGAGAGCCCGGCGTGTCGAAGAAGTCGCTGAGGACGCCGTAGGTGACGACGTGATCGCTGGTCTGCATCGTGATGAGGTCGTCGAGCGACCGTTTGCCCTGGTCGACCTGCGCAAGGATCTCGACGGCGATCGGCACCTTGTAGGTGCTCGCCATCGGGAAGCGCTCGTCGGCGTTGAGCAGTACGCCGCGACCGGACTCGAGGTGGATCGCGGCGACTCCCACCGTCCCGAGGCTGGCCTCGGCGAGGCGTTCGATCTCGGAACCGAGGTGCTTCAGATTGGGATCGTCGCCCAGGAATTCGAGGCGTTCGGAGGCCGAAGCGGGTGCGGCGGCCAGGGCGACAAGGGTGCACGCGATGGGAAGCACGCGCAGGAACACGCGCAGGCGGGGACGGAAGAGGTGCAATCGAGACATCGGTTCTCCTGTGATCAGGCGTCGCTCACGAGGCCGCGGCGCAGCTTCCTAGCCGCCCCAGACTTCTTCGAAGACGCGGAGGTAGTTCTCGCCGAGGAACTTCCGAATCGTCTCGTCGCTGTGGCCCCGGCGGAGCAGTTCCTCGGTGATGGCGGGGACCTTGCCGATGTGTTCCAGGCTCTCCGGAGCGAGATCGAGGCCGTAGTGGTCGCTGCCCATGCCGATGTGGTCCGGGCCCATCACGTCGAGCGCGGTCTCGATGTCGTCGACGACCTCGGACAGGTTGCGGTGGGTGATGTGGATCAGCCCCAGCACGCCGCCGTTCTCGGCGAGCGCCTCCAGCATCTTCCGGTCGCGCGGCAGTTCGAGGCGGGTTCGCGGAAGGGTGCCTCCGCCGAGACGGGACTCCGGATCGCTGTTGGGAAACATGGTCGGCGTCGTGTGGGAGAGGATGACCGGACGGTCGACCCGGTCGAGGATCTCCCAGTAGCCGCGCTCGCCGATGTGCACCAGGTCGACGACGATGTTCAGTTCCACCATGCGGTCGATGAGGGCCTTGCCGGCGGCCGTCAGCCCGCCCTGGTCGTCGGCGGCCCAGCAGCCGTCGGCGTAGATGTTGCGGCGGGTGTGGGTCAGGCTGGCCACCCGCAGGCCGAGCTTGTAGTACAGATCGAGGAAGCGCGGATCCGCGCCCAGCGCCTCACAGCCCTCGAAGGAGAAGACGAGCGCGACGCGTCCGTCCCTCTTGGCCTGGCGGATCTCGGCCACTGAGGTGGCGAGCACCAGGTCGTCGAGCCGCTCGACCTCGTTGTGCAGGTTCCAGGTCATCTCGAGCCCGCGGTGGAGCGGGCTGTTGAGCTGCTCGTCGTCGAGGTAGACCGCGCAGAGCTGCGAGGTGACGCCGCCTTCCCGCCAGCGCGGCAGGTCGTACTGGCCCATGCAGCCGAACCAGACGGTGTGGGCCGACATCCCGAACTGGGCGAAGGGGCCGATGTCGAGCCCGAGCGGCGGTTGCCAACCCTCGGACTCGGGGAGTTCGACCCTCTCGTCGAGCTTCACCTTGCCGTCGCTGACGGGAATCAGGATGTCGCAGTGACCGTCGATCACGATCGATTCGCGGTGAAGAGCGGTCGCCCGCTCGGAGATCTCCATCAGTCCTCTCCTGATTCCGGCTGTTGACGGTGCTGGCTCAGTGCGACAGCGCCAGGCCGCTGAGCAGGGTCGTCGCGGCGGCCTGTCGCTTGCCGTCCTCACCGATCGTCGCCCCGACGACGTAGCCGCGCGGCGCCCGCGACTCGAGGCCGGCCGGAACCACCTTGATCTGGAGCCCGAGACCGCGCGCGGCCTCGAGCAATTCGGGGGAGAAGTCGCCCTCGATGACCTGTGTGCTGGGCGAGCCCATGGGGCCGAAAGCCGGCAGGTGCGGCGAGGGAGCGTCGATCGCTTCCTTGATGTCCATCTCCCAGTCGAGGAGGTTCAGGAGCACGCTGATCGTCTTCTGGTGCAGGCCGGCGCCGATGGAGGCGAGGGCGGCCACCGGCTTGCCGTCGCGCAGGACGATCATCGGCTCGGTCGGGTCCGGCAGCCGCTTGCCGGGGCCGGTCTCGGCGATCAGCGCCTGCTGGAAGGACGCCGAGTCGGGGATCGAAATGCCGTCGACGAAGATCGCCGTGTCGCCCCAGGCCGAGGTGTTGATCGTGTGGACGACCGCGGCGACGTTGCCGTGCGAGTCGATGGCGACGATGGCGTCCGAGTGCTTCGGATCGACCGGCGCGGGTACCTTGACCAGAGGCGGAATGCCCGATTGCATCCTCTTCCAGAGCCCCGCGGCGTTCTCCTTGCTGGTCCGGCCCGCCAGGGTGGCGTCGAGGTCGCCGTACAGCGTGCGGCGCATCGGTTCGGGCAGGAAGACGAGGCTCATCAGGTTGGTCATCTGGTTCACCCAGAAGAAGGCCTCCGGCGACTTCGCGTAGTGACCCATGTCGCGCAGCCCGGCCGCCTCGGAGACGTTGAGCACCTCGGCGACGTGGACGCCGCCCTGCGCCGGCAGGCCGTGGCCGTAGACGTCGAAGCCGTTGTAGGTGGAGTGCACCGGCTCGGCGACCAGGGCCTCGTAGCTCCGCATGTCCTCCATCGAGAGCTTGCCGCCGTCGCGCTGGACCGCCTCGACCAGCCGTTCGGCCCAGGGGCCGCGGTAGACGTAGTCGATCCCCTGGTCGGCGACGGCGCGGAGAGTCGAGGCGAGTTCCGGCTGCCGGAGCAGATCCCCTTCGCCGAGAAAGGCGCCGTCATCGTCGGTGAAGATGCTGCGCGTAGCGGGCAGGCGGGACAGCGCCTCCTTGCGCATCTCGATCATGCTCGTGTGGATGGCGCCGAGCAGGACGCCGTTCTCCGCGTAGTGGATCGCCGGTTCGAAGAGGCTGGCCCACGGCAGCTTCCCGAAGCGCTCGTGCGTGGCGCCGAGGCCGCCGAAGAACCCCGGCACCAGGGCGGTGCGGCCGCTCGGCTCGTGCTTGCCGCCGGCCGTCGTCGACCTCGGGATCGTCATCGGCTCGGTCTCGCCGCGGACCGTGTCGTAGGCGCCGTTCACGTTGAACACCTCGCCGCTCTCCGCCTCGTAGTAGACGAGGTTAAAGATCCCGGCGTAGCTGACCCAGGCGCCGCCGGCGAGGGAGATCTGGGTGAGAGCGGTGGCGATCACCGCGTCGGCGGCGGTGCCGCCCTGGCGAAGGGCTTCGAGGCCGGCCCTGACCGCCGCCGGTCCGGTGGTGCCGCTGATCACGCCGTTCTCGCCTTCGGCGAGCGGCTTGTCCGTCTCGAAGAAGGCGTTCAGCTCCTCGAGCGCCTCGCGGTCGCTCCAGTTGGCCGGGCTGAGGTCGACCGTCGCTTCGTCGGCCGCGCCGGCGAACGCGGCAGGCGCGGCCACCACGAGCCAACCGGCGAGGCAGAGACTGAAGACCGTTCTGTTGTTCATGTTCTCTCCAGGCGTAGCCGACTGGGTGCGCGGGTCTTCCGACCCGCATCCGCCGCAGGCGGCCAGAAAGACGCGCCGGCCGAAGGCCGGCTCCACCTTGGACTGTCACTCATCCGCAAGCTTACGCCGACCGCAACCTCGGCGCGTGCATCCAGCGCACGAGCAGCGGCGTCAGTGCGCCGAGCACGGCCGCGACGAGCAGCGCCAGCAGCCCGATCCTGGTGTAGACATCGCCGTACGTCGAGAGCGCCGCCTCGAAGTCGGCGACCTCTCCGCCGACCGTCGTGGCACTCGTCAGCCGGGCGATCAACCCCGAGATGTAGCTCGAGGCGGCATAGGCGAGCATGAACGACCCCATCATCGTTGAGACGATCTTCTTCGGCGAGAGTCGGGTCACCATCGACATGCCGACCGGCGCCAGGTAGAGCTCGCCGGTCACCATCAGCAGGAAGGTGAGGGCGAACCAGATCAGCGCCACCTTGCCGTCGTCCGGCCGCAGCGCGCTGCCGAGAACCAGCACCAGTAAGGCGAGGCCGATCTGGACGATCGCGAGAACGAACTTGACGGGTGTCGAAGGCTCCCGGCCGCGCCGGCCGAGCGCGATCCACAGCCAACTGAACAGCGGCGCCAGCGCGATGACGTAGATCGCCGGCAGGGATTGCAGCGTGGAGGCCGGAATCTCGAAGCCTGCGAACTCGCGGTCGACCATGCGGTCGGCGAAGAGGTTGAGCGAGCTGCCCATCTGCTCGTAGAAGGCCCAGAAGCCGATGGTGAAGGCCACCAGGACCGCGCAGGCCAGAAGCTGATCGCGCTCCGTCCGGTCGCACCGTCGCAGCGCGTACCAGAGGACGAAGAGGCCCAGCGCCGCGCCGGTGGCCGACAGCAGGCCGCCGACGACCGGCGGGTGCTGGAGCACCCACCAGACGCCGCCGACCAGGCCCAGGCTCGCAACGTAGATGGCGGTTTCGCGGGGGAGTCCGGGGAGCACACGCTCCTTCAGCGCCTCTGGCCGCGGCGGATCCGCGTGGCCGCGGAGGTACTTCTGGCCCCTCAGGTAGAGCAGCAGTCCGGCCAGCATGCCGACGCCGGCGAGACCGAAGCCGTAGCGCCAGCCCCAGGTCTGGCCCAGCCAGCCGCAGAGCAGGGGAGCGACCGCCGCGCCCAGGTTGATCCCCATGTAGAAGACGGTGAAGCCGGAATCCCGGCGCGGATCGCCTTTCTCGTAGAGAGCGCCGACGACCGTGGACGCGTTCGTCTTGAGGAATCCGACGCCGGTCGCGATCAGAGCCAGCGCCAGATAGAACAGGCTCAGATGGAACTCGCTGCGTTCGACGACCACCCCTCCGGCGGAGGAGATCTCTTCGGCCGCCGGCCCCTCGATCGTCATCAGGAAGTGACCGGCGACCAGGAGCAGGGCGCCGAAGGTGACTCCCTTGCGCGGGCCGAGCCAGCGGTCCGCCACCGCCCCGCCGAGCACCGGCAGCAGGTAGACCATCGACGCGTAGGCGCCGTAGAGCACGAAGGCCCGGCTGTCGCTGAAGAGAAAGTGCTGGGTCAGGTAGAAGATGAGCAGCGCCCGCATCCCGTAGTACGAGAAGCGCTCCCACATCTCGACCAGGAAGCAGACGCCCAGGCCGGGCGGGTGGTCGCGGAAGACCGGGAGTCTTCGCCAGAAGCCGGAGGACTCACGAGCCGCTGGGCCTTCGCGTCGTGCCGGCACTTCGCCATGGAGGATACCGGCGCCCGAGCGGTCGGGCGGGCACGCGGCGGAATCCATGGGCTTGGATGCCAGCCCGAAGAGGGCGGCCCCGCTGATAGCTTTCGGCGTGACCGGAGGGGAGAAAGGACGGTCATGACAAACGGAGTACATGGACAAGGAGAAGCCCCCGCCTCGCTTCCGGAGCAGGTCTGGGCCACGCTGGAGCTAACGTCTCGGCAGATCGCCGAGCTGCGCGCCTCCCAGGCGGAGACGGACCGCCAGATGCAGAAGACCGACCGGCAGATGCGGGAAACCGACCGGCGGTTGAAGAAGGCCGAGGATCTGTTCACGACGCAGTGGGGCAGGCTGATGGAGAGCCTGGTGGAAGGCGACCTCGTGCCCCTCCTGAAGGAACGCGGCATCGCGGTGGAAGGGACCACGGAGAGAACCGTCAGGACACGAAACGGCGAGCACTTCGAGGTCGACATCCTGGCCGTGAACGGCGAGGAGGTCGTGGTCGTCGAGGTCAAGACGACGCTCCGCTCGGAAGGCGTGACCCGCTTTCTGGGCAAGCTCGCCCGTTTCCTGGACTGGTGTCCGGAGTACAGGGGACACACGATCTACGGAGCGGTCGCCTTCCTGCGAAGCGACCCGGACGTCGTGACCTACGCCGAGCGCCAGGGATTGTTCGTCATCCGGGCCACCGGCAACAGCGCCACGATCGTGAACGCGGCGGGCTTCGAGCCGCGTGTGTTCTCGTGACGGCGGTCGTGGACGACCGCTTGGACAGGGTCCTGGAAGCTGCCGCCCGTCGCAAGCGCAAGCAGGTCCCGGAACCGGTGAACGAGGCCTTGCCGTCCAGGCGCGCCGACGCGGCGATGGACGACGCCGACCACGACCTGATCGAGCAGGCCCGCGTCGAAGCGGCCGAGCAGGGCGGAGTCGAGTTCGAGGCCTTCTTTGACGAGCTCGACCAGGCCTTCCCATTCGAACTCAAGGTGCCAAACGCCGAGACCCGCAAGGCCATGGCCGAGTCGGAGGAAACGATGAGGCGCGGGACGGCTCGATTCGCCAGCGCGAACGAGGTGTTTGCTGAGCTTGAAGAAGCGGGCCGCCAGTAAACGGACGCGCCCACCCCGGCGCGTGGACTTCACGCAGAGCTTCCTCAAGGACTGGCAACGCCTTTCGCGCTCCGGTCGCTACGACCTGCATCCACTACCAACTCGGAAGAGCGACTTCTCGTACGCCCCTCGGACGATGGCTCCGTTCTGCCGGAGTATCTGCGGGTCCGGCTCATCGTTCCGCCTCTCTTTCGTAGCGCTTCCATCCAAAGGAATAGGTGACGACTAGCAGAATCGCGTCGGAATGCGTGTCGGCGTATTTCACTTCTGTTGCTCCGTCTGGTGCCATTTCCCCGGCCATGAAGTCATCTCGGAGGCGTTCGTGGTTGAGTCTCGCATGTAGGCTAGGCCAAGGCCGAACGAGCGATCATGGCGCCTTGATTCGGTGGAGATTAACGCCAACTGAAATCCGACTCCGACACCCGACGCCTGATGCAATCCGCCTTGGCCGAACAGTGTGGCGTCCAGAACACCCATGGGACCACATCGCACCCAAGTCGCGTTCTTCCCGCAAGGCCACAGATAGGCCGCGGTTGCTACCGGACGGACCGGTTCATCCCGGTCGGCGGTAGCACGTACGAGTCCAGCCTCATCCAGGGTCGCGGCGGTGATGGCCGGTCCGTCGAGTGTGTGTCCATATAGAGAGGCACGCCACGAGTCGACGTGCCTCGAACTTGCCGCCTCGCGGAGGTCAACCGCGAGATGCACGGCACTATCCTTACCGCGACGTTCTCGAAAACAAGAACGAAAGATCCTCGATTACAACGATCTGCTCGGTGCCGCGCACGCCAGTTTCGCCGGCCTGTCCCTGCGATCCTGCCTTTCCAGAAGCGCCTGCCGCGCCGTGGCTCGACGAACGGAAACAAGGTCTTCCGTTTCGGTGGCCCCGATCGCCACCTTGGCCGGACTTACCAGGGCTTCCCGCCAACCCAGGCGAACCTCCTGCCCCGCCCTCGTTGAGAATCGTGAAGCTCATGAATTCCCGCCCATCTGCGAGGTCGCCAACAAAGATCACATCCCCACCCCGCCCACCGGCGCCGCCATCTCCCGCTCGTCCACCATCGCCAGCATCACCGCCGGCTCCGCCGTCCCGCGGCTCCCGCCTGCAAAGAGGAGAGCCGCTCGCATTGGCGCCGTCTTCGCCTCGGCCACCGTCTCCTCCTGGGCCTCCATTCCCACCGCGGCCTCCGTCGATGCCGGGGAGCCGAAGAACGACCGGTTCCTCGACACGGATCACTTCCAGCCTGCCGGCCAGTACAAAGAGACATGGCAGTTCTTTGGCATTGCCACGCGCTCCGGGAGAACCGTTCCCCCCGCTTCCGCCGGCCCTACCATCTCCGTTACCGTTGCGACCATAGTAGGCGAGACCGTTGGTTCCTCCGGATCCGGCTTCACTCTGTTCAATACTATAGTCCGCGCTTCGGATGATCTGGATTCCGTTCCCGCGAAAGGTCAGCGTGTCAGCTACGATCGCCCAGAAGGGTGCGTCTGTGTCCAGCAACTCAAGCACGCTGTTCTCGGTAAAGACCACATGATCAGCCTTGAGTACAGAGCCGGCGAATCGCACGTTGCCGGAGATATTGAATACCTCCAGCGTGTCGGCTGCTATGATCTCCCGATAGAGCCGTGATGTTCTTTCTGATTCCAAGAAGAACGCATGCGGTTCCTCGGATGCATCGAGCGGCCCGTTGTCGGGCGACGTGAGAACACACCGCGCAGAAAGTTCACGCGAAGCGAGCGAAAGGACGGTGAAGCCCATGGCAACCAGGAGAGTGATTCGCGACAGCATGTTGGTTTCCTTTTCTCGTGCCTCGACTGGAGCAGTCGGATGGGCGGCGGCCGTCGGGTCCTTGGTCGGTCCCGTTGCGGCAGACCGGATCACCGCACCACATGATCAGCGACCGTCCTCACTGATGGCCGCTTAAACAAGCCCACTCGAGTTTACATGTGGCTTCGTCTTCGTACACCTCGTCAATGTCGTTCCAGACCTTGCGGGTTTCGCATGCCATTGCACCACAGACGTTGTCAATTGTGTACAGGTGCGGTTTCGTTCCCGTCGGACCGTAGATGTGCAGATGGCATTGGGAGGGAGGAAAGAGGCCCCCTGCGCCAACAAAGAACGCGTTCCCTTTGCCATCTCTGCACTCGGCATTCCGAAGAGTCTCTTCGTTCCATGCCTCGTGGCAGGCGCGGGACGCGGCAGGCGGGTCACCGGGAAGCGATCCATAGCCAGGGGGCGGCTTTACGTAGGTCCCGATGGCGGTACGCCGACGTTCGCTTCCGGAACATTGTCCTGTTTCATCGTCATCGCCGCCGGTGTAGTGGATGCTTGAGTCGTCCAGAACGCCGTCTCGGAAAGTCCGTTCGTACGCACCGCCTGAGTCGAATCGCGTGACCCACAGTTCGTCGCGTTTCCCCGCGGCGTAGGAACCTTCGGACACGTCGCCATCCGGGTCGCGCTCGATCCAGCGTCCGTGCTTCCTGCCGTTCTCGTAGGGGCCTTCGTTCTCGCTGCCGTTGGCGTAGCGGGACGGAACCTGTCAACGAGTTTGACACAGGGGCTTCTCGGATTTACTGAGCCATCTCCGATGCTTCGGGGCTCGGCTTGTTGATCCAGACGGCCTGAGGCAGGGGTTGGTGCATCGGCTCGCCGCCGACGAATCGTTCCGGGTGGCGTCTCCAGGCGGCGCTCAGCGCTCGCTGGCGCTGTTCGATCGCGGCTTGCGCCCGGCCGTAGTGGACGGTCTCCGGAGTCAGCATGGCGATGCCGGCATGCCGGTGCTCGGTGTTGTACCAGGGGAAGAAGGACCTGCAGTAGCCGGTCGCCGCGTCCTGGTCGGGGAAGCGGTCGGGAAAGCCGGGGTGGTACTTCAGGGTCTTGAACTGGGCTTCGGAGAAGGGGTTGTCGTCGCTGACGCGAGGTCGGCCCAGGGATCGGTTCACGCCGAGGCGGGCGAGCAGTTGGGCGGTACCCTGGCTGGTCATGGGCGCGCCCCGGTCGGAGTGCAGGGTGAGCACCGAGGGTTTCACGCCGTGCTTGAGGCAGGTCTCCTCGATGAGCCTCTGGGCGAGCGCGGCATTCTCGCGGTCGGCAACCATCCAGCCGACCGCGTAGCGGCTGAAAAGGTCGAGCAGGACGTAGAGGTAGTAGTAGCTCCAGGGCCGCGGGCCGAGCAGCCTGGTGATGTCCCACGACCACACCTGGTTGGGCGCGGTGGCGACCAACTCCGGCTTGGCGTAGGGCGGGTGGACCCGCTGGTTGCGACGGTCCTTCACCTCCCCGTTCGCGCCCAGGATGCGGTACATGGTGCGTTCCGAGCACAGGTACCGGCCCTCGTCCAGCAGCGTCGCCACCACCTCCGCCGGCGAGCGATCCACGAACCGGGGAGACGCGAGCGTCGCCTGGACCCGCTCCCGCTCGATCTCGCTCAGCGCCCGGGCGGGCGCGGGTCGGGGCAGCTGGCGCCCGGGAGCGGGCCTCGCCCTACGGTAGAACGTCGATCGCGACACGCCCAGCGCCCGGCACGCCGGCGCGACGCCGACCTTGCTTGCCAGGGACCGGGCCGCCATCAGCAGTCCTTCCCGTCTTCGAGGCTGAATCCCAGCAGCCCTGCAACTTTTCCCTGCACGTCCAGGATCGTGTGGGCGGCGGCGAGCTCCCTCTCCAGCCGCTTCACCTTGGCCTCCAGCCGCTTCACCTTCGGCGCCAGAGGGTTGGCCTCGGTCGGCTTGCGGCCCCGCTTCTTCCGCCGCAGACCGGAAAGCGCGCCCTCGCGCCGCGCCTTGCGCCAGTTGGCCAAGTGCGAGCTGTACAGACCCTCTCGCCGAAGCAGCCGGCCCACTTCGCCGCGATCCGTGCATCGGTCCGCCTCCTCCAGAATCCGCAGACGGTACTCCGCCGTGAACTGCCGTCTGGTCGGCTTCGCCACGACCTCCGGGTCGGGAACACCCCCCGCGGGCGACGCGCCGGCCCCGGGGGCCTCGTCGCTCCGCTCCTCACCCCCCGGGGCCGGGAGCTCCGGGCCACCCCAACGTCTCTGCTCTCGTCTCGCCATCGATCCTCCTTGCCAACGTGTGCCCTCCACTATTCAACGGGATGCCCGCTGTGTCACGTACGTTGGCAGAGAGGGGGAGGTTGAAGGGCCGTTCAGGACGCCACTCCGGTAGGTCCTTTCCAGGACGGTGCCCGAGTCGAATCGCGTGACCCAGAGTCCGTTGCGATTGCCGGCCACGAAGGTCCCTTCCGCCGTAACCCTGACGGTCTCGTCGTCGCTCGCGGCAAACAGTAGTCTCCACCGTCCGTGCTGCTTGCCAGCAGCGTAGAAGCCGCCACCTACGTCATCGCCGTAGGTGAGCGTCCATTTGCCTCGCCGTTGGCCATTGACCCACTCGCCCTCGAAGATGGTCCCGTCGGGAAGGACATTGGTCCAAGGACCAGCTGGCCTGCCATGCTCGTAGCTGCCCTCGGCCATGCCGCCGTCGCTGAAGTACCGGCTCCACGGGCCATGGGCCTTGCCGTCCCGAAGCTCTCCTTCGCCGCCGCTCAGGAGCGGGTTACCTTCGTTGTCCGGGTGGCTCCACTGCTGTGAGCCCGTACCTTGCGCCAGCCCGCCGGAACACTCACCGGACCAAGTCACTGTCTCGCCCGTGGCGAGATTCGGATTCCACATGTAGCAGCCCGGGCTATCCTCTATCTCCATCCAGCAGGAGGCTCCGGGCTCCTTCCCCTCGCACGATCCGACGGGGTCTGGCGTGAAGGCCTGGGGAGGCTCCTGTGCCTCGGCGCGGTTTGCGGCGAGGACGCCGAACAGCACCGAGAAGAGAAGGCCGAGACCGACGAGAACTGTGCCGACTATCCAGCGAATCAACCGGTTCTCCATCGAGGTAGTCTCGCTGCGTCCCTGCTCGAGGGCGACGGCGGTCTCAGACCGGGAGCGCTCGATGGCAAGTGCGGTCTCGGAACGCCCCTGCTCCAGGGCAAGGGCGAGCGCTGCGCGCGCTTCGGCGTTCTCGGTGCGGACGCGCTCGACATTCAGCCTCACGTCGGCCACGCTTTCGCTCACATCCTCCACCCTGCCACTAACCGCAGCCAGATCCGTGCGTGCGTCGGTTATCTCTTTATGCACATCCTCGAAGTCGGCAGCGAGGGCGTCTGCGGCGCGTGTGCGGGGTGGCATGGCTATCTCTCCTGTCCTTTGATCAACGCAGGTGATCGGACCGTTTCAAGAGACCTCTACTGAGTTTCATGCTGGCTCCACTTACTGGGGCGGCTCGTCTACCAGGCCGCAGTCACAGTCCTCAGCTAGCGGCAGCTCTCGGGCGTGCGGCCCTGTCCCGCCGAACGTGACGCTGCCGTCGCTGCAGTTTCTCTCCCCGGCGTCAACGGCTCGTTGCTGGGCAGCTTCGCAGACCGCGTTGTGCTGATAGTCCGCGGCGGGCTGCCACGCCGACCCCCAACCTTCGGTGACATCGAAGCCGTCAGTGCAGTAGTACTGCACTCTGCAGTAGTAGTAGTTACTCGCAGCTGGCGCGAGGAGCACGGGTCTACTGACGACTGCATCCTCGACTTGCCGTTGCCAGCGGCGCTCTTCGGGAGGCTGAGCCCTACGCGGATGGTTGGTTCCCTCCTGGAGGTGGAGCGCCTCCCGCTGCTGCCACGATGGCCCCGCGAGCCCGCTGCTCTGCAGCCCGGCGCCGGCGCATCCCGCTAGCAGAATGGGGCACAGCACCAGGGCGACGAGACCTCTGCCCTGCTCCGTGACCATCGTCTCGGCAAGTGGCGTCAGTGCCTTCACACACGTCCTCCTCTTCTCGGTGAGCGGGGATGCGGAGCCAACGGGGATGTCGGAACCGCCCCCAACGACTCATCAGCCGGTGACCAAGACACGCTAGTGGTATGAGATGCCGCGTGTCACTACCGAAATCGGTAGGGCTCGGAAGATCTGTGCCTGATCTTCCGAGTCGGCCCGTTACCGTGGACTCACGGGGGTCTCGCCAAGCAGCCTAGACCCGGATTGGCAGCCGAAGGACGGAGAGAACCAGGCTCACGAACTCCGCCTGCGTTCGGCAGTCCGTTCTGCTGTAGCACTGCTTCAGGTGCCAGTGGACCGTGTCGCGCCGGACCTTCGCGGCACGGGCGATCTCGGCCACGGTCTTCCCCTCGGCCAGCGCCGCCGCGACGCGGCTCTCGGCGGGCGTCAGTCCGAGCGCCCGGCGGACTGCCACGGCGCTCACCGGAAGCCGGACCGGGACGATCGCCATGATGGCGCCAACGCCGGAGGCACCGTGCGGACCGCCGATTACCGCGTGGCAGTGAAGCGCCAGGCTCGGCCGGTTGTCCGACTCGCCGAGGACCAGCGATGCGCCCGGTCTCCCGCGGGCGTGCCGGCCGAGCGCGGCTTCGAGCAGACGCTCGATGGCCTCGGCTTCCTCGGGCAGGTGGGAAGTGAGTCGCCCTCTGGCGTCGTTGGCCAGGGAGGCTCGCAATCCGCCCTCCTGGCGCAGTACCTCCCGCCCGCGCTCGTTCGCTTCGACGATGCAGCCTCGGCGGTCGAGACAGATCAGGCCGACAAGGTCCTCATTGACGAGCGCGCCCACCAGACCGCCGAGAATGGCGGCAGACTTTTGGGATTTGGAGTTTTCCGGGGGGGGGGGGGGGTAACATTGTTTTCGTTTCTAAAGGTCGATGACCAGTTCGGGCGAGGCGGCGTCGAGCCAGCCTACAACGGGCGACGCCTGACCGTCGTCCTCTCCTCTGACCGAGCGTAGTATGCTGCGTTCGCGGAACGGGGAGCACGGGCTTGGCGGAGAAAGTCGCGATCGTCACCGGCGGCGGCAGCGGAATCGGGCGGGCCGTCACGCACGGATTGGTCGAGGACGGCTACCACGTGCTCATCGCGGGCCGCCGTGAAGATCGGCTGGTCGAAACGAAGAGCGGCGCGCGTGATCCCGGGACGGTCTCGACAGTAGCCGCGGACATCGGCACCGTGGAGGGCGTCCAGGCGGTGTTCGACCGCCTGGCGAGCGCGTTCGGCCGACTGGACCTGCTGTTCAACAACGCCGGCACCGGCGCGCCGCCCGTGCCGATCGAAGACCTGACGCTCGAACAGTGGAACCGGGTGGTCGGGGTCAACCTGACCGGCGCCTTTCTCTGCACGCAACGGGCCGTCAGGCTGATGAAGGAACAGGACCCCCAGGGCGGACGCATCATCAACAACGGTTCCATCTCGGCACACGTGCCGCGCCCCAACTCCGCCCCCTACACCGCGACGAAGCACGCGATCACCGGGCTCACGCGGTCGACCTCGCTGGACGGCCGGAGATTCAACATCGCCTGCGGACAGATCGACATCGGCAACGCCCTGACGCGAATGACCGCCCGGATGTCCGAGGGCGCGGCCCAGCCCGACGGCTCCACGAAGCCGGAACCCACGATCGACGTGCGCGCCGTCGTCGACGCGGTGCGCTACATGGCGGCGCTTTTGCTCGACGCGAACGTGCCTTTCCTGACGGTGATGGCGAACCAGATGCCTTTCATGGGCAGGGGTTGACCCGATGAACCGACGCTCTTTCCTGAAAGCCGGCGCGGCCGTCGCGGCAATGCCGATCGTCTCGCAGGCGCGGGGTTTCGGACTGGTCGCGGCCGCGCCGGAGGTCGCGGTCGACCCGGCCGTCCTCCAGCAGCTCCTCGACGAGTCCGCTCGCAGCCTCGGCATCGTCGGCGCCCAGCTCGCGGTGTTCGACGGCGAGGCGGTCCACGAGGTCGCGACCGGCCTCGCGGTCCGTGAACGCGACCTGGCGGTCGCGCCCGACACGCTGTTCCAGATCGGATCGACGACGAAGGTCTTCAACGCCGCCGTGGTGTTGGCGCTGGTCGATGAGGGAACGCTCGACCTCGACGAACCCGTCGGGAGCTACCTCGACGGCGCGCCACTGACGAGCGACCAGCCGCCGGTGGACATGACGCTCCGTCAACTGCTCTCGATGTCGTCGGGACTCGACAACGGACCGTACACGGATCATGGGCGCGGCGACGACGCCCTCGGCCGGTACGTCGCTTCACTTGCCGGGATTCCCGGGATCTTCGAGCCCGGCACGGCGTATGGCTACTCGAACGCGGGCACCTGCGTAGCCGGGCTCGCGGCCCAGCGGGTGATGGGGAAGAACTGGGAGACCCTGCTCGCCGAACGGATCCTCGAGCCGCTCGGGCTCGAGCACTCCGCGAACTTCCCGGAGGACCTGCTCTACCATCCGGTGGCCCTCGGCTACTCGCAGACGCCGGCCACTCCCGAAGGCCGGCGGGTGCCGTTCTGGGGTCTGCCGCGCAGCATGGCGCCGGCGGGTGCGACCCTGTGCTGCAGCGCCGGCGACCTGGTGCGGTTCGCGGCCCTGTTCCTGCGCGGTGGACAGTCGGCCGAGGGCCGGCAGGTGCTCTCCGGGGAGGCCGTCGAGGCGATGCACACGCCCGAGATCGACATGCCGGCCCGGGTCATCGCCCAGAAGTGGTGCCCCGGGCCCTACTGGAAGCGCTGGGGCGGTGAGGTGATCTACGGCCACAGCGGCACGAACAGCGGCGGCTCGTCCCTGCTGCTCTGGTGCCCGAGCAAGGGCGTCGCCGCGGCGACGATCTCGAACGTGCCGAGCCAGGGTTACCCGCTCGCCGACCGGGTCTTCGACACCCTCTTCCCGGAGGTCTTCGGCATCGACAAGCCGGAAACCCCCACGCCGGACTCCGTGACGCCGGTGAAGGTCGACCTCGAGCGCTACGTCGGGCAGTTCGAGGCGGTGGGCAGTCGCTTCTCGTTCTTCGCCGACGGCGACCGGCTGATGGCGCGGTCGCTGGGCGGCGGCGTGCTCAAGTCGGAGCTGATTCCGCTCGGAAGCGACCGGTTCCTGCCGCGCGACCCGGCGATGGGCGGCAACCGCGGCTGGGACGTGGCGTTCTGGGGAGACGACGGCAACGGCCGCGCCACGCACTACCTGAATGGCGTCTTCGCGATGCGCCGTAGCGGCTGATCGTGGCCGGCAAGTTGAGCGTCACACACTGGGTGCGTCGGCGTGTCGTCCGTGCGCCCGCTGACGGGCGCACGGACCGGGTCACGGGTGGCGCGGGATCGCGCCACCCGGGTTCCCGCCGGCTTCCGGAAATGACACGCCGCGCAGCGGCGACCTTGATGTGGGCGCTGCCTCTTCTGGCCGCTCCGCCCGCAGCCGCGGCACAGGAGCCCCACGCTCCGGATCGGGTGACCCGAGCCGCCTACGACCAAGCCGCCAGCCTGCTCTCCCGGAACGTCCAGGGCACGGTCAGGAACGTCGAAGTCGTCCCCCACTGGATCGGCGACCGCGACGAGTTCTGGTACGAGCGCGACACGGACCGGGGCACCGAGATCGTGATCGTCGACGGCGCCACGGGCGGGAAGCGCCCGGCATTCGACCAGGAGCGCCTGGCCGAGGCGCTGTCGGAGGCGACCGACATCGCGCACGATCCGCTGGACCTCGGCGTCGTTTCCCTCGACTTCGCACTCGACGGTGGCGCGGGCGGCGCGGTGGTCCGGACCGCGACCTCGGCCGCCCGCTGCGACCTGGAAACCTACACCTGCGAGGCCCTGCCGGGCTTCGTCACCGATCCGCTTCAACTCCCGGCGCCGGACCGGTCCGTTGCCGCCTTCGCCCGAAGCCACGACGTCTGGCTGCGCGACCTGGACGACGGCGCCGAGCGGCGGCTCTCGCAGGACGGCAAGGAGCACTTCGGCTACGGCGCGCTGCCGGGCTGGAGCGCGAAGCTCCAGCTTCTGCGGCAGGGCCTCGAAGGACCGTTGACCGGCGCCTCGTGGTCGCCTGACTCGGCGAAGCTGCTCATTTCCCGGACGGACGAGAGGAAGGTCGGCGCGTACCCCTACCTGGACCTGCTGCCGGCCGACGGCAGCGCCCGGCCGCGGACGCTGGAGAAACGGGTCGCCCTGATCGGCGACCGGGAGATCCCGCGGTTCCCGATGTTCGTCTTCGATGTCGCCAGCGGTGCGAGCCGCCAAGTGCCGCTTCCCGACGACTGTTTCGGAGAGCTGGGCGCCACGCCGCCGCAGGCGATCTGGACGCCCGACTCGCGCCGGATCTTCTTCCTCTGCCTCGCTCCCGACGCGAGCCGCTTCGATCTGGTCCGGTACGAGCTCGCCTCCGGGCGCACCGCGACCGTCTTCGAGGAGGAGGCGGGCTCTTTCCTCGACCTGAATCACAGCCTCTACCGGTCGATGGGCGCCAACGTCCGCGTGCTGGCGGGCGGCGGGCAGGCGATCACCTTCTCGCAGCGGGACGGCTGGGGACATCTCTACGTGGTGGACCTGGAAGGCGGCGGCGATGTCCGGCAACTCACGCGCGGCGAATGGGTGGTCCACGACATCGTGGCCGTCGTCGAGAGCGAAGGCGGCGGCTTTGTCTACTTCACGGCCGGCGGGCGCGAGCCGGGGCGGAACCCGTACTGGCGGCATGTCTACCGGGTGCCGCTCGAGGGCGACGCCGAGGTCGAGCTCCTGACCCCCGAGCCGGCCGATCACGCGGTCACCGTCGCCGCCCCGGCCCTGATCGGCGCCGCCTCGACGTTCGCGCCGAGCGGACGCTACTTCGTCTCGAACTCGTCGACCCTCGACAGTCCTCCCGTGTCGCGGCTTCGCCGGAGCGACGGCTCGGTCGTAGCAACCCTGGAGCGGGCCGACGCCGGCGAGCTCTTCGCCCGAGGCTACAAGCCGCCGCTGCCCTTCTCGGTCAAGGCGGCGGACGGCGAGACGGACCTGTACGGCGTGCTCTGGCGGCCGAAGAGCTTCGAGGAAGACCGGAAGTACCCGGTGATCGAGCACATCTACGGCGGGCCGCAAACCAACGTCGTCCCACGCAGCTTCGCCAGTGCGGCGGGGGTCGAACGGATCGGAGGGCAGGGCGACATCTCGACCTTCACCGCCCTCGGGTTCGCCGTCGTCACGATCGACGCGAGGGGCACGCCCTGGCGCTCCAAGGCGTTCCACGACGTCATGTGGAAGAAGCACGACGAGTTCGCGCTCGAGGATCACGTCGCCGCGCTCGAGCAGCTCGGCGAGCGTTTCGCGTGGCTCGACATGGAGCGGATCGGCATCACCGGCCACTCCTGGGGCGGCTACTCCTCGGCGCTCGCCATGCTCCGCTACCCGGACGTCTACAAGGTCGCCGTGTCGTCCGCGGGGCCGTACGACTACCGCTACCTCTATCCGCCGTTCGTCAAGTGGACGGGCTGGCCGGAGTACGAGGACGGCGGCCGGTTCGCGCCGGACGCCGCCGCCCGGCCGGTCAATCTCACCCCGCACGCGGCGCTCGCGTCGAGACTCCAGGGCAAGCTGCTGATCGTCTACGGCGAGCACGACGAGAACAGCCTGCCGGCCTCGACGGTCACCCTGATCGACGCGCTGATCGACGCCAACCGGGACTTCGACCTGCTGCTCCTGCCGAATCGCGATCACTTCTATACCCAGGAGCCGTACTTCATTCGCCGGCGCTGGGACTACTTCGTCAGGCACCTGCTCGGAGCGGAGCCACCCTCCGGCTACAGCCTCCCGCAGCCGTGACCGGGCAGAGCCGAGCGCCAGTGTCCGCCGTCGCCGCTTCGCTCCGGCTCGAGGACCTGGCGGTCGATCCCTATCCGCACCTGGCGGAGCTGCGGTCGGAGGGCGCCGCGGTGTGGGCGCCGAACCTGGGCATGTGGGTGGTCGCCGGTTATGACGACGCGGTGTCCGTGCTCCGCAATCCCGAGATCTTCACCAACGACTCGCCGAAGTCCCTCATCCAGGCCACCTTCGGCCGCCAGATGCTGTCGGTCGAGGGCGAGGAACAGAAGCGTCACAAGCAGGCGTGCCTCGCTCCCTTCGCCGGCAAGGCGTCGCGGGAGGTCTGGCAGCCGCGGGTCGACCGGCTCTGCGCGGAACTCCTCGAGGCCGCCGAACGGGCGGCCGCCGGTGGGGCGGTCGAGGTCGACCTGATGGCGGACTACGCCGCGCCGATCGCCCTGGAGACGATGGGGATCGTGGTCGGCCTGCCGTCCGGCGACCTGCCGCGGGTGCGCGCCTGGTACGAGGTGTTCGCCCGGTCGCTGGCGAACTTCGAGGGAGACGCCGAGCTTCATCGCGCCGGCCAGGAGGCCGCGGCCGCGATGCGCGAGTACCTGGCGGAGAAGCTGGACGGGCACCAGCCGGCCGGTGGGGCGGATGGCGGCACGCTGATCGAAGTCCTCTCCGGGCCAAGCGGAACGCTCCCCCGCTCCGAGACGCTGGCGAATCTCCTGATCGTCCTCTTCGGCGGCATCGAGACGACGGAGTCGATGATCGGCAACGCTCTCCACTACCTGCTGAACGAGCCGGGGCTCGTGGAGGCCGTGCTCGATTCCCGAAACGAGGGGGAAGCGGCCTTCCTGGCCGCGGTCGAGGACGTGATGGAGGAGTCGCTGCGCTACGACCCGGCGGTGCAGACGCTCACCCGGCACACGACGACGGCGGTCCGCATGGGCGGCGCGGAGATCGCCGCCGGCGAGACCGTGCAGTGCATGGTCGGCGGCGCCAACCGGGACCCGGTGGTGTTCGAAGACCCCGAGCGCTTCAAGCCGGGCCGGACCAACGTCCGCAAGCACCTGGCCTTCGGCCTCGGCAACCACTTCTGCCTGGGCGCCCAACTCGCCCGCGCCGAAACCCGCTCCGCGCTGCGGACCCTGCTCAAGCGGTGGCCCGGCGTCGAACTCGATCGAGCCTCTTCGCTACCGCCCTACGGCCACGAGTTCCGCAAGCCCGGACGTCTCGTGGTGCGACGCCGACTCTTCCCGCTCGGTTGACGGGCGAGTTGACGATCGGCACACAATGGGCGACAATGAGCGCCGATTGGTATGAGCCGTTGCCTATGGGATCCTGCGAAGAACAGACGCCTGATCGCCGAGCGCGGGGTCAGCTTCGAGGAGGTTGCAACGCTGATCGAATCGGGTGCTCTGGTTGATGTCCTCGACCATCCGAGTCCAGAACGGTCTCACCAGCGGATCGCCGTGATCGAGGTGAGCAGGTACGCCTCCCTGGTTCCCTACGTCCAGACCGAAGGAGGCGACTTCTTCCTGAAGACGATCATCCCAAGCCGGAAAGCGACGAAGAAGTACCTGAGGGAGAGGAGCGAGGAATGACCCAGGGGACGACGAAACTCGATTCAGAAGGACTCGACCCGGAAGAGCGCGAGATCCTGAGAGCGTACGAGGAAGGAAGTCTGCGAAGAGCCTCGGGCTCTCGTCGGGATGCCCGGCTTCTCGAGTCTGCCGCTCGCGAGACGCTCCGTAAGGACAAGCGAATCAACATCCGCCTACCGAGCCACGACCTCGTCGAGATCAAGCGCCTGGCGGCCCGCGAGGGAGTTCCGTACCAGACTCTCATCTCCAGCATCCTGCACAGATACGCGACTGGGGAACTCGGGTAGACAAAGCAGGTCGCATGACGAGAAGACTCTCCCGCCCACGGTTCCCGGCGACCTTGATCCTGTCGGGAATCCTCCTGGCGAGCTGCACGCAGGCGCCGCCTCCGCTGGACCTGGGCGAAGGCGAAGTGGTCGTGGTCGCGGGCGGCGCCGACATGGTGCGTCTGCAGCGGGCGGGCTACCTGGAGACCGTCCTGACGGACGCCTTCGCCGGGGTTCGTCCCGTGTTCCGCGATCTCTCCTGGGAAGCGGACACCGTCTTCCGGCAGGGCTCCTCGCTGGAACGCTGGCGCGAAGACGGCTTCGGCGACTGGGACGCTCAGCTCGAACGCGTCGGCGCCACGGTTGTCGTCGCGCAGTTCGGCAAGCTCGAATCGATGTCGGGAAGCGAAGGGCTCGAGTCGTTCAAGTCGGCGTACAACGCCCTGGTCGACGGATTTCTGAAGCACGCCGACCAGGTCGTGCTCGTGTCTCCCACGCCCTTCGAGAAGCCGGCGAGCGAGTTTCTGCCTAACCTGGAGCACCACAATCGGTCTCTTGCACGGTACGTCCGGGCAACGAAGAGGATCGCCGCGCAGCGAGGCCTCCTCTTCGTCGACCTCTTTTCGGACGCTGAGCCGGACTTGACCGAAAACGGCATGCACCTCAAGGAAGAGTCGCTGCGGCGGGTCTCCGAGACGATCGCGCAGGAGCTCGGCTTCGAGGTCCCTGCCTGGGACCGGTTGGCCACGCTTCGTGCTGCGGTCGTCGAGAAGCAACGCCTGTGGTTCGACTACTGGCGACCCGCCAACTGGAAGCTGCTCCACGGCGACGACTCGACGCGGCGCTTTACCAGGTCGAGCCACGGCTATCTCTCCTTTCGCGAGGAGTGGCAGCAGCTCGTCGGCATGATCGAGAAGACGGAAGAGCGGGTCTGGACAGTGGCGAATGGCGGTCCGGATCCGGGGCATCAACGCCCCGAGCCCGAAGAGCTCTTCGGTCATCCTGCAGCGGACATCGAGGCGGAGCTTGCTTCGTTCACCGTGCCGGACGGCATGAAGGTCAATCTCTTCGCGTCGGAGGCGGACGGCCTCACGAATCCGCTTGCGATTCGCTGGGACACGGCCGGCCGCGCGTACGTGACGGTCACGACGGCCTATCCGCATGTGTTCCCCGGCGACGCGCCGAACGACAAGATCGTCGTGCTGGAAGACGCCGACCGCGACGGCGTCGCGGAGAGTTCGACCGTCTTCGCCGACGGACTGAACATGCCGATGGCAATGGAACTGGGCGACGGCGGCGTCTACGTCGGACAGGGTCACGAGCTGCTGTTCCTGGAAGACACGGATGGCGACGGGAGGGCGGATGCGCGGCGCGTCCTGCTGGGCGGATTCGGAACGGGAGATGCCCACCAGACGATCAACTCCTTCGTCTGGAGTCCGGGCGGCGAGCTGTACATGGGCCAGGGAGACGGCATCGAGTCGCGTGTCGAAACTCCCTGGGGGTCCGCCGACCTGTACCAGTCCGGGTTCTTCCGGCTGCGGCCGCGTCTGTTGCAGATGCATCCCCTTCTGTACGACTTCATGGGCCCCGGCAATCCCTGGGGCGTCGCGTTCGGCGAATGGGGGCAGATCTTCAGCGTCGACGGCGCGGGCGGCGTAACGCATCTGTCCCTTGGCCAGATCCCGACCACTCACCGGCGCCGCCTCGACACGATCGGCGAGCCCGGCGGCTACGCCGGCATCGCCTTTCTCGACGGTCGTCATCTGCCGCCGGAGTACCGGGGCCAATTCGCGATCGGCGACTACCAGGCGAATCGGGTGAAGCGGTTCTCCGTTGTAGCCGACGGTTCAGGGGCAGCTCTGAAGTGGGAAGAGCCGCTCATCCATTCGAGTCACCGGAACTTCCGTCCGATCGACGTGAAGGTCGGGCCCGACGGCGCCGTCTACGTGGTCGACTGGTACAACCCGATCATCTGCCACCAGGACGACGAGTACCGCGATCCCACGCGCGACAAGGCGCACGGTCGGATCTGGCGGATCGCCGCTTCCTCGGCGCCGCTTGTGAAGCCTCCGAAGCTCCTGGACGCGCCGCTTCAGGAGGTCGTAGCCGCCCTCGAAGCGCCGGAGCACTGGACGCGCTATCAGGCGAAGCGCGAACTCACGCGCCGCGAAACGGAGAAGGTCGCGGCCGCCCTCGGAACGTGGGTCGGGAGCCTGGATCCAGAGGGCGCGGAGTACGAGCGCCACCTCTACGAGGCGGTCGGCGCCTACGCCACGATCGAGGTTCCGGCGCCGGCGGTCCTGGCGAAGTTGCTGGAAGCGAAGGCGCCGGGCGGACGTGCCTTCGCGTCGCGCATCGTGGGCCGGTGGCACGACCGCCTGGAGGATCCGCTGGCGCTCCTCGCCAGGCGGGTGGAAGACGACGACGCGCAGGTGCGGATGGAGGCCGTCGCCGCGGCAGCCGCGATTCCCCAACCGGAGTCCGTCACCGTGGTCGCGCACGCGGCGGACCGCCCCATGGACGACTCGATGGAGTACGTCTTCTCGCAGGCGATCCAGCACCTCAAGCCGCACTGGGAAGCGGCGCACGAACGCGGAGACCTCCGGTTCGACAAGCCGGACCATCTCGCCGAGGTGCTGAACCGCGCCGGGGGAAGGGACCGAATCGCCGACCTTCGCCGGATCGCCCTGTCGTACCACCTCGACGATGACACGCGGCTGGGCGCGATCGAGAATCTGCTGGGGCAAGGTGGGAAGGAAGAGATCGAAGAGTTCGTCCTCATGCCGGATCGCTACGTGAGCGCCGGCAGGTACGACGCCGATGCGCACGCGCGGATCCTGGCCGCCGCCGCCACGGCGACCCGTTCCGGACGTCTCGATCCGTACGACAAGCCTTGGGGCTTGGCGAAGATGCTGGAGCACCCGAATCACCGGCTCCGCGCCAATGCCGCCGTCCTGGCCGGGGTCTGGCGGGCCGAGGACACGTGGGAGAGTCTGCTCGCGATGGCCGGGGACGAGTCGCTTCCCGAGTTCGCGCGGACCGCCGCTTTCGGCGCCGTCGCGGAGCTCGGGGCCAACGGCGCGAGAGAGTTGCTCGCGGAACATGCCGAGGCACCGCACGCACCCGCGCTGCGCGTCTCCGCGATCGAAGCGCTCGTTACCCTCGACTCGAGATCGGCGGCGAAGCTGGCGGTCGGCCTGTTCGGAGAACCCGATCTGGACGGGGCCACGGCCGTTCGGGCACTCGTCGCGTTTCTCAACCGCGAAGGTGGCGTGCCGGCCTTGACCGCGGCGATCGAGGCTGGCGAACTCGGGCACGACGCAGCGAAGTCGCTGCTCCGTTCCTTCTACGCGAGCGGCCGTTCGGACAGCGTCCTTCTGGCCGCTCTCAACACCGCAAGCGGAGGGGCATCGCTGGAGCTGGACTACGATGCGGACTTGGTGAAGAGCCTTGCCGAGAACGCCGCCGCACGGGGCGATGCAGCGCGGGGCGCCACGCTTTTCGTCGACTTCGGCTGCGACGCGTGCCACCGGGTCGGCGAGCGGGGAGGCGTCGTCGGGCCGAGCCTGACCGCGGTCGGCACGACGCTCTCCGCCGAACGCATCGTCGAAGAGACGCTGTGGCCGAATCGCGAGATCAAGGAAGGATTCACCGCACTGGAGATCGTGACCCGGGACTTCACGATCTACCAGGGGTACAAGCGCTGGACGCAGGAGAGCGCGACGACCGGCGATCTGGTGATCCAGGACCTCGCCACGGGGGAACTCGTCACGATCAAGGCCGAAGACATCGAGGAAGTCCGAGAGACGGGAAGCCCGATGCCCACCGGCTTGACGTCGTTGTTGTCGCAGGCTCAGCTTCTGGACCTCTTCAAGTACGTCACGACCCTGGGCACGAGGAGCTAGCGTGGTAGAAGTTCCAGAGGCTGGCGCTTTCGCGCCGGATGCCGGCGGGACCGCCGGCGCACCCAGGTGAAGAAGATGTGGAAGTCCGTCATTGCCGTACTCGTCCTGGCGCCCGGGACCGCGTGGACCGCAACGGCGCAGGAGCAGGAGGACGACGGACTCGTCTCCATGTTCGATGGCAGGACGCTGGACGGCTGGCACGCGGTGCCGGCCGACTCCATCTCGGACTGGTCCGTCGAAGACGGCGTCATCGTCGGACAGGGCAGCGTGGATCGTCTCGTCTACCTCGTCTACGACGACGTCGAGCTGACGGATTTCGAACTGGAAGCGAGCTACCGCTTTCCCGGCAACGGCAACAGCGGAATCCAGATCCACGCCGTGGAGGATCCGAGCGGCAAGCGGCCGTTCGTGGGCTACCACGCGGATCTCGGCCACTTGGGCATCGGGCCGCACGTTCTCGGCGCGTGGGACTTCCACTTCGTCGCGCGGGAAGAGTACGCCTGTTTTCGCGGCACGAGCCTGGTGATCGATCCGGACGGAACGACGCACACCAGCGAGATCGAGGACGCCGTGAGCGAGAGCGACATCACACGTCATGGCTGGAACCGGGTCCGCGTCGTCGCCAAAGGACGGCACTACCGGTTCTTCATCAACGGCAAGCTCGCCTCCGAGTTCACCGACAACGCGAACGAAGAACGCCTGGACAAGGGTGCCATCGGCCTGCAGATCCACGACGCGGGGATGCGGGTCGAGTTCAAGGACCTGTGGCTGAAGAGGACCCCGTCCGGGAACGACCAGGGAGAACGACAATGAAACCAGTCTGCTTTGTCATGGGCGCCGGCGCCGGGATCGGCGGTACCGCGGGCCGGAGGTTCGCTCGCGAGGGGTACCACGCGGTTCTCTGTCGCCGGAGCGACGAAGACGGGCTGAACGCCCTGGTCGCCGGCATTCGCGACGAGGGAGGGGAAGCCTCCGGCTTCCTCCTGAACGCCGTCGAGGAGAACGCCATCGAGGATCGGATCGCCCACGTGGAGGAGGAGATCGGCCCGATCGAGGTGTTCATATACAACCTCGGCGCCCAGATCGGCGATCGGGCGCTCGCCGACACCAGCTACAAGGCCTTCGAGCTCGGCTGGCGCATGGCGACGTTCGGGCTGTTCCGCACGGCCTCCGCGCTCTGTCCCCGGATGGTCGAGCACGGCCAGGGAACCCTGATCGTCACCTCGGCCACGGCCGCGGCGCGCGGCAACGCGGGGCAGCACTCCCATGCGGCCGCGATGGGGGGCCGCCGCCTGCTCTGCCAGACGCTGAACGCCGAGTTCGCTCCGAAGGGAATCCACGTGGCTCACGTGCTCGTGGACGGAACGGTCGACGCACCGGACACGCTGGGCAAGATGCTCGGCCCGGAGCGCTTCGAAGCCCTCCGCAGCACGAAGGGAGCGGCCGACGGCCTCATCCTGCCCGAGCAGGTGGCGGAGACCTACGTCCATCTCGTGCGACAGCACCGATCCACCTGGACCTTCGAGCTGGACGTGCGCGCCTACAACGACAAGCCCTGGTGGAACTGAGTACGGCCCGGTCGCTTCTCGTCGCCCTGGAGGGTCGATGGGCCGCGGCGCCGGAGCGGCGGCGCCGCGATGGCGCGGTCGACGGGGAACGGGCGGCGCCTGGAGCGCCGCGTCCAACGAGGCCGTCGTCGAACGACGGACCGTTCGGCATTTTGCCGCCGCAGTGAGCCTGCCTCGGATACACTGGCTCGCGGAGATTGGACGGCTGGCCATGACCGACGACGAACTGAAGGCTCTTGTAGTCCGCATCGCCGCGGCGCAGGAGCGAACCGACGCCCAGATGGCGAAGACCGACGCCAAACTGGACCGGCTCGCGGAGATGTACGGCGGCGTCGGCAACAACCAGGGCGCGGTGGCCGAGGAGTTCTACTACAACAGCCTGAAGGGCGACCCGGTTCTCGGCGGGGTGCGCTTCGACTTCGTCGAAAAGAACCGCACCCGCAGCCACGCCGGGCTGGAGGACGAGTTCGACCTGCTGTTTGTCAACGGACGGACGGTGTTCGTCGTGGAGGTCAAGTACAAGGCGCACGAGAAGGATCTGCGGCGGCTGCTGGAGGTCAAGGCGCCCAACTTCCGGCGCCTGTTTCCCGAGTACGCGGATCGCGAACACCGCTTCGTGCTGGCGGCCTTCCACGTCCACGACGACCTCAAGCGCGCGGCCCTGGAGCAGGGCGTTACCGTCCTGCAGCGCAAGGGCGACCTGATCGAGACCGCCGCGGCCTGAACCGGCGCTCGCCGGGAACGGCGCGACTCGCTCACTCGAACCTCATCGCCTGCCGGGTAGAGGGCCGGCAGTATCTCGCCGTCGGCGCGACTTGTTCCCCAGAGCTTCGGTGTACGGGGACCGCCTACTCACGCGGGGAGTAGATGACCCAGATCTTCGTGTAGCCGTCCGTCTCGAAGACTCCGGTCCACTCCTTGGGGATCGTTACCGCCTCCCCGGCGTCGATCGTGAGTTCCGTTCCGTCGGAGGACGTCAGCGTGACGCCGCCTTCGAGGAAGTACATGAACTCGTCGACGCCGTACGGCTGGTCGATCTCGATCCGCGTCTTCCCGGACCTGTACATGCCGGACGAAAAGCTCCTGTCGCTCGATACCAGGGACGTGGCCGTCTGCGTCACGTGCCCGTCGGCGTGGGTCTGTTCGACCGTGTCCGGGCGCTCGAAGATCTTGCCGCCGAGTTCCGGCTTGCCGATCTTCGCCGGCCGAACGGTCTCGTCGCTTGCCGCCATCATGGAACTCCCGAGGACCGTTGCACAGAGGACGATGAGGACTCTTCTCTTCATGGGTGGACTCCTGGGTGAGGTGGTCGGCGGAGCGGGCGGGCTCAGTCCAGCGGCAGGCCAAACGCCACGAATTCCGCCGGGGACTCGTTGCCGCCGATCGCGACGACGATGAACTGGCGACCCTCGTGCATGTAGGTAATCGGCGCGCCGGTGGTGCCGGACGGCAGCTCCGTTTCCCACACGACCTCGCCCGTGGCCTTGTCGTAGGCGCGGAACTTCCTGCCCCAGTAGCGGCCTTCTTCCCCCTCGATGCCGGGGATGGCGTCGCTGCCTTCACCGATGAACAGCAGCGTCTTCGTCACCAGCGGCGCCGGCCGCCCGGCGACTCCCAGGGGCGGCGCGTCGAGGCCTTCGAGCAGGGGATGGTCTCGAGGCCCGTCGCCGTTGGCCGCCATCCACACGTGCTCGCCGCGATGCATGTCGATTGCGGTGATTCGCCCGTAGGGTGGCTTCACGATCGGGAGTCCGTCGAGGGTCGGTACGTCGGGACCGTCGTAGCCGACCACGTAGCCGAGTGTCGCGTCGCTGCCTTCCGGCTGTGTCAGGGAGTACACGCTCGGCCAGGTGTGGGACACGGCGTAGTACACGCCGGTCTCGGGATCGAAGGCGCCGGTATGCCAGTTCCCCGTTCCCCACCATCCCGGGTTCGTCAGGGTGCCGATCTTCCCCTGCTCGTCGTCCATCAGGCCGGGCGGCGTGAACATCGGCCCGAGACGGAAGGGCTTGACGAGTTCCAGGGCGCGTGCCCGGAGCTCCGGCGTGAAGTCGATCAGGTCGTCCTCCACGAATCCCTGCCGGTCGAAGGGCGGCGGCTTCGTCGGGAACGGCTGGGTCGGCGACAGTTGCTCCCCGGGGACCCGTGAGCCGGGCACGGCCCTCTCCTCGATCGGCCACACCGGCTCCCCGGTACGGCGATCGAAGACGTAGAGGAAGCCGGTCTTCGAGGGCTGCATGACGGCGTCGATCCGCCTCCCGTCGACCGTGATCTCGCCGAGGGTCGCCGGACCGACCGTGTCCCACTCCCAGACGTCGTGGCGCACCATCTGAAAGTGCCAGACTCGCTCGCCCGTCCCGGCGTCCAGCGCCACGAGCGAGTTGGAATACAGGTTGTCGCCGGGCCGGTGGCCGCCGTAGTACGCCGCGGTCGGGGCCGAGAGCTGGACGTAGACGTGGCCGAGTTCCTCGTCGGCCGACAGGCAGCACCACGACCCGAGGTCGCCCGAGTACTCCCACGAGCCGTCGCCCCAGGTCTCGTTGCCCGGCTCGCCCGGCCGCGGCACGACGTGGAACGTCCACAGCCGGCGGCCCGTGCGGACGTCGTAGCCGCGCACGTCCTCCGGCGTCGCTTCTCTCTTGCTGCCGCCGTCGCCGGCGCCTCCGGTGTATCCGGCCGTCACGACGACGTCGCCCACGACGATCGGCCCGGCGGTCCAGGTGAAATCGCCGGCAAGCGGTCCCGGGAGGCGGAGGCTGACGCGTCCCTGGTCGCCGAAGTCGCCGTCGAGCTCGCCGCTCGAGGCGTCGACCGAGTACAGGTAGTTGCCGCGTGCGAGGAACAGTCGTTGCCGCTCGCCGCCGGTCCAGAGGTCGACGCCTCGTGGGCTCAAGCCGCGTGCCTCCTCGATCGTCGGCTCGAACGGCGCCTGAGCCCACAGGGTCTCGCCGCTCGCCGGGTCGACGGCGCGCAGCAGGCCGACGAGGTTGGTCAGGAAGAGGCGACCTTCGACCATGATCGGCGTCGATCGCAGGTTGTTGCCCGGCCGCAACTCGGGGAACTCCTCCCTGAGCTCCGGTTCCAGACCCGGCCGCCGCCACACGATGCGCAGATCGCCGACGTTCGAGGCGTCGATCCGGTCGAGCGGCGAGTAGCGCTTGAAGGTGCGGTCACCGCCGAAGTACGGCCACTCGCCCTCCTGCGCCGCCAGCGTCGACCCCAGCACCAGCACGCCGGCCCACGCAACGAGGGCTCGCCGCCCAGCCCGACGCCGAACCCCCGAGTTCGCGATCACCTTCATCCCGTTCAGGGTACCAACCGCCCGCCCGGCGTCCCCAACGGGATACGTTCCAGAGCGGCGAGCCGGAGGCGAGCAGCGTCGACCGAACCCGTTGTGGCCGCCATCGCGCCAGTCGGCGGGTTGACGTCTCGCTCGGGATTCGTTCCAGAGCGGCGAGCCGGAGGCGAGCAGCGTCGACCGAACCCGTTGTGGCCGCCATCGCGCCGATCCGGCGTGTTGACGTTTCGCGTTGAACGGGATTCGTTCCAGAGCGGCGAGCCGCAGGCGAGCAGCGTCGACCGAACCCGTTGTGGCCGCCATCGCGCCGACCGGCAGGGCTTCGTCCCCAACGGGATACGTTCCAGAGCGGCGAGCCGTAGGCGAGCAGCGTCGACCGAACCCGTTGTGGCCGCCATCGCGCCGACCGGCAGGGCTTCGTCCCCAACGGGATACGTTCCAGAGCGGCGAGCCGTAGGCGAGCAGCGTCGACCGAACCCGTTGTGGCCGCCATCGCGCCATCCGGCGCGATGGCGTCCCCAACGGGATTCGAACCCGTGTTGCCAGCTTGAAAGGCTGGAGTCCTGACCTGGCTAGACGATGGGGACGCGGATTCGGGCCGTGGCCGCGGTGCCGACCGCTGTCGAGCCGCGGAGTATACCCGTCAGAACCAGAACCGCGCCGACAGCGTGATGTCCCTCCCGGGCAGGGGCGCGAACGTCTTGAGCAGGGACGTGTGCACCCGGGCTTCCTCGTCGGTCAGGTTCCGCCCCCGCAGGAGCAGGTCGAAGATCTGGTCGTTCGCCGTAAAGCGCCGGCCGATGTGCGCGTTCAGCATGGCGTAGCCGTCGGTCGGCGTCTCCTGCTCGGCGACATCGTTCTGGTCGTCGACCCACCGCCACTCGACCGCTGCCCGCCAGTCGTGGCCGTGGTAGTGGACGCCGGCGCCCAGGCTCAGCGGCGGAATTCTCGGCAGATTGCCGCCTTCGTCCAGTTCCGCGTCGACCGTGTCGCCCACGATCTCCATGTGCAGGTCGTGCCCGTTCCACTCCGCGAGCTCTATCCGCGCGTGGAGCTCCGCGCCGGTCATCGTCGCGTCGGCCTGACTGTAGACGGTGACCGGGAAGCCAGAGAGCTCCGTGCCGGTGAACGCGTGGTAGATGAAGTCCTGGAAGTCCTGCCGGAACAGGGTCAACTTGCCCTGGACGGCGCCCTCCTCCCTGCGAAGCGTGATGTCCAGGCCGGCGCCGACTTCCGCGTCCAGGTCGGGATCGCCGATGTCGAAGGTCCGGGTGGGTATGTGAGCACCGTGGGAGAACAGCTCGCCCGGACTGGGAAGGCGAACTGAGCGCGAGGCCGACACGCCGAGGTTCCACGCGTCTCCGGCCGTCCAGACGATGCCGGTCGAGGCGGAAACGCCGTCGCCGGACCAGGCCGGTCCGTTTGCCGGGTCGTGCTCGGCCTGTTCGAAGCGGGCGCCGAACTGCCAGCGAACCGATCCCCTCTGAATCTCCTGGGAGGTGAAAGCCGCCCAGGTGTTCGAGCGGGTCGGGGGGATGAAGGCCTCGGCGCCGACCGCGGCGAGATCGCGGTCCACGTACTGCAAGCCGACGCTGCCCCGGCTGGCGCCCCGCTCGCGTTGGAACATCTCGACCCGGGTCTCGAAGAGGTCGTTCGTGTAGAGGACGCCGGTGTGGCCGCTTTCGAACTCGACGTGCTCGTAGTCCGTTCCGGACGTTTGCAGTTCGAGCCTCTCGAAGGCGGGTGCGAGCAGGTTGACGCTGGCTCTGAGGTCGAAGCGCTGCTGCTTCATGTCGAGGCGAATGTCGCCGTCGTCATGGTGCTCTTCCTCTTCGTCGTGGTGGTCGTCATCCTCGTCGTGGTGGTCGTCATCCTCGTCGTGGTGGTCCTCGTCGTCGCCGTGGTGGTCGTCATCCTCGTCGTGATGGTCCTCGTCCTCGTCGTGGTGATCCCCGTCCTCGTCGTGGTGATCCCCGTCCTCGTCGTGGCCGTCTCCGCCGTGATCGTGCCCTGCGTGGCTGTGTGCGCCTGGCGGAATGCCGTAGTCGGTGCTGAAACCGCTGAACGAGACGCCCAGGAAACCGCGGTTGCCGAAGAAGCGCGTGACGCCGACCCGGCCGCTTTCGGTCCTCAGGTCCGTGTTCGGGACGATGCCGAAGCTGTTCTCCTCTTCGTGGTCGTCGTGGTCGTCGTTTTCGTGGTCCTCGTCCTCGTGGCCGTGGTCGTCGTGGTCGTCGTGCTCCTCCTCGAGGCGGGCGTAGCCGGGGATCTCGTACGGATCGGTCTTCCGGCTGACGGCCCCGATGTGCCAGGCCCATTCGCCGCCGCCTCCGTTGAGTTGGACCGCGCCCGTCTCCTCGTCGGCCACCGAACCGCCGACCAGGTCGATCCTGCCGCCAACGGTCCTTGCCGCCCGGTTCGCTGGAATGCGACCGTCGACGACGTTCACGGCGCCGCCGATGGCGCCCGAGCCGTAGCGGAGCGTGGCCGGACCTCTCAGCACTTCGACCTGCTCCGCCAGGATCGGGTCGGTCGTCACGGCGTGGTCGGCGCTCTCCACGGAAACGTCGCCGGTTCCCATGCCGCCGTTGAGCACACGAACGCGCGCGCTCGAAAGGCCGCGGATGACCGGCCGCGCCGCTCCCGGAACGAACGCGGTGGAGGACAGGCCCGGTTCCCCCGCCAGGGTCTCGCCCAGCGTCGCCCCCAGGCGCAGTTGCAGGTCGGCGCCGCCCAGCACGGAGATCGCGTTCGGCAGCTCGGACTCGTTCCGGAGATCGCCGGAGCCGGTGACGACGATCTCGTCGAAGTGGGTGAAGTGATCGTGTTCCAGTTCGAGGGTCGTCTGCTGGCCGGCCGAGACGGTGACCGGCTGGCTGGTCAGGCCGACCGACGGAATGTCGACGACCAGGAGATACGTGCCGGGAGGCACGGCGTCGAACCGAAACGTCCCGTCCGCGGCCACCGGGGCGCTGAGGGACAACTCGGAGAGACGGGCGACGGCGAGCGAGATGCCGGCTTCGCCGGGGCTCGTGACCGTTCCGGCGACGGATCCCGTCGCCTGACCGTTGGCCGGCGGCGGGGGGAGGATGAGGGCAAGGGCGCAGAGAGCGGCGCCCGTCGCTGCTTGGCGCCAGCGGGGCCGGCGCCGTGGATTGGAGTTCGAGAGCTTGGTGAAGGTAGCGAGCATTGTCTTGAGTTCCTGCATGGTTCGGTCCGAGTCGAGGGTCCCTCCGAGTCGAAGGCCCTTCGGATCGAAGGCCCTCCGGGTCAAGGGAGCTTGTGTGGCGCTGGCTGAGGATTCGCAGCGCTTGCGGCGTGCCGAACTCGTCGGTCGCGCGATGCTGCGACTCCGTTCGGGTCAGCAACGGCTGACCGCGATGGCGTCGTCGCCATCGCCCCGAAGTGGGGCGGGCGACGCCTGGTTTGCTTTCTGGAGGCTCCGACGCCGCGCGTTGCCGCGCGGGTCGGCGCCGCTGTTCGACTCAGCCCAGCGGCGGACCGCGAGCAGCCTGCAGCCTGGGCGCGCCGCGTCGGGCGCTGCCGTCGTTCTCGGGCCTTGCCGCGGCCGAAGCGAGGTCGAGCGGCCTGGAAGCGGAGTTCCTGGCGATCTCGGCCGACTTCGAGCATCCGATCCTGCACGCGACGCAGGAGTGTTCGTGCGGCGCCTCGGCGCTGGCGAGGCTGGCGGGGTTCGCGGCCCCGGAGGCCGCGGCTTCCTGGTTGATCGCGTACCGGGCGTCCCTTGCCGCCGGCTCGTCATGGTCGTGGCAGCCCGCGTCCCAGGCGGCGACGAGCGTCGCGACCGTCAGCGCGAGTGCGTTGACGATGACGAGCGGCGAGTGGGATCGGTGCGGCACGGAGGGGCCTTTTATCATGGATTCGCGGATGGGGACATCCGGATCTCGAACCGCCCGTGGGAGGGCGAGAACCGGATCGCCTCCGTGTCGAAGGCACGGCCGAGCCCGCCACTCTCGCTCAGGGCCGCCGGCGTGCCGACCGAAAAGCCGCCGGTGCCGTCGAGCAGCCAGACGCTGTCGGCGAGCTGAAGCGAAAGGTCGAGGTCGTGGCTTGAGAGCAGGATGACCTGCCCTTTCTGCTTCGCCTGGGAGCGCAGGAGGGCCGTGATCTCGACCCGGCTTGGAAGGTCGAGGAAGGCCGTGATCTCGTCGAGGACCATGAGGCGCGGGGTTTGTGCGAGCGCCCGCGCGATCATCACGCGCTGTCGCTCGCCGTCGCTGAGATCGCTGAAGAAACGGCGCAGGAACGGCCCGACGCCGGCTGTCGCGACGGCGTCGGCGACCGCCGCCCGGTCGTCGTCCGCCAGTCCACCCTGCCAACCCGTGAAGGGCTGCCGGGCGAGTGCGACGACGTCCTCGACGCGCAGGCCCGGATTGAACTGCCGCTCCGTCAGCACGACCGCGATCCGGCGCGCGCGGGTCGCCGGACGCATGGAGGCGACGTCCTCGCCGTCGAGCAGCACGGCGCCGTCGAGCGAGGTTTGCAGCGCCGCGATCGTGCGCATGAGCGTCGACTTCCCGGACCCGTTGCGGCCGAGGATGCAGATGAAGTCGCCAGGCGCGGCCGCCAGGTCGATGCCGGAAAGAACGATGTTCCGTGTGTTGCGGTAGCCCACGGCGAGGGATCGCAGATCCAGCATCAGCGCCACTGTCTCACGGCCGGTGAGAGGATCAGGATGAGAATCACGACCGGGGCGCCGACGATGGCGAGGATCGCGTTCAGGTGCAGGAAGTGCTGTTCCCACGGCGCATGAACGATGGCGTCGCCGGCAAGGGCAAGCAGCGCACCGCCAAGCGCGGCAAGCGGCAGGAGCGGGAGGATTCGCGCCGTCCCGGCCAGTGCGCGCGCGAAGTGCGGTGCGATGAGGCCGACGAAGCTGACCGGACCGCAGAAGGCCACGACCGGCGCCACCAGGAGTACGGTAGCCGCGAGGACGGCATGTCGGAGCGACGTCACCTTGACCCCGAGGCTGCGCGCGTAGGCCTCGCCGAGAAGCAGCGAACTGAGCGGCTTGGCCGTCGCGACGGCGACGCAGGCGCCGACGAGGATCGGCAGCGAGAGCCACGCCAGCGCCGAAGGGGCGACGCCGGCGAAGCTCGCATCCTGCCATCCGCCATAGATCCGGCCGCCGGCGCGGGCGGCGAAGTGAAGAAGAACGCTGGTGAGGCCCTGGGAGGTGAAGCCGAGCATCAGGCCGATGACGAGCAGCGTGATGGCGCCGACGCGGCGGCCGAGCGCGAGCATGGCGAATGCCGCAACCGCTACGCCGGCGGCGGCCGCCAGCGTGATGCTGGGGCCCTCGAAGAAGGTCAGGAAGGACACGGCCGCGGGACCCGCAAAAGCCGCCGCGGTCACCGTGAGTGCGACCCCGAGCTGGCCGCCCGCGAGCAGGCCGAGAGACCAGCCGTCGGCCACCGGGTTCCGGAAGAGGGCCTGCATCAGCACTCCCGCCATGCCGAGCGCGGCGCCGGCGATGATCGCGGCGGCGACTCGCGGAAGGCGAATGTCGAGGACGATCTGGCGCGCAAGGTCGGTCGACAGCGTTCCGGTGAGCGCGCCGACCGTGTCGGCCAGTGGCAGCGCGATCTGCCCATAGGTGAGGGTGAGCAGCGAGAGCGCGGCGAGCGCGCCGACCAGAACGACGACGCTAGTGCCGACCCGCGAGGGCATGGTCCGCTTCCCACGTCTCCGGCGCGAGGTAACGCCACTCGCCGTCACGCAGTGCCGGATGCATCATCTTCATGATGTCGGCCAGTTGCCAGTCCGGCCGGATGGTGCCCATCTCCCACAGCTCCCACGAATCGGCGGTGGGATGGCGCTTGCCGGACTCCCAGAACACGCAATCGTCCCGATAGGCCTTGAAGCGAGAAAGCACGGCCTGATCGTCGAACACTCCGGAGAGCGGGTCGCGGATCATCCAGCAGTCGGCATCCGTACCGTCCCGCAGCAGCCGTTCCGTGGAGAGATCGGAGAACGCGTCGAGCTCCGGATCGTCCTCGGCGCCCATGACAAGCTCCGCGTTGGCGTCGCGAATGAGGGCCGCATCGGCGTTGCGCTGCGTGACGGCCCAGCGATTGCCCGCGCTCCGGTACCAGGCCCAGAGAACCGATCGTCGGGGATGCCCGTTCGCAATGGCCTTCAGGCGGTCGACCTCTTGCGCGACCATCTGGACGAACTCATCGGCTTCCGCCTCCGTACCGGTCAGCAGACCCATCAGACGGATCCACTCGACACGCCCCATGTAGTGCGGCTCCGCATCGATGAAGGTCGGCACGACCGCGATGCCGAGCGACTCGACGCGCTCCATGTGCTGCGTGTGCGTGAGGTCGGCCATGCGCGCGATCAGCACTTCGGGCCGCGACGCCACCAGCGCATCGAGCGTAGGCGGCATGTGCCACGCGTAGCCGATCTGCTGGATCTCACGTGACCGGGCCTTGCGGCGCAGGCCGTCGTCGTAGCTGTCGCGCCCGCCGACCGCGACGATCCGGCTCTCCACTCCGAGTGCGCGCAGCATGGCCTCATGCGGTTGATCGTTGACGGCGATCCGCTCGACGGGCGTTCGGATCAACGAGGCGCCTGCCAGTTCTCCCGTCAGCGCTGGCGGCGTTCCGCCCTTTGGGACCAGCACCAGGCGGACGCGTTGCGGCGGTCCGCCCGCCGATCCGCCCCAGGCGACGACGGACGCTTCGATGTCGACAACGCGGTAGCCGTCCCGTTCGACGACGCTGAAGGTCTCCGCGTAGGACGCCGCGGGCGTCGCGCCTTCGACGGATCCCGGATCGACGGGCACGCCGGACCCGCAGGCAATCAGGCAGACAGACAGGAAGAGCGCCGCGGGAAGAGACGCCTCGCGGAAACGGGACGTCAGGGAGCGCTGCGTGGTCTTTTCCCGGCAGGGGAGCAAGGCGTTGAGTTCCTTGCCCGACTCAGAACCAGAACCGGGCCGACAGGGTGATGTCCCTGCCGGGCAGGGCCGCGAAGTTCTTCAGGAACGAGGTATGCACGCGCGCCTCCTCGTCCGTCAGGTTGCGGCCCCGCAGGAGCACGTCGAGGATCTGGTTGCCGACGATGAAGCGCCGCCCGACGTGGGCGTTCACCAGAGTGTAGCCCTCGGTCGGGGTCTCCAGTTCCGCGACGTCGTTCTGGTCGTCGAACCAGCGACCCTCCACCGCGGCGCGCCAATGGTGGCCGTGGTAGTGGAGGCCGGCGCCGAAGCTCATTGGCGGAATCCGCGGCAGGTTGCCACCCGCGTCCAGCTCGGCGTCGACGGTGTCGGCGATCGCCTGGAGGTGCAGGTGATGGTCGTTGCGGTCGAGCAGCTCGAGCCGGAGCCGGAGTTCGGCGCCTTCGGTGGTGGCGTCGGCCTGGCTGTGCTGGAGCACCGAGAAACCGTCCTCCTCTTCGCCGGTGAAGGCCTGGTAGATGAAGTCGCTGAAGCTCTGGCGGAAGATCGTCAGTTCGCCGGTCAGCGGTCCCTCCGTCTTGCGCAGCGACACGTCGATGCCGGTGCCGACCTCGTTGTCGAGGTTCGGGTCGCCGACCTCGTAGCTCTGCGTGGCGACATGCACGCCGTCCGAGAAGAGCTCTTCCGCTGACGGAAGGCGGACCGAACGAGCCAGCGACACGCCGAGCACCCAGTCGTCGGCCGCGTCCCAGACGAGGCCGGCGGAGGCGGAGACCCCGTCGTGCGAGGTATCCCTGGTAGTCGCCGGGTTCTGATCGAGTTGCTCGAAGCGGGCCCCGAACTGCCAGCGAACGGCGCCGGCCTCGACTTCCTGGGAGGTGAAGACCGCCAATCCCTCGGACTGCGTCGGAGGAACGAAGGCCTCCTCGCCGAAGGCCTCCAGGTTGCGGTCCGAGTACTGGAGACCGACGGAGCCGCGACTGCGGCCGCGCTCGCGCTGGAACATCTCGAGCCGGGTCTCGAAGTACTCGTTGAAGAAGGTCGTGCCGACGTTGGGACCTTCGAGCTCGACGTGCTCGTAGTCGGTTCCCGCCATCCGGACCTCGATCTTCTGAAAGGCGCCGGACGCCGGCAGGGCCTCGGCGCGCAGGTCGACGCGGCGCTGCTGCATGTCGATGCGGATCGGGACTTCCTCTTCCTCGTGGTCGTCGTGATCTTCGTCGTCGTGGTCTTCGTCGTCGTGGTCTTCGTCGTCGTGGTCTTCGTCGTCGTGGTCTTCGTCGTCGTGGTCTTCGTCGTCGTGATCTTCGTCGTCGTGGTCCTCGTCGTCGTGGTCCTCGTCGTGGTCCTCGTCGTCGTGATCGTCGTGCTCGTGATGAGCGTGCCCGCCAGGCGGGATCCCGTAGTTCGTGTCGAAGCCGCTGACCGAAACGCCGATCGAGCCGCGATCGCCGAAGAAGCGGGTGAAGCCGAACCGGCCGCTCTCCGTCTTCAGATCCGTGTTCGGGACCATCCCGAAGGTGTTCTCTTCTTCGTGTTCGTCGTGGTCATCCTCGTCGTGATCTTCGTCATGGTCCTCGTCGTCGTGGTCCTCGTCCTCGTCGTGATCCTCGTCCTCGTCGTGATCCTCGTCGTGGTCTTCGTCATGGTCCTCGTCGTGATCGTCGTGCTCCTCCTCGACGCGGGCGTAGCCGGGGATCTCGTACGGATCGGTCTCCCGGCTGACGGCGCCCAGGTGCCAAGCCCATTCGCCGCCGCCGCCGTCGAGATGGATGGCGCCCATCCGCTCGTCGGCGTTGGTGCCGCCGCGAAGGTCGATCGTGCCCTTCAGCGCGCTGACGGGCTTCTCGGTCGGAATCCGGCCGTCGACGATGTTGACGGCGCCGCCGATGGCCTCCGACCCGAAGCGGAGCGTGGCGGGGCCGCGCAGAACCTCGATCTGCTCGGCGTGCGCCGGTTCGAAGGTCACCGCGTGGTCCGCACTGACGGTGGAGGCGTCGCCGGTGTCGAGTCCGCCTTCCATGACGCGCACACGTGCGCCCGTCAGGCCGCGGATGATCGGCCGGCCGGCGCCGGGGGTGAACGCCGTCGAGTACACGCCGGGTTCGTTCTCCAGCGTTTCGCCCAGCGTGGCGCCGAGGCGCAACTGGAGGTCCGTGCCGGACAGCACGGAGACGGGATTCGCCAGTTCGGAGGCGCGGCGCAGGTCGCCGGTCGCGGTGACCACGACCTCGTCGAAGTGCGTTCCGTGACGCATTTCGAGCTGGAGATCCACCTCGTCGCCGCCCGCCACGGTGACCGTCTCGCTGGCCGTGCCGAAGGCGGGAATGTCGACGACGACGAGATACGTGCCGGCCGGCACTTCGTCGAAGCGGAACGTGCCGTCCGTGGACACCGCGGCGCTGATGCCGAGCGCGGGGATGCGCGCCACGGCGAGCACGATTCTCTCGCCGTGCGTTTCGACGGACCCGGCGACGGAGCCGGTTTCCTGGGCGCCGGCCGTCGCTGGAATGAGAAGAAGGGCGAGGGCGCAGAGAACGGCGCCCGTCGCCGCCTGGCGCCGGTGGTGCCGGCGCCGCGGATAGGAGTTCGAGGCCTTTGTGCGGTTGGCGATCATGGTTGTGGTTCCTGGGTCGTTCAGTCCGAGTCGAAGAGTGCCGTAGCGCAGGCCGCGGATTCCGCGGCGGTGGGATCGCACCGAATCGCCGGCGGCGCCGTTGGACGACCGGGATGCGTCAGCTTGAGCTGACCGCTACGGGTCGTCGCGGTCACCCCGACGAGGGGCGCTCACCTTTCTTTTCACGACTCCGACGCGTCGCGCTGTGCAGCGCGGGCGGAGTCGGATCGACTCAGCCCAGGGGCGGCCCGCGAGCGGTGTGCCGCCAGCGCTCGCCGCTGGTGGGGCAGCCCCCGTCCTCCGAGCCCGTCGCGGCCGAGGGGAGGTCCAGGAGTCCGGCGATCGAGGTCTTGCGCTCCTCGACGATCTTGGAACGTCCCAGATTGCAGGCGACGCAGGAATGATCGTGCGTCGCCGCGGCCTGACTGACCGCGGCCCGGCTGGCGGCGCCGCTGGCCTCGGCCTCGTGATCTACCGCGCAGTAGGCGGCGTTCGCCGCGGCCAGGCCGTGGCCGTGGCCGCTCGAGTCCCAGGCTCCAGCGAGCAGGGTGGCGAGCGTCAGCGCGAGAGCGTTGACGATGGCGAGTGGCGAACCGGTCCGGCGCAGCATTGGCCGCGGAGGTTAGCAGAGCCGCGGCTGGCGCTAGCGCTGCCGCAGCACTACCTGATGCGCTCCTCGCTGTTCCTCGCCTTCGCCGGCCGCGGCGCTGAGCCCGAAGTCGCCAGCGGGGACCGGGACCTCTTCAAACGTCGCGGTCTGCCGATCCGGGTTCAGGTCCTGGCTGAGTTTCCGATCGTCGACTTCCAGGAGGACCGGACCGCTGGAGCCGGCGACGAGCCGCACCTCGATGTCGAACGTCGCGTCGTCCAGGGCTCTCAGCAGCCAACGGCCGCGCGAGGTCGGCCGCCAGCCCTGGTCGTCGGTGATCCGCCGCCAGTCCTGGCGGGTGAGTACGGTGACCGGTTCGCGGTCCGTGCCGACGACGATCCGTGGCGGCGCGTAGTTGTCCGGCCGGGTGGAGCTCACGTCCTCGAACCACGCCAGGTAGGCGTTCCGCATCCCGGCCGCGACCTCGGACATCTCGTCCGGCGAGTCCGCCGGCGGGCTCGCGGCGGCGGTCGCGGTCCCGGCGGAATGCGCCACGCGGGTGCCGGCGATCAGGTTGCGGCTCTCGCCCGGGTCGGTCTCGAGGTCGTAGAGCTCGAGGGCCAGTTCGCCGTTCCAGTCCCCCTCGCCGCGCGGGGACGGGTGGACCAGCTTGTAGCGCTGGCCGACGGCGGCGAAGGAGTGGAGCGGGATCGGTTCGTTGCCGCGGTGGAACTGCAGGTAGATGGCCCGGTCCGGCCAGTCCGCGGCGTCGTCCTCGCCGGAGAGCAGGCCGAGCAGGCTGCGGCCGTCCAGATGCAACCCGGCGGGCGGTTCGACGCCGGCGGCGTCGAGCAGGGTCGGCGCGATGTCGATGTGGGCCGCGATCCGGTCGACGGGCGGCGCGTCCGCCGGCAGCCGCCCCGGCCAGCGCGCCAGCAGGGGCGACCGGACGCCGCCCTCGAACACGGTTCCCTTGCGGCCGCGGAGCCCCGCGTTGTAGCGGTCGCGGTCCGGTCCGTTGTCGACCAGGAAGACGACGAGCGTGTTGTCCGCGAGACCCAGCTCCTCGAGCCTTGCGGTCAGCCGTCCGACGTTGTCGTCGATGTTGCCGATCATCGCGTAGCTGCGGGCCAGCCGGTCGAGCGCCTGCTCGCTGGCCTGGCCGGGATCCGGGAGCGCCGCGCGCAGGTCCGCTTGCCGATAGCGCTTCAGCAGCTCTTCCGGCACGTCGTGGAACGGACCGTGGGGCGCGTTCGTCGGGACGTAGGCGAAGAACGGCCGCCCCTCGCTGGCCGCCTGTTCCATGAAGTCGAACGCGGCGTCGAAGTAGACGTCCGTGCAGTAGCCGGTCGTCTCCACCCGCTTTCCGTTCCTGAAGAGCACCGCGTCCGTGTACTTGCCCTCGCCGCCGGGCGGGTCGGAGGGCTGGCCGATCCCGCCGCCCCGGTGAACCAGGCTTTCCTCGAAGCCCTGGTCCATGGCGCGCAGCGGGTAGTTGTCGCCCAGGTGCCACTTGCCGAAGATGCCGGTGGCGTAGCCGGCGTCCCGCAGCAACTCTGCGATCGTCACCTCCTCGGGCTCCATCATCGCGCGGCCGATGTAGGTGTCGATGGCGCGGGTGCGGTAGTTGTAGCGGCCCGTCATGAGAGAGGCGCGGGTCGGAGTGCAGACCGGGCTCACGTAGAAGCGCTCGACGGTGGCGCTCTGGGCGGCCAGGGCGTCGAGGTGCGGCGTCTGGAGGACCGGGTTGCCGGCGAAGCCGAAGTCGCCGTAGCCCTGGTCGTCGGTCACGACGAGGACGATGTTGGGGGGCTGCGCGCCTTCGCCGGGCGCCGGAGCGTCGCTGCCGGCTGTGCAGCCGAGGGCGAAGGCGGCGAGCAGAACGGCGGCGGACTCTGCGCTACGCTTCATCGGTTCCCCTCCAGATCACGGTTCGAGGACAGGATATGGCAGCAGAAGAGGTTCGATACGAACGGCGCGGCCCGGTCGCGGTGCTGACGCTGGACCGGGCCCGGTACCACAACGCGCAGAGCTGGAAGCTGCTCGACGACCTCGACCTGCAGCTCGATCGGGCGATGGCCGACGAAGACGTCCGGGTCGTCGTGCTGAAGGGCGACGGCAGGCACTTCTCCTCCGGGCACGACCTGGGCACGCCGGAGCAGCAGGCGGACATCGAGGCACGGGGGCTGACCCAGTGGGTCGGCATGGACTGGTACGAGGCGTTCCGCTGGTACAACCTGGATAACACGGTCAAGTGGCGCAACCTGCCGAAGCCCACGATCGCGATGGTGCACGGCTACTGCATCTTCGGCGGCTGGATGATCGCCGCGTCGATGGACCTGATCTTCGCGGCGCCGAGCGCGCGGTTCCTCGCCAGCCTGTTCGAGACCTTCACCGTGCCCTGGGACATCCATCCCCGCAAGGCGAAGGAGCTGCTCTTCGAGAGCCGCTTCATCGACGCGGACGAGGCGCGGGAACTGGGCCTGGTCAACCGCGTCTACGCCGAGGACGAACTGGAACGCGAGACGATGGCCTACGCCGAACGGATCGCCGAGAACGATCCGGCGGTGCTGCGGCTGGGCAAGCTCGCCGTGAACAAGGCGCAGGACGCGATGGGCTACAGCGCGAACGTCGAGGCCGCCTTCGCCGACTACCTGGTGCTGCGCGAGATCCGCGGCAGTTCCAGCCGGGTCGAGGGCAACCGGCGGCTCGTCGGCGTCGACCTGGCGCTGCGCGGCCAGCGCGGCGGCCGGGCCGGGCAGACGCCGGCGGGCACGGCCGATCCTTCGGAAGCCAGGGAGGACGCATGAGAGCGATTCCACGCGCCGCCGGGACCGCCCGGCGCACGAGAAACCGGCCTGGAGCGGGAGGACGCGTGAGAGGTGTTCGGCCTGTTGGCGTGGCCGCGCGACGCGGAACGAACCGGCCCGGCCAGACGAGACGCGCGAGAGCCGCCGGCCCCGCCGCCGCGGCCGCACTGGGTCTGAGTCTCGCGCTCGTGGCGGCCGCGCCGGCCGCCGGTCAGGACGAAGGCGCGCGGATGTACAACACGGCCAAGCAGAAGCTGATGAGCGGCGAGGGAATCGTCGGCGTCAGCATCTCCTCGCCCGATCCCGACAGCTACTGCGCCGCGGCCAACGCCGGCTTCGATTTCACGTGGATCGAGATGCAGCACAGCCCGCTGACCTACCAGGACGTGGCCCGGATGCTCTGGGCCTGCCGGGACGCCTCCGCCATTCCCTTCATCCGCGTGCCGGACGCGACGGAGGGCGACATCCAGAAGGCGGTGGACCTCGGAGCGCTCGGCATCGTCGTGCCGATGGTGCGCACCGCCGAGAAGATGGAGTGGGCCGTGCGCTTCGCCAAGTTCCCGCCGGAGGGACGGCGCAGCCTCGGCGGCGGCCAGTACGGCGCGCTCTGGGGCCGCGCCTACCGGGCGACCGCCAACGAGAACATCCTGATCGTGGCGATGATCGAGTCGCCGGCGGGTGTCGAGGCGGTCGAGGAGATCGCCGCCGTGCCCGGCGTCGACGTCGTGTTCGCCGCCTCGACCGACCTCTACAGCTTCTCCGGCAAGCGCCAGGGCGAGCCGGAGTACGAGGCGATGGTCGACCGCATCCGCGACGCCGTGCTCGGCGCCGGCCTCAAGCTGGGCGGTCCGCTGGCTTGGCGGGACCGCGAGGGCTTCAGCTTCTTCCAGGCCCCCGGCGTCGGCAACCTGATCCGCCGCGGCGCCCAGGCGCTGCTTGAGGAGACGGCGTCAGGGATCGCCGAGATCGAGGGCTCGGAGAACCAGTAGCCTCCGCTGGGTGCGCGGGTCTTCCGACCCGCCCACGGGCGAAGCCGCGGAGCGGTGCAGCCCGGAGGAAAGGGCCGCCGGCCAAAGGCCGGCGACCGCACCAGCCAAGGCCGCCGCCAGAGCGGAGCCAGTCTCCGGCCGGCGCTGTTCTCCGGCCGCCTCCGGCGGCAGCGGGTCAGAAGACCCGCGCACCCGGCGGAAGATGCCGCCTGTAACCAGTTTCGTGGAAACGGAGAGCGAAGTTGACCATGATGATTGACCATGGTCTCAGGAGATGGTACAAGTGTCGCTTCAAGCATCGGAGGAGGAACGATGGAAGAGATTGCCGTTTCAAAGTTCAAGGCGACCTGTCTGGCGGTGCTGAAACAGGTCCACCGAAGCGGGGAACCGGTGCTCGTCACGCGCTTCGGCAAGCCGGTGGCCGAGATCGTGCCGCCATCGCCGGCCGTTCGGCCTCGACGGGTGCTCGGTGGAATGCGGGGTACGGGCCGCATTCTCGGTGACATCGTCTCGCCGGTCGTGGACGAGGAGGAGTGGGAGGTCCTGCGGTCTTGAGACTTCTGCTCGACACGCACATCTGGGTTTGGAGTCAACTGGAGCCGGAGCGCCTGTCGGAGCAGGTCGCGTCAGCTGTCGGCTCCGCGGAAAACGCCCTCTGGCTCTCGCCGATCAGTCTCTGGGAGTTGGTCCTGCTGGTCGAGAAAGACCGGCTCGGACTCGATCATCCCGTCGAGGTTTGGATCGACAAGGCGATGGAAGAGATGCCGACCCGCGAGGCTCCGTTAACGCACCAGATCGCGCTGGCGAGCCGTACGGTCGATCTTCCTCACCGGGATCCCGCAGACCGCTTCCTCGTCGCGACGGCGAAGGTGATGGATCTGACGCTGGTGACCTCCGACGCCCAGATCGCCGGGGCGTCCGACATCTCCGTGCTGCGCAACTGAAGAAGCGCCCCCAAACCGACGGCCATGTCGGGCCGCGGAAGCCCCACACCGGATGCGCCGGCTGCCGCCGCAGGCGGTGGGGGATTCGGGCTGGCCGGTAGGCTGGCTCCGCCAACCTTCAGATGTGCCGGCCCTGGCCGCCGTCGACGTCGATCACGGCGCCGTTGACATACGACGCGGCCTCCGAGCACAGGAAGACGATCATGTTGGCGACCTCTTCCGAGGTGCCGTAGCGGCCGACGGGGACGTTCTTGCCGTTGTTGCGGATCACGTCCTCCCAGTCGCCGCCGCGGGCGTTCGCGATCTCCTTCGCGGCCCGCTCCCACATCGCCGTGTGGATCAGGCCGGGCAGCACGGAGTTGAACAGCACGTTGTCGCGTCCGTACTTGCCGGACAGGGCCTTGCCGGTGGCGACCATCGCCGCCTTCGAGGCGCCGTAGTCGATCAGCGCGGCGCCGGGGTACTTCGCGGCGGCGCTCGCGATCATCACGACCCGGCCCCACTTCTGCTTGCGCATCCCCGGCAGGCAGTGCCGCGTGCTGCGCACGGCCGACAGCAGGTTGAGCCGGAACAGTTCCTCCCAGTCGTCGTCGCTCATGTAGAGGAAGTTGCGGGAGGGCGAGGCGCCGACGTTGTTGACCAGGATGTCGACCGCGCCGTCCGCCAGCACGGTCTCGAACAAGGCGTCGATGGAGTCGCGGTCGGCCATGTCGGCTGTGTGCCCGCGGGCGCTGCCGTCGCCCGATGGCGGCTGGTAGCCGTCGAGGGCGTTGACGGCGTCTTCGCTACGGGCACAGAAGGCGACCTCGGCGCCGTGGTCGGCGAGCAAGCGAACGGCGGCGGCGCCGATACCGAGGCTGGCGCCGGTCACGACCGCACGGCGGCCGGTCAGGTTCAGGTCGATCATCGCTGGATCTCCACAGGTGCAGAAAGAAGAGCGCCGAGTGTATTCCGCGCCCGCCCGCGAGGCGACGACGATTGGTATGCTCCGCGTCCATTCCGAACTGAGACGAAATGACGAAACGACGCCACTCGAAGTCATGGCGGCAGGCGCTGTCGCTCGCCGCTCTCATGTCGGCCCTGCTGGCGCCCGCCCTGGCCCAGGACGGCGACGACGCGATTCCCCGCCACTACGACGGCTCACCCGACATCAACGGCGTCTGGCAGGCGATCAACACGGCGCACTGGAACCTGGAGGACCACAACGCGGCCGGCGGCCCGTCCGAGTACGGCACGCTCACGACGACGCCGCCCGGCCAGGGCGTGGTCGTTGGCGGCGAGATCCCTTACCAGGACTGGGCACGCGAGCAACAGCGGCAGAACTTCGAGAACCGCTGGCGCGAAGACCCGGAGGCCAAGTGCTACCTGCCAGGCGTGCCGCGGGCGACCTACATGCCCTTCCCGTTCCGGATCCTCCAGGGCGACACCCACGTCATGATCGTCTACGGCTTCGCCGAGGCGAACCGGACGATCCACATGGACAAGGAGAATCCCGAGCCGCCGCCCATCGACAGTTGGATGGGCCGCTCGCACGGCCGCTGGGAGGGCGACACCCTCGTCGTCGAGGCCGCCGGCTTCACCGGCCAGGCGTGGTTCGACCGGGCCGGCAACTTCGCCAGCGACACGCTGCGCGTCACCGAGCGCTACACGCCGGCCGGCCCCAACGCGATGACCTACGAGGCGACGCTCGAAGACCCCAACGTCTTCACCCGTCCCTGGACGATCCGCATGCCGCTCTATCGGCGCCTGGAGGAGAACGTCCGGGTGCTGGAGTACAAGTGTGTCGAGTTTTCCGAGGAGCTGCTCTATGGCCACCTACGCCGACGCGAAGAACCCCCGACCGACGACGATCCCTAGCGCCTCCGTTGGCGCTTCGGCGGTTGCCGCCGCGCTCCTGCTCGGACTGGCGGCGGTCCCGGCCGCGGCCGGCGACGTCACCGTGCAGTTGACCACGTCCGCCCGCAGCGAGGCGGTCAAATGGTACGCGCGGCACCTCGGCTGCGAGCCCGTCGAAGGCCGTGCCGAGGCGGTCGATTGCGGCAACGCCGTGATCGAGTTCGCCCAGGGCCCGATCATGGGCGCCAGCCAGGGCACCGGCATCGACCACATCGGCTTCTCCTTCGCGGATCTCGAAGAGAAGATGGCCGAGCTGGAGGCCGTCGGCGTGCGCGGCTCCGGCGTTCGCCTGCAGCGCTACGACGACGGCTCGACGCTCCGCGAAGAGCCCGGCCTGTTCAAGGTCGGCCGCATCTTCGATCCCTGGGGCACGCGCATCGAGGTCGTCGAAGACACGGACACCCTGGGCTTCCACCACGTCCACCTGAGCGCGAGCGACCCGGCGCGGACCCTCGGCTGGTACCGGGAGACCTTCGGCGGCGCGCCGGAGAGCCTGCGCGGCGCGCAGGACGGCCTGCGCTTCGGCGAGGTCTGGCTGTTCGCTTCGGAGCACCTGGAGGGCGAGCCCGCGCCGAGCGCCGGCCGGGCGATCGATCACCTGGCCTTCGAGGTCGCCGATCTCGACACGGCGGCGGTCGGTCTGCGCGACCGCGGCGTCCGCTTCACGGCGGATCCCGAGCGGCCGGCGGGGGGCCGCTCGGAGGCGAAGCGCGGCTTCGTCTCCGCGCCCGACAACGTGCGCGTGGCGGTGCTCGAACCGGGCTGGCGGGGCGTCGACGCCGACTTCGGATCGGACGCCGCCGAGGTCGCCTCGGCCGAGCCGTACGTCGTGCCGCGGACGCCCTGGGGCACCCCCGACCTGCAGGGGATGTGGTCCGGCAACAAGGCCCACGGCATCCCGCTCGAGCGGCCGGAGGAGCTGGCCGACGTCGAGGAACTGACCGCCGAGGAGGCCGCCGCGCGGCGCGAGCGGGGCACCCTCGGAAGCATCTGGGGCTACGAGCGCGAGTGGCGCGACACGACGCTCGGCTACGTCAAGTCGGCGCCGTCGCGCCAGGTCGCGATGATCGTCGATCCACCCGACGGGCGCATACCGCCGCTCACCGAGGAGGCGATGGAACGACAGCGCAGCGCTCGCGAGTCGTTCGGCGACTACGTGAGGCGCCGCCCCGCGGGTCCCGAAGACCTGAGCGCCTACGTCCGCTGCATCAGCCGGGGACTGCCGGGCATGATGATGCCCTCGATCTACAACAACGGTTTGCAGATCAGCCAGAGCCCCGGTTACGTGGCGATTCAGAAGGAGATGATCCACGAGACCCGTGTCGTGCCCACCGAAGAGCGGGAGCCGCTCGGCCCGGGAATCAGGCAGTGGCTCGGCGATCCCCAGGGCCGCTGGGACGGCGACACCCTGGTAGTGGAGACGGCGGGCTTCAACGGCCGCGCGAACTACCGCGGCTCGAGCGAGAGCATGAAGCTCACCGAGCGCTACACGCGCCTCGGGCCGAATCGGCTGGAGTACCGATTCACCGTCGAGGACCCGACCGTCTGGACCCGCCCATGGACCGGCCGCTTCGAGTTCGAGCTCGACAACGAGCAGTACGAACTCGTCGAGTACGCCTGCCACGAAGGCAACTACGGGATGACGAACATCCTCTCCGGCGCCAGGGCCCGCGACCGCGAAGAAGCCGCCGCCGTGGCGGCGGAGTCAGGCGGCGGCGCCCAGTAGCCCCCGCCGGGTGCGCGGGTCTTCTGACCCGCTGGGTGCGCGGGTCTTCTGACCCGCTTGCCGCCGGAGGCGGCCAGAAGCTCGCGCCGGCCGTCAGGCCGGCTCCACTACGGAGCCACGACGCCCTTCCGTCAGGCGAACCCGAATCAGGACGCTTCGGCGCCGACAGCTTCGTGCCAGGCCTCCGCCGCGCGCTCAGGTGACTTCAGCGCCGCGAGGCCCCGATGGACGCTCGACTTCGCCTCAGAAACGTCGAAGGGCAGGCAGAGGAGCGCGAGGTCGTCGTCGAAGACGAACCTCAGCGGTTCGTCGAAGTCGTCCGTTCGAGGATAGACGAGTGCCACGGTCCGGCAGCCGTAGCGGCTGCCGTAGGCGTACAACTGGTACATGTCGGCTTGGACGATGCCGCGCTTCCTCGGATCGTCTGACGCTGACTTGAGCCGCTTCCACTTCGCGTCCAGGATGAACTTCGCGGATCCTCGTCTCAGGAGCGTGATGTCCGGCTTCATCTCGAAAGCCTGCGGGCAGCGCGTCAGCCTCTTCCGCGGCCCCTGCGCCCGGACGCCGTACTCGCTCTGCCAACGCCGGAAGCACTGCGTCACGAAGTCCTCGTAGATCTCCTCCATCGGAAACAGCAACGACTGGTTCTCGTGCTCGCCGTGGTACGTGGCGAGCCCATGGCCGAACAGGAAGAGCCGCACCCAGGCCATGACGGGACGGTAGTGCTGCATCGTTCGGTCGACCGAGTGTCGCCGCCAGTCGCTCGCCTTATCGGTCGTTGGCGGCACGTCTGCGAACGCGTCGGTCAGCTCGCGAAGCAGCCGCCGGTTCTCCTCGTTGCGGACGGTTCGCCCGAGGTGGTCCAGACTGCTGCGGATCAGCCGATTCGCCGGCCGGTTCGGGTTGAACTCGTCGTGCGCGACGTAGAACCGCGCCCGGTTGGTCAGGTTCTCCCGCACATGCTGCTGGAACAGGAGACGTCCCCGAAGGTAGGGCAGGTTGTCTTCGACGCGGACGTACCGTCGAGCGAGGCCGTGGCGCGCCAAGTGGGCGAGGTTCTGGAGGAACAGGTGCGCGAACACCTCCAGCATCGGGAAACGCCGGAGCGATCGGATGGCGCTCGGAGGCAGTTCGGCGTGACGCAGCCCTCGCCAGGTGCGGAGCATCTGGAGGAAGATCTCGCGTGTCCGTTCGTCGTCCGTGACGCTGGTGCCGTGGACCAGATCGATCTTCGGGAGGATCTCGATGGGCGTGCCGCGACTCGTCGAGAGGACGCCCACGAAGTTCGTCGCCTTGAGCGTGCGGCCTCCGCTTCCGAAGGCGAGGACCGGACGGTAGTTGCCGCGTTTGTCGTGCTGGTTCTTGCGGGCGAACGCTTCCAGGCTGTTCCACTCATGCTCGTCGAGTCTCAACCGCTCACGGTCGAACTCCTCGTACTCGCGGACCGCGATGATCCGGGTCTTTCCGCGGTTCGTCCCGGCGCTTCTCGCCGGCGAGCGCGGAACCGACCGCTTGCCGGCGTAGGCTTTCGTCTGCTCGCGCTCGGCGGTGTCGGCAGGCGGCATAGTCAGCCGCTCTTCGGTTCGTAGATCCTCTGGTACTCCTCGGCTGTGTTCCAAGCCGGGTCGTCGTTTGGGAGGCGCTCGTGGATCACCCGGCCTTGGTCGACGAGGTCGAACTCCTCGATCAACGTCTTCGAGCGGCCGTCGCCTGCGTTGGCTTCCTGGACGAAGGCGTTGCCGCCAAGGACGGCGCCGATGCGCCGCCAGTCGTCGTAGAAGTACTCCTGCAGGAGCGGGAAGATCCGGTTCCGGAACCGGTCGCCGAGATCCTCGATCGACTCCACGTTGAGTAGGTACGTGTGGCCGATCTGGTGCTCGCGGTCCAGGAGGAGCGCGATGCGTTCGTTCATCGCGCGCAGCATTCGCCGGCAGTTCACCCCGGCTACGTTCTCGGATACCAGAGGGTGCTCCGGATTGGGCATCATCTCGACGAACGTGAAGCGGCGCCGCAGCGCCGTGTCGAGTTGTTGAATGGAGCGGTCGGCCGTATTCATCGTGCCGATAATGTAGAGGTTGTCCGGAACGCCGAAGTCATCGCCCGAGTAGGGCAGCGTCACTCTGGTCTCGTCAGTCGCGCCAAGCCGTCGCGAATCCTCGATGAGCGTGATCAGTTCGCCGAAGATCTTCGGAATGTTGCCGCGGTTGATCTCGTCGATGATCAGGACGAAGCGCTCTTCGTCGGCGGCCATGGCTGACTCGCAGATCTCCCTGAAGATCCCCGGCCGAAGTTCGTAACCGAGCTCTCCGCCAGAGGACGCCCCGTTCACGGTGTTGTTCGTGCTGTCGAGCCGTGGCCGGATGCCCTCCACGAAGTCTTCATAGGCGTAGTTCTGGTGGAAGGTCACCATGGCGATGCGTCCCCGAGCCGGTGCCGAATCGGCAGCATGCTCGAAACCGAGGCGGCGGAACCGCTGCCGGTCCGGCTCAGCAACTTCGGGAGTGGGCTTGACGCCGTCGATGATCGCCAGCGCATGGTTGACGGTGCTGTATGTCTTGCCGGTTCCCGGTGGCCCATAGAGGATCCGGTTGCGAGGATGGGATGCCTTGGGCCTGTCGTCGGACGCCCGATGATCGGTCCAGATCTTCCGGCTTATGTCGAGGATGTCGCCCAGTCCTGAGTAGCGTTCAATCAGCGCCGCGTGTTGTTGGCGCAAAGGCCTCTCTTCCGCATCCGGGAATACCTCGCCGTGGCAAGCCCTCAGCAGGGTCTCTGAGTAGATCGCCAGGAGTTTGGGATCGTCCCGGGCCTGATAGAGAAAAGCGACCTTCCACTTGACGGTGGGAGAAAAGTCGACCCTCTCAACCGCTTGGAGGTCCCCCGACCTGACCGCGTCGAGTACGTGGGTCAGTCGAGACCGCACCTCGGCATAAGCCGCCTCTGGCGTGCCGCCGTACTTGCGCATCCAGGCGTACTCGTCACGCGCCATGATGGCGCCCTTGGGTGCCTTCGTCTCCTTCTTGGCCTGGCGGAAGATGCCGAACTTGAAGGCCGATCCTCCCCGGATGTCACCAAGGGACTTGGTCCTCTGCTCAAGCCAGTAGGAGAAGGCGTCATCCCGATTGAGATTGGTGTACTCCTCCAGAGACATGCCACGGACCCGGTCCGGTGACCAGACCCCCAGGAACTCGGACCAGAGCTCCATGTCCTTGCGCATCCGCTAGCGTCTCCTTCGCAGTTCGGGTCTTGTCCGGGTCAGCTTGGCCATGGCACGCCCAAAGGACGCGGAATCGCCGAACGGGGAGGCCGTCGTCCGCATGTGTTCGGCGGTGTCGGGCAAGGGCATCGTCAGCCGTTCTTCGGTTCGTAGATCTTCTGGTACTCCCCGGCGTCTGTCCAAGCCGGATTGTCGTCCGGGAGGCGCGAGTAGATCGTCCGATCCTCGTCAAAGAGGTCGAGCTCCTCGATGAGTCGCTTCGAGTAGCCGTCGCCTGCCTTAGCCTTCTGGACGAAGGCGTTGCCGGCAAGCACGGCGTCGATTCGCCTCCAGTCGTCGTAGAAGTACTCCTGCAGGAGCGGGAAGATCCGGTTCCGAAATCGGTCGGCAAGGTCCTCGATCGACTCGACCTTGAGCAAGTACGTGTGTCCGATCTCGTGCTCGCGGTCCATGAGCAGCGCAATGCGCTCGTTCATTGCGCGCAGCATCGTCCGGCAGTTCACGCCGGCCAGATCCTCGGGGACGAGATCGTGGTCAGGATCGGGCATCATCTCGACGAAGCTGAAGCGGCGTCGCAGCGCGGTGTCAAGCTGCTGAATGGAGCGGTCGGCGGTGTTCATCGTGCCGACGATGTAGAGGTTGCCCGGAACGCCGAAGTCGTCGCCCGAGTAGGGAAGCGTGACCGTGGTCGCGTCGTCCTCTCCGAGCCGCCTGGAGTCCTCGATCAACGTGATGAGTTCGCCGAAGATCTTCGGGATGTTCCCACGGTTGATCTCGTCGATGACGAGGACGAACCGCTCCGGTTCCCGACCCTCGTTCCTCGCTGCCCGCCGCTCGCGGTCGGCCGCCGCGCAGATCCTGCGGAAGACGCCGTGCTTCAACTCGTAGGCCAGATCGGGTGAAGCCTGCGCTTCCGCCGCCTCCATCATCTCCACATCGCCGTTCCGGTCGTCCGGTTCGACGAGCTTCGGGCGAATGCCTTCGACGAAGTCCTCGTAGGAGTAGTTCTGGTGGAAGGTCACCATGCCGAGCCGGCCTTCGGACAAGAGGTCTCGGTGTAGCTCCTTGTCTGCGTCGGTGACCTCCCTGACATGAGCCCCATCGACTGTGGCGATTGCATGGCTGACGGTTGCATACGTTTTTCCGGTCCCGGGCGGTCCGTACAGGATTCGATTGCGGTGGTGCTTCACCAGGCGCGGGGAAGTCGACCCTGACGAAGGGTCATCCTCCGGAATCGACTCGCTCTCGTCGCTCGGCGAGGGACGTCCTTCGCTGCACTTCGCTACGAGATCAGCCAGTTTCTCCTCCGTCGCCTCGGAGAATTCGTCTTCGTGCTCGCGAGCGAATCTCGCGACCGAGCGCGAAGCGGCCTTCCTGATCGAAGGGGCCTCGGGAACGCGACCCTCCAGTAGGAGCCGGTGGATCTGACGGATCGTATGGGCGTTGCCCTTGGTCGCCCGGATATCGGAGATCTTCTCTCCGGCGTTGAGTCGCCGCCATACTTCGCCGAGTTCGCGACGGTCTTTGGCCAGTGCCACTTCGACCTCTCGACGGTACGCAATCCCGTCGAGCACATGCCAGGTCGGAGCGTACTCGGCGGGCTGACGGTAGGCCTCTACTACCCGCGTCGAAGCCTTGTCGAACGCTCGTGGCTGCACGGGTCCCTCAAGTTCGCAGGAGCTCTTGTTCAGCCAGAGGACGTGGATTCGCCCGTCCGGCTTCCGTTCCTCGCCATAGTCGTTCCTGTACACGAGGCCGATTCCCGGGCCGCTGTTTCCGAACCGGGCCAGCACGACCTCGCCTGGCTGGGGCTCGTCTACCGGATACTCGGCGCTGTTCTCGACGCGCACCCAGTTGTGCTCGCGAAACTCCCTCCATTGGTCGTCTGCCTGTGTCCCGCACGAAGCAACCCAGCAGCGGTCCGGGCGCGCGGCCAGGAACCAGCCGCCTCCGCTCCGCGAACTCAGCAGGAGGTCTGGGACGAGGGCCGCTGCGCCGGAGGAGTGCAGACGCGCGAACATCTCGACTTCGTAGGTCTCGCAGCCGGGGAAGTTGGCTTTCGCCTCTGCGATTCGGGACTGGTAGGTGTTCCAGTTCGGCGCGCCGACCACCTCGCTGACGCCGTAGGCAGTGGGATAGTTCTTGGACAGGCGCAGGTAGGCGGCCCCGTCAACGAGGAACAGCGTCGTCGTGAGCTTGGCCCAGTTGATGCCGCGCAGGCGGCTGCCGACGGACTCGAACGTCTCGGCGTCGAGTGAACCCGCGACCGCGTCTTTCAGAAACCGCCAAACGAGGTGCCTGTTGACGGGATTGTCGGAATCTCCGTACTCGAACAGGCTAATGGGGCGGGGAAGGTGCCAGACGTCGCGAGAATCGTCGGTCTGCAGCGGGTGGATCTCGAAGACCTCAGCCAGACTCGCGAAGACGCGGCCGCGGCGGTCGGTCTTCTCGCTTTCGTTCGCGACGACGGTGATGAAGAGCAGGGGATCGATGGCATCGGCGTTGGGCAGCGGTGACTCGCCGTGCCAGATCACCTCCCTCGCTCGATCGTCCAGGTACTGCTGGCCTCCGTCAGCGATCTTCTTCGCCAGTTCGTTGAACCAGGGTACCCAGTCGAACATCTCCTTCATTCGCGTCGCTCCTTGGACGTGTCGCCGGAAGGCCAGCGAGTGTAGCGCGGGGCGGAGGTTCCGGTTCGGCGGTCGGTCGGTTGGCGTGCCCTTGAGCTACCTGGCGGCGTGCTGGCGGCTCTCAGTCGTTGCCAGTGATCATGGCCGCCGGCCGGGATGAGATCAACGACATGTCCAGTCTCACCTGCTCGTACGGTACGTGCGGGATCAGCTTGCCGCGCTGGCCCCTGTCCAGTTCCACGAGTCCGTAGCGTGACATCGTCTTCAGGGTGCGGGAGAGATTCGACTTGTTTCTGCCCGTGAGCACCGCCAACTCAGTTAGCGAGTCGGGCCTTCGCTGAGCGATGAGCGCGAGCAGTTCGCGATTTCGCTCGGAAAGCACCTTGGCGAAGCTCTCAAGGGACGTGAACCAGACCTTTGGTTCGCCCTTGGCCGGCTTGTAGTCGCCACGGGCGATCGCCATGGTGCGCGCCTTCATCTCGTCGTATGTGGCGATGCCGATCTTCAGTGTCTTCATGGCGGCTACCAGGGGCCAGCGGACGATACATTGCTCGCCATGGCCGATCCCCTCCCCAAGCGCCCGTCCAAGCCGCGCGAGCCCGCGCGGGATCTGGACCCGCGCGACTTTCCGGGCTGCGTCGCCGTCTCGATGACGGCGGAGGAGCTCGCCGACTACGACGGTCGGATCGAGTACTGGGAGGCCCGTACTTCCACCGCGATCGTGGTGGCGGAGCCGACGACCGCCTATCACGAAGTACCGTCGCGCGGGCTTGGCGAGTTGATCCGCGAGATCGCGATGGTCCGGGGTTCGGAGATTCTGGCCCTCGGCTCGACGGATCTGGTCCAGTTCGACGAGCACGGCGTGCGGGAAGTCCTGATGCAGGCCGACGAGACGTACTTCCTGCGCCGGCCCTGGCCACGCGACAAGGCGATCGACGTCGACGTCGGCCCGCTGCCCGACGTGATCCTCGAAGTGGACCACACGACGGATGTCCGGCGGCGTAGGCTGGAGGTCTATGCCAACTGGGCCTTTCCCGAGGTGTGGGTGGAGGTGCCGTCGCCGGCATGGATGGCGCCGCGGACTTCGGGCCGGCCGCGGTTGACGATCTACCTGCTGCAGGGGGACGGCTACGTCGAATCGGCCGTCAGGCCGGGCCTTCCCGGGTTGGCAAGCGGCGGAGATCCACCGGGCGCTGAACGAGGAGACGAGGTCGGAGGAGACCGTGGCGGCGGTGCGGCGGGTTGGCCGTCGGATGGGCATGGCCGAAGGCACCGGCCCCGACGACGACGCGTTCCTAGGCGCTGAGCGCGCGGAGAGCCGGAAGGAAGGCCTCGTCCAGGGCCGCGCCGAGGGTGTGGTGCAGGGCCGTGCCGAGGGCGTGGTGCAGGGCCGGTTGGAGGAGGCTCGACTCCTGATCAGGGGGACGCTCGAAGGCCGAGGCGTTCCAGTGACCGCGGTGGTCGACGCCTGGCTGGCCGGCCTCGGTCCATCGGCGGACAGGACCGGACTGGTCACGGCCGCCGTGCGTTGCAGCGACGCGGAGGACTTCCTTCGCCGGGTCGAGGCGCCGCCGTCCGTTCCGGACGCAACGCCGTAGCCGCGGAAGATTGGACGGTCGCGGGCGCCGGCTATGGTCGCCGGCCTCCGGCCGGCGGCCCTTTCCTTCGGGCTGCGCCGCTCCGCGGCTTCGCCCCGTGGGCGGGTCGGAAGACCCGCGCACCCAGCGCCCTCGGCGGTTGTAGCGCCGCCACGCAGCGAGACAGCGCCGCCACGCCGCCGCGCCGGTGGTAGGGTAGCCGTCCCGCCGCGACATACAGCAACAGGCAGCAGCAAGCAGGACGATGCCCATGTACACGACGCGATCTCTCGCCCGCGCGGCCTTTCCGGCCCTCGGTTTCGCTCTGGCCGCGGCCTTGGTTCTCGTTGCGCCGCCCGAGCCAGCCGCCGCGCACCACGCCTTTGCGGCCGAGTTCGACGCCACGAAGCCGGTGCGGCTGCGCGGCAAGGTGACGAAGGTCGAGTGGGTGAACCCGCACGCCTGGATCCACATCGACGTGACGGACGACGACGGCGCGGTTACCGCCTGGATGGTCGAGTGCGGCCCGCCGGGCGCCCTGGTTCGGCGCGGCTGGAAGAAGAACTCGGTCGCTCCGGGCACCGAGGTGTTGGTCGAGGGCTACCAGGCTATCGACGGTGCCCCGCGCGCCAACGGCCGCGACGTGACGCTGCCCGACGGCCGCCGGCTGTTCGCCGGATCGTCCGGCACCGGCGCGCCGTACGACGACCGGGAGTCGTCGGGCTGAGCCGGAACCGGGACGCGCCGCCGGCCTGACGGCCGGCGCGTTTCTGGCCGCCTGCGGCGGCGTGCGGGTCAGAAGACCCGCGCACCCAGCCCGCGGTTTCTGGCCGCCTGCGGCGGTGTGCGGGTCGGAAGACCCGCGCACCCAGCCCGCGCACCCGGCCCGCGCACTTGGCAAGTGGTAGCGTTGGGGCGTTGACCACACACCGAACGAGGAGGTGGCGGATGAAGTTCGAGCGTTCCCTTCTTCTGAGCCTGGCGATCCTGCTGGCCGCGCCGATGGCGGCGGCGGCGCAGGATGAGGTTCCCCGGCGGGCCGACGGCAAGCCGGATCTGAGCGGCGCCTACGACGTCGCCACGCTGACCCCGCTGACGCGGCCGCGCGAGTTCGGCGAGCGCCTGACGCTGACCGACGAGGAGGCGGCGGCGATCGCGCGCCGCAAGGCGGAGATCTACGAGGCGGACTTCAGGCCCAGCGATCCGAACCGCGAGGCGCCTCCCGTCGGCGGCGCGCCGATCTTCGATCCGGGGCTCGAGGTCGCCTCCGGCGGCAGCGGCGGCTACAACGCCTTCTACATGGACCCCGGCGACAACGTCGTCAGGATCGACGGCAAGTGGCGAACCTCCATCATCACCGACCCGCCGAACGGCCAGCATCCCGAGATGACGCCGGCGGGCATGGCGCGCGCCGCCGCCCAGTTCGCGGCGTTCGGCCACAAGAACACCGGCACCGCCTGGTGGCTGGAGGAGAACGAGGACGGTTCCGGCCCCTACGACAACATGGAGCAGCGGCCGCTGCCGGAGCGTTGCCTGATGGGCTTCAGTTCCACCGGCGGACCGCCGATGCTGCCAGCCCTCTACAACAACCACAAGCGGATCGTGCAGACCGGGAACCACGTGATGATCCTGATCGAGATGGTCCACGACGCCCGCGTCGTGCGCATCGGCGGCGAGCATGCGCCGGCCGAGGAGCGGCGGTGGATGGGCGATTCCATCGGCTGGTGGGAAGGCGACACCCTGGTCGTCGACACGACGAACTTCGGCGAAGAGCCGGCCCTCGGCTCGGCGACGGCCGACCTGCATGTGATCGAGCGCTTCCAGCGCCTGCCGGACGGCAACCTGCTCTACGGCTTCACGGTCGAGGACCCGAACGTCTGGGAAACGGCCTGGAGCGGCGAGTACGTGTGGCGGTCGACGCCCAACAAGGTGTTCGAGTACGCCTGCCACGAGGGGAACTACGCGCTCGGCAACGTGATGCGCGGCGCCCGGCTGCTGGAGGCCGACGCGATGGCCGCGGCGGGCGGCGGAGAGTAGTCGTCGCCGGCCGGGCCGGTCGAACGATGCGGGGCTGCGTCCGGCTCGTGTGGGCCGGCCCGCTGCTCGCGGCCTCGGCGTCGTTCCTGCCCGCCGGCCCGGCGGAGGCTGCCGAGCGGCCGAACATCCTCGTCTTCGTCGCCGACGACGCCGGCTGGTCGGATTTCGGCGCCTACGGCAACCGGGTCGCGCGGACGCCGAACCTGGACGCGCTGGCGGCGTCCGGCGTGGTGTTCGAGAACGCGTTCCTGACGACCGCGTCGTGCAGCCCGTCGCGGATCAGCATTCTCTCGGGCCGCTATCCGCACGCCACCGGCGCCGAGGATCTGCACAGCCCGCTGCCTGAGGGAGTCGAGTTGCTGCCGGGCATCCTGGCGCGGCGGGGCTACTTCACCGGGCACATGCGGAAGACGCACTACGGCCCCGAGGGCGAGAGCCAGTTCGACTGGTACGCGGAGGACACCTGGGAGGCGCTGCCCGGCTTCCTCGACCGGGCGGGCGAGCGGCCGTTCTTCCTCTGGGTCGGCTTCCGGGACCCGCACCGGCCGTACTCCGCCGGCGCCGCCGACCCGCCGCACGACCCGGCCGCGGTCGAGGTGCCGCCCTACCTCGTGGACGACGCCGCGACGCGCGAGGACCTGGCGCTCTACTACGATGAGATCGCCCGCATGGACGGCGAGATCGGCCGGATGCTGGCGGAGGTGGACCGGCGGGAGCTACGTGACAACACGCTGGCCGTCTTCCTCAGCGACAACGGCGCGCCCTTCCCCCGGGCCAAGGCGACCGCGTACGACGCCGGCATCCGCACGCCGCTCATCGTCTCGTGGCCCGGCGCGGCGCCCGCCGGGGTCCGCTACGCCGGGCTGACGAGCGTGATCGACCTCGCGCCGACGCTGCTCGAGGCGGCGGGGGCCGAGGTTCCGGCCGGCTTCCACGGCGCCAGCTTCGCGGCCGCCCTGGCCGACCGGACGGCGCCCGGGCGCGAGTACGTGTTCGCCGAGCGCAACTGGCACAACTGCGACGAGCACATCCGGGCGGTTCGCGGCCCGCGCTTCAAGCTGATCCGCAATGCCTACACGGAACTGCCGCTCTGCACGCCGGCCGACGTCTCGCGCAGTGCCTCCTGGTACAGCCTGACCGCTCGCCGTGAGGCGGGAACGCTGACGCCGGGTCAGGCACGCCTGTTCGAGGCGCCGCGGCCGGCGATCGAGGTCTACGACCTGGAGGCGGATCCCCACGAGCTGGTCAACCTTGCCGGCCGGCCCGAGGTCGCGCGGATTGCCCGGCAGTTGAGCCGGGTGCTCGATGCCTGGATCGAGGAGACGGAGGACTTTCCGCCCACCCGAAGGCGGCGAGCGGACAACACGGACCGGATCAGCGGCGTCAAGTTCTCGCAGAAGGTGCCGGTTCTCCAGCCGTAGGGCGGCGCCGGTTGAATGCTGGGTGCGCGGGTCTTCCTGACCCGCACGCCGCGGCAGGCGGCGAACAGCATCGTCGCCGGCCCTTGGCCGGCGGCCTTTCTTTCGGGCGTCGCCGCTCCGCGCCTCCGCCCGGAGCGGGTCAGAAGACCCGCGCACCCAGCAGCACGATCCGCGAGGGATGCTCCGCCGAGTGGTGGACCGCGTTCCGGGCCACTCGCCACTCGCTCTCGTCGTAGTTGACGCCGCCCGTGTTCAGGTTGCGGTCGTAGCGGGGGAAGTTGCTGCTCGAGATCTCGATCCGCAGGCGGTGGCCGGCGCCGAAGACGTTCGCCGTGGCGAGTGGCCCCAGCTTCGCTTCGTAGACCTCGCCGGCCTCCATGAAGACGTGGTGGTGGAAGCCCTCGCGGTAGCGCATGCGGAGGATCGTGTCGTCCAGGTTGAAGGCCCGGCCGTCGGGGTGGACGTCGACCAGCTTGACGGTGAAGTCCGTGTCGGGCGCGTCGGAGGAGACGTGCAGGATCACCTCGACCGGTCCGACGACGGCCAGCGGCTCGGCGAGCGGTTCCGTCGTGTAGACGAGCACGTCGGCGCGGGCCTCCACGCCGCGCTGGTCGAACGAGCCGGGTTCGTGCTCGCCCATGCAGCAGAAGGCGCCGCCGTGGGTCGGCACGGGCGCACCCGGGTCGTAGACGAAGCGGTCGGCATCGGCGCTGGCGTTGCTGCTGCCGCCCGCACCTCTGCCGTCGCCGCCGCCGTCGCGGGCCGCCGCCGCGGCGACGAGCCGGCCGTCGCCGCCCAGGCCGTTCGCGTTGCCGCCGCTGTCGAGGTAGAAGGTCATCGGTTCGACGCCGGCGGGCGGCCAGTCGTCCGCGTTCCGCCACTCGTCCTCGCCCATCAGGAAGTAGCGGACCTTGGCGTAGCGGTCCTCGAAGCCGTTCTCCTCGGGCTTCGTGAAGCGGTCGAGGAACGCCCACAGCATCTCGTCGAAGTCGAAGTCGGTGTCGCCGAAGTTCCGCTCGCCGACGACGAGCGGGTTCGTCAGCCGGTACATGTTGCAGTGCAGGCTGGGCGCAACGACCATGTACTGGTGCTCGCGAACCACCTCGTCGGCGTTCGCGCGCGCGTGGCCGTAGAGCGCCAGGTTGGGCGCCACCGACAGGTCGTACCAGGAGTTCGCCCACAGGGCCGGAACGCCGAACGGTTCGTCGTCGTGGTAGAGGCCGCCTTCGTACCAGGCCGGGTCGTCCGGCATGCGCGCCGCGAACTCGCTGAAGATCCCCTTCGGCCCGCCGACGGATTCCATGATCGTCTGGATGGGGAGATGCCAGAGCGCCCGCTTCCAGTCGACCTGGGGCATCCTCGCGGCCAGGTCGAAGTACGTCGCGAGCCGCTCCAGGTCCTCGCGGCTGGTGCCCGGCGGGAAGGTCGGGCGCTGGGTGTTCTGTTCGCCGAACAGCCACACCGCCATCGGAAGCTGGAGCGCGCCGCCGCGGTAGAAGTTGCCCTGTTCGTGGAACGGCCCCATGCGGCCGATGCCCGCGCCCTGGCCCATCGGCACGGCGGCGGCGTGGGCGGGATGGCGCATCGCGGCGAGGCCCATCTGCCATTCGGCGGTGGACGAGCAGCCGAGCGTGGCGACCTTGCCGTTGGACCACGGCTGGCCGGCGATCCAGGTCAGTGCGTCGTAGCCGTCCGTGCGCGGCCGGCCGAGGATCTCCCAGTCGCCCTCCGAGAAGAACTTGCCGCGTTCGTTCTGGACCACGAAGGCGTAGCCGCGTTCGACCGCGTCGAGGCCGAACTTGAGCAGCGCGCTCGGCCGCTCCAGGTTGGGCGGCGGCAGCGGGCTGAAGTTGTACGGCGTGCGCCAGAAGATCGCCGGCACGGGACCCTGGGCGCCGCGCGGCCGGTAGATTTCGGTGGCGAGGCGGACGCCGTCGCGCATCGGTACCATGACCATCCGATCGACTTCGGCCAGACGGTGGAGGTCGGCCCGGCGCACCGGGTCCGGCGTCCGGTGGATCTGCGCCGAGGCCGAGGAAGCGAACAGGCCGAGAGCGAGCGTGACGACGAGCGGACGCGGGAGGTTGAGGCTTCGAGAGCGGTTCATGGGGCGGACTCCTTGAGGCTGCTTGGCGGTCGCGTCGCGGCTTGGCCGGCACTGGTGCTCCTGGTCGCTCCGGTTGTCGCGCAGGATCCTGCCGCGGCACCCAAACCTAGCGCGGCGGGGACGGCGGCGCACCCGGTCGTCGGGGCGTCGGCGACCACCGCGACTCGAACGCTCGGTCGGGTCGTCGTGCTCGTCGCCGATGCGGCAGACGACCGCGTCGCCATGGTCGGCGAGGCGGTTTCCTTCTGGAACGAGACGGTTCGGGAACTGGGGCTGGCCGGGCCCTTCTCGGCGCCGCGGCGCGAAACGCCGCCCGGAGGACTCCGGCCGTTCGAGAACTACGCCCACCAGCTCTCGCAGCTTGCCGGCCGGCTCCATTCGTCCGGTCCCGGTCCGGCGCCGCCGCCGGAACTCCTGGCCCTCGATGCGGACGTCGTCGTCCTGCTCTCGGCACAGGCGCTCATGCCCTTCGCCTGGTCGTACGCGGACGACGGGCGCCACTTCGTGGCCGTCCCGGCCGGCGAGGAGCGAGATGGCGTCGTCCGCAACGTGATCGCCCATGAACTCGGGCACGTCCTCGGCCTGGAGCACACTCGCGAGCCGGGCGTGCTGATGTGCCAGCCGTGCGACACGTCGGCGGCAGTCGGCGGGGATGCGTCGCGATTCCTGCCGCTCACCGACCTCGACCGCGAGCGGCTACGCGCCTCCCTCGGACAGACCGAGCGATGAGAACCGCCGCCGGCTGCCGCGCCAACCGCCTCGCCTTCCCCGGAGGAACCCCAAGATGACGAACGCCACTCGTCCCGCCTGGACCCGGAGACGCTTCCTCGCCAGCGCGGCCGCCGCGGCCGCCGCGGCCGCCGGAACCGGGCTCGGCCGTTCGCCCGCCATCGGCCAGGACGGGTGGCGCGCCGGTCCGCTCCGGCACCTGATCCCTGCGGCCAGCCACGACCGCGTGGCGATCAAGTGTTCCTTCGCCGAGCCGCTCGACTTCGTGCCGGAGCTGCGCATCGGCGGCCGGCGGGTCGCGGGCCGGAGCACCGACTCCGAGAGGCGGTTCTTCTCCTTCGACGCTCCGGGTCTGGAACCCGACACCGAATACGCCCTGCAGCTCGAAGGCGGCGGCGAGACGCTCTGCGACGCATGGCCGCTCCGCACGTTCCCGCCGCCCTCGGCCGAGCCCGAGTCGGTGCGGTTCCTCGCCTACACCTGCGCGGGCGGCCACGCCGAGTCGGGTTTCTTCCTGCCGCTGGCGGTTCGCCGCCGCCTCCTTCGCCGGGCGCTCTCGTTCCGCCCGCGCGCGCTGATCGCGATCGGCGACCACGTCTACTGGGATCAGCGCACGGTGCTCTACAACCGCGGCGAGGAGCGGGGCCGGCGTTCCCGCGAGTTCTACGAACGGATCGGCTGGCTGGACCTGAGCCAGCCGGCGCTCGGGACCAGCAACGAGACCTCGCTCAAGGCCGCGGTCGGGCCGCAGATCGCGGACCTCTACGGCGTCATGCTGCGCTCGACCCCGTCCTACTTCGTGAGCGACGACCACGACTACTACGAGAACGACGACGCCGACCCGCAGATGGTCACCCTGCCGCCGGACCGCTACCAGGTCGACTTCGCGCGGTTCACCCGCAACGCCTTCCTGCCCGAGTTCCTGCCGGACGTGGAACGTCCGCTGGCAATGTCCGGCACCGGCGCCGGCGACCGGGAACCCGGCATCTCCGAGGCCTTCGGCACGTTCCGCTACGGCCGGTTGGCCGAAGTCCTGATCTACGACTGCGCGCGCTTCCTGTCGCTCAAGGGCGTCCACGCCGGCCTCGTGCCGCCGGAGGCCGAGCGCTGGCTGCACCGGCGCACGCGGGACCAGGCGGTGGCGCAGGTGTTCCACGTTCCGTCGCACCCGTTCGGCTGGTCGGCGGGGAAGTGGCGGGAGTGGTACCCGGACGTCGCCGACCTCGACGACGGCGCCGCCACCGTGTCGCGCATCGGCGACTTCGCGGGCAGCAACTTCCGGCTGACGACTGAACGCGAGAAGTACTTCTGGCAGGAGGGCTGGTGGCGGCAGCACCAGCGCCTGCTGGAGTCGCTGACGTCCCAGGAGCGGCGGCCCGGCATCGTGCTCTCGGGCGACCTGCACGCGATCGGCCACTCCGTCCTCGAACGAAGCGGCAGCATGGATCTCTCGGCCAACCCGGTCCATGCCGTGCTGACCGGTCCGCTGGGCACGCTGACCGGCTGGCCGTCGGCGGCGCGCGGGACGCCGCCCATGGCTGCCACCGCGATCGAGCAGGACGTGCGCGGCGAAACCTTCGAGAAGAACGGCTTCGCGCTCTTCGACGTCACGCCGTCGGAGGTCACGGTGCGGCTCTTCGCGTGGAAGACGGGCGAGCCCGAATCGGCGATCGACGACCTGGAGCCGTACCACACCGCCGTCACCCGCCGCGCCTAGGACCGCTGGGTGCGCGGGTCTTCCGACCCGCACGCGGCTGTGGCGCGGAGCGGCGCAGCCCGGAAGACAGGGCCGCCGGCCAATGGCCGGCGACCGCGCCAGACGGGGCGCCGGCTCGAGTGGAGCCGGCCTGACGGCCGGCGCGTCTTCTGGCGGATGCGGGTCAGAAGACCCGCGCACCCAGTGCGGGTCAGAAGACCCGCGCACCCAGCCCGCGCACCCAGCCCGCGCACCCAGCCCGCGCACACAGCGCGCGCACTCAGCGGGCGGCTTGGCCGTGGGTTACTGTTCGCGGGATGGCGGAGGCTCCGAAGCGGCGAAGGCGGCGGCGAGGACGCGGCCCCGGGCTGTTCGAGCGCTTCCTGAACGCGGTCGAGTTCCTCGGCAACCTGTTGCCGCACCCGGTGACGCTGTTCGCGGCGCTGGCGCTGCTCATTTTGCTGGTCTCCGGGCTGGCGGAAGCGCTCGACTGGCAGGTCGCCGACCCGCGGCCCGCCGGCGTCGCGGGCCGCGCCGAGGACGGGACGATCCGCGCGGTCAGCCTGCTGAACCCCGAGGGGATGCGGCGCATCGCCATGAACCTGGTGACGAACTTCACCGGCTTCGCGCCCCTGGGCACGGTGCTCGTCGCGCTGCTCGGGGTCGGCGTCGCGGAACGCTCGGGCCTGCTCGGCGCGCTGCTGCGGGCGCTCGTCCTGGGCGCGCCGCGGAACCTCCTGACCGCGGTTGTCGTCTTCGCGTCGGTCGTCTCGAACACTGCGTCGGAGATGGGCTACGTCGTGCTGATCCCGCTGGCGGCGGTCGTGTTCCGCGCGGTCGGCCGCCATCCGCTGGCGGGCCTGGCGGCGGCGTTCGCCGGCGTCTCCGGCGGCTACTCGGCGAACGTGCTGATCGGCACCGTCGACCCGCTGCTCGCCGGAATCACGACCGAGGCGGCGCGCATCATCGATCCGTCCTACGCACCCGGCGCGGCGAACGAGATCCCGGCCACCGCGAACTACCTCTTCATGCTCGTCAGCACCTTCATGATCACGGCGATCGGCACCCTGGTGACGACCCGGATCGTGGAACCCAAGCTGGGCGCGTTCGACCCGAGCCAGGCGGCGGACGACCTGGAAGACCCCGAAGAGGGCCTGAAGACGCTGTCGCCCGAGGAGAAGCGCGGCCTGAAGCTGGCGGGCGTGACGGTCCTCGCGATGCTCGGCGGACTGGCGCTGCTCGCCCTGCCGGAGAACGGCTGGTTCCGCGACCCGGCGGCGAACGCGCTCCTGATCGACGATCTGCGGCCGATGCTCCGTAGCGTCGTCTCGCTCATCTTCGTCTTCTTCATCGTGCCCTCGATCGTCTACGGCCGGGTCACCGGCTCGGTCCGCAACGACCGCGACGTGATCGACGGCATGGGCCGCTCGATGAGTTCTCTCGGCCCCTACCTGGTGCTCGTCTTCTTCGCCGCGCAGTTCGTCTCGTTCTTCAACTGGACCAACCTGGGGACGATCACGGCGGTGGTCGGCGCCGACCTGCTGACCCGGTTCGACCTGACCGGGCCGATCGTCTTCGTGCCGTTCATCCTGATGTGCTGCTTCGTCAACCTCATGCTCGGCAGCGCCTCGGCGCAGTGGGCGGTGACGGCGCCGATCTTCGTGCCCATGCTGATGACCGTCGGCTACAGCCCGGAGGTCATTCAGGCCGCCTACCGGATCGGCGACTCGACCACGAACATCATCACGCCGATGATGAGCTACTTCGGCCTCATCCTGGCGGTTGCGATGCGCTACGACCGGAAGCTCGGGATCGGCACCCTGATCGCGACGATGATCCCCTATTCGATCTCCTACCTGATCGGCTGGGTGACGCTGTTCTACGTCTGGGTGTTCGCGTTGGGGCTGCCGGTCGGCCCCGGATCCCCGACTTACTACACGCCCTGAGCCCCGTCGCGGGCGGTAGCCGCCAACAGACTGTCAAGGTCTTGGTACGATGTCGCGGTTCGCCCCGGCGCGAGCCGGCGCGGCAGAGGGGAGATCGCCTATGGCCAGACCTGGTCCGACGACATTCGCGAAACGTCAACGAGAGATGCGCAAGCGTCAGAGGCGCCAGGAGAAGCTGGAGCGGCGCGCGCAGCGCAAGATCGCGAAGGAGCAGGCGGCGCTCGATGCGCCGGAGAACGTGACCGGCGAAGACCCCGACATAGCCGGGATCGTGCCGGGCCCCCAGCCGCTGCCCGACTGGGACGACTGATCCGTCGGGCTGGAAGCCCGCGCCGCGGAACGCAGCGAAGCGGCGTGGGAGGAACCCGCCCCTCCTGACCCGACTGGGCTGGCCGTCGACACCCGGGGCGGAACGGAGCCTGCGACAGGCTTGGCGGCGCTAACCTCCCGTCGCTTCCGCCGTCTCGGCCGGCGCGCTGAACAGCCGCTCCACGTGGGACTCCGGCAGCGGTTGCGTCAGCTTCGACACGACGTAGGTGCTGGCGATGGACACGACCTCGCCCACCACCGCGCAGGAGTACGGGTTGATCTGGTAGTGCGCCAGCCACTGCGCTACGCCCGACAGGGGGCCGAGCGCGCCCGGATCGACGATCATCCAGGGCAGGCCGCTCCGCAGCAGGACGAAGGTCAGCATGCCGGTGACCAGGCCGGTGTAGGCGCCGGCCAGGGTGACGCCGCGCCACAGGCCGCCAACGACCAGCGGCCCGGCGAAGGCGGCCATCATGCCGCCGGTGCCCACCCAGACCAGCAGCGCGATGTTCATGTCCTGCATCGCCCACGCCATCCAGGTACAGAGGATCAACACGACCACCGTGCTCCAGCGGCTAATCACCAGCACCTTGCGGTCGACCTCCTTGTCGCTCAGGTGGGGCGAGTACTTCGGAACGATCGACCGCCGGTAGATGTCGTTGGCGACGATCTGCGACGACGACACGACGAGCCCGTCCGCCGTCGACATGATCGCGGCCAGGATGCCGACGCCGATGAGCGCGGCGAGCCAGGTCGGGAACAGCTCGATGAAGAGCGCGGGCAGCGCCTCGTTCGGGTTGCGGCCGGCCTCCAGCAGCTCGGGGCCGAGGACGCCGCGGGCCAGGATGCCGCCCAGCCCGAGCATGCCCATCGTCAGGCCGACGGCGAAGGCGAGCTTGACGAAGCGCATCCGGTCGCCGTCGTTCCTGAGCGCCCACACCTTGTTGCCGATGTGGGGCAGCATGCCGAGCGGAATGTGCGCGAACAGCACGCAGGCGATCGCCCACCAGGAGTCGTAGAGCGAGTTCGACGTGTTGAGCGGCCCGACCAGGTGGGCGTCCTGCGCCCTCAGGTTGCTGACCATGCCGGACAGGCCGCCGTCCATGCCGGAGGCGAAGAGGAACATGACGATGACGACGATCGCGACGCCGAGCATCATCATCCCCTGGATGCCGTCGGTGAGGATGTCGGCGTGGGCGCCGCCGAGCACGACGTAGACCAGCAGCACCCCGGACGTGATGATCAGCGCCGTCAGCGGCTCCAGCCCGAGCATGATCTCGAACATGACCAGCCCCGACACGAGCTGGCCGGCGATGTAGAAGAACAGCACCAGCGAGAAGATCGAGACGAGCAGCCGCACGCCGTCGCTCTGGTAGCGGTCGCCCAGGTACTCCGGGATCGAGCGGTTGCCGAACTTGTGCCCCGAGTTGGCGACCAGCCGGATCGTGATGAGGACCCCGAAGTAGACCCCCATCGGGTAGAGGAACTTGCCCCAGACGCTGGCCATCCCGAACTGGTAGCCGAGGCCGGGACTGCCGAGGAAGGTGGCGCCGCTGGCGGTGGTCGCCGCGAAGGCGAGCGCCAGGAAGTAGGGGCCGTAGCTGCTCCGCGCGGTGGCGAAGTCGTCCGCGTTGCTGATCCGCCGGCTGGCGATCCAGCCGAACGTCAGCATGCCGACGATGTAGAGGACGAGGAACATCCACGACCAGGCGAACAAACTCATCGACTACCTCCTCGACGGTTCAAAACTGGGTGCGCCGGTCTTCCGACCCGCATCCGGCTGGGTGCGCGGGTCCTCCGACCCGCATCCGACTGGGTGCGCGGGTCTTCCGACCCGCTTCCGGCGATCGGGACGCAACTGCGTTTCGCGGGCCGCTCAGTCGACAATCGCCTCGTAAGCCAGCCGCTTGCTGGTGAAGCGCGCCGCCGCCGAAGCCTGAAAGTCGCGGCTCTGGATCATGCCGACGACCACGAGGTCCTGCACCGGATTGACGCCGAACCAGGTACCGCCGATCCCGTACCACCAGTACTCGCCCTTCGCGCGCTCGTGGTCCGTCGCCGGGTTCGGATCGGTAACGATCGAGAAGTCCAGGCCGAAGCGGTTGCCGCGGTAGAGAGGTCCCATGCCGTCGACGTCGGCCGGCAGGTGGTCCGTGTGCATCAGCTCGACCGTCTCCGGCTTCAGGATGCGGACGCCGTCGAGTTCGCCGCCGTTCGCCAGCATCTGCGCGAAGCGCATGTAGTCCGTCGCGGTGCCGACGAGGCCGCCGCCGCCGGAGAGGAACTTCGGCTTGTCGAGGTACTGTCCGAACTCGACCTTGGTCAGCTTGTCGCCGCTCTTCTGGTACATGTGCGAAAAGCGGTCGGCCTTGTCCGGCTCCACCCAGAAGGCGGTGTCCTTCATGCCCAAGGGCTCGAACAGCCGCTCGCTCAGCACCTCGTCGAGCGGCCTGCCGGCGAGGACCTCGAGGACGTAGCCCTGCACGTCGACGGCGACGCTGTAGTGCCACATCGACCCGGGCTGCTGGCGGAGCGGGATCTTCGCCAGCTTGTCGATCATGTCCTTCAGGTTCTGGCTCGGGTCCGTGATGATGCCCGCCTTGGTGTAGAGCGTGTCGACCTGCGACTGCGAGAACAGCCCGTAGGTGAGGCCGGCCGTGTGGCTCATCAGTTCCCGCATCGTCATCGGGTGGTCGGCGTCCTCGGTGATCGGGTTGCCGTCCGGCCCGTCCTCCTTCGCCACCTGGAGATCGGCGAACTCGGGAATGAACTTCGACACCGGGTCGTCCAGCGTGAACCGGCCCTCGTCGTAGTACGTCATCAGCGCGACGCCGACGATCGGCTTGGTCATCGAGTAGATGCGGAAGATCGTGTCCTTCTCGACGGGGAGTCCGTTCTCGATGTCCCGCTTGCCGTAGGCGTCGAAGTGGACGACCTTGCCCTTGCGCGAGACCATCGTGACGACGCCGGCGAGCTGGCCGCCGTCGACCATGCCGTGCATGGCCTCGTTGAGCTTCTTGAGGCCGGCCGGATCCATGCCGACGTCGGCCGGCTTGGCGTGCTGGAGTTCGGGCTCGGCGGCGAACGCCGGCGCGACGACGAAGGCCGCCAGCAGCATGGCGGCGGCAGCGAGGGCGAGCGGGGCGAACCGCTCCCGAGGACGCAATCGGATCACGCGAGAATCCTCCTTACGGGGTTGAACTGAGCGCCCGCGAGCGTACCACTGGGTGCGCGGGTCTGACATCCGACCGCCCGAAGACGGGCGCTCGGACTGTGACGCGGCTGGCGCGGGGACGCGCCAGCCGGGTTCCGACCCGCTTGCCGCCGCGGGCGGCCGGAACCCGCGCCGGCCGTCAGGCCGGCTCCACATCAGCGCCCCAGCCGCAACCCCGGAATCACGCAGGCAACGGACGCCTGGTAATCGCTGTAGGCCGGGTACTTCTCCGCGGAGATCGATTCGCCGAGTCGAATCGACCCCGCGAACAGCGCGATGAGCGCCAGGCAGCCGATACCCGTCCAGTGGAGCCATTCGCCCGAAGCCGCCACGGCGAACAGGTAGAACACGCACCACATGCCGAGTTCGCAGAAGTAGTTCGGATGGCGGCTGTAGCGATAGAGGCCGGTGTTCATGAACGGCTGCGCGACCTCCTCGCCGGCCGCGATCCTCCGCTTCTTGTCCTGCTGGAACGCCCACATCTGCTCGTCGGCGACCGTTTCGCCGACCAGCAGCACCAGGAACAGCCCGGCAGCCAGGTAGTCGAGACCGCCCATCGGCGCGTCGCCCGCCTCCCAGGCGGCGTGGATCGGCGCGGTGAACCACCAGATCAGCAGCATCTGGCCGGGCGCGATGAACGTCGCGTTCATGACCTGGATGCCGATCGGCCCGTAGCGCTCGCGGACGGTCTCCCAGCGGTAGTCCTCGCCGCCCTTCCCGTAACCGCCCTTGCGGGCGAAGTTGAAGGTGAGTCGCGCTCCCCACAGCACCGCGAGGAGGGTCATGACGTTGACCCGCGACATCTCGAAGCCCGAGGAGAAGGCCACGATCAGGCAGTACGCGGGCGGGCAGATCGACCAAAGCCGGTCCACCCACGAGTACTCGCGGGTGAGGACGGCGGCGAGCCAGCACAGGATCGCCAGGATGACGCACAGGTCGAGCGCGGCGCCCATCGGCGTACCGCTGAGCGGATGAGGGATGAAGTTGATGCTTGGCATGGTTGGAGACTATCGCCCCGCAGCGAGCCGCCGGCTGCGAAACTCCGCGATCTGTGACATCCTCCCCTTCGCCGCGCGGGGGCGCCGCGGACCGAAGACACGACGACCGGACGGGGAATCAGCGAAACCATGGCGGAACCGAACTCTCGACTGACCTGGGCGCGCTGGATCGTTCTCGGCCTGATCGGCGCGGGCCTGCCCATAGCCGCCTGCCGGCGATCCCTGTCCGGCCCGGTCGACGTGCCGCTGCTGGCCGACGTGGTGACGATCGCCTTCTACGTCCTCGCCATGGTGTGTCTGGCCGTCTCGCTGGCGGCGTCGTTGCCGCGGTCGGGGTAGGGGCCGGCCTCTTCGGCTACGCATCGGGTCGGGTGACGCCTTGACCGCACCCGTTCCCGCGCCCGGCAGCCGCGTCCTGGTCCGGGACGCGGAGTGGATCGTGCGCCGGGTGGACATGGCCTCGCAAGGCGGGTACCAGCTCGTCTGCGGCGGCGTTTCGGAACTCGTCCGCGAGCAGGAGGCCGTCTTCCTCAGTTCCCTGGAGGAGATCGAGTTCCTCGATCCGGCCGAGACCCGGCTCACGCCGGATCTCTCGCCCTCCTTCGGGGACAGCCGGCTCTACATGGAGAGCCAGCTACGCGCGACCGTGCCCAACGACGGCCGCATTCACGTCGGCCATCAGGCCGCCATGGATCTGGTCCAGTACCAGCTCGACCCGGCTCGACAGGCCCTCGCCCGGCCGCGGCAGCGCATCCTGATCGCCGACGCGGTCGGCCTCGGCAAGACGCTGTAAGCAGGCATCCTGGTCAGCGCAGCCACCTGGCCCGTCTGCTGGCGCGGCGCTCCGACACGCTGATCATGCTCTCGGCGACTCCCCACGACGGCAAGGCGAGGAGCTTCGCGAGCCTGGTGAACATGCTGGACGCGACCGCCATCGCGGATCCCGATGACTGCTCCAGGGAGGACTTTGGCGGCAAGGGCCTCGTGGTTCGCCGGTTCAAGAAGGACATCCAGGACCAGGTGCGCGAGGCGTTCCGGGACCGCGCGACGTACCGGCGCTCGTTCGACGCGTCCGCCGCCGAGGAGGCGAGGCGGTTCGACGAACGGCTGCAACCGCAGTCGAACGAGGACGAGGACCTGCTGGCCCTGTTCCTCGGCACGAGCGGCGCGGAGGAAAGAACCGGAGCGGCCAGACGAAGTCCCGCGGCCGCCGAAGTCGCTCTTCGATGGCGACCTGGAGTACTGCGAGGCCGCCCTGCATCGTCTCCGGCGGCAAAGGGCCACCGGGAACGACCTGCGCTTCGAGGCGAGCCGGGGATTCGGCGAACCGAGCCCGTTCGTGGCCGGTCTCTGAAGGGCGCGGTCACGCGGCCTCGATGTCGGTGCGGGCGAAGTCCTCGCCCTTGAACAGGAGAGGTTCGCCGGTCGTGCTGGCGAGCGCGTAGGCGAAGCAGTCGCCGAAGTTGAGCTTCGCGGGGTGGTTCCCCCTGCCGAACCTGCGCCATGCACGCCGGGCTGCGACCGCCTGCTCCGGAGTTACCGCGACCAGTTCGACTTCGGCTCGGGCCAGGAGTTCATCGAGTTCCTCGCCTGCCGCGGCGCCACCGCGAGATTCGACGACCATGGCCGCTTCCAGCAGGGCTACTGTCGAGATGCGTCGAGGCCACGCGCCAGCAATGGCGCGTTCGTACCGCTCGGCATCCGGCTCGCGGAGCAGGATCGCCAGCAAGGCGGACGTATCGATGATCACTTCGGCAGCCCCCGCTCGTCGTAGAGAAAGTTCCCGTGCTCGATCGCTGAGGGGCCTGGTTTCAGGAGCTTGGCGCAGCGTTCTCCGATGTCGCGAAGGTCGCGTGCCAAAGTGTCCGCCCTTCTTTCGCGCTGCTCGCGATCCAACCGCTCGCGCAACGCGAGGGTGATCGCCCCGGTCTTGGTCTCGCCGGTAAGGCGAGCAAGCTTGGCGGCGAGGCGGCAGGTCTCTTCGTTCTTGATGTTCAGGCTCATGGCGGTCACCCGGGTAGAAGACTGCCGGCCATTCTACCCAATGGGCGTGACAGCCTTTCCGCTGCTTCAATCCGGCGCAGCGTTCCATCCCGCTGGCCTTTCTGTCATCCTGTACCGGCCCGATGACAGACGAGCGGACTACGGCCTCGGACTTGGTGCTGTGGGGCTGCAGCACGTCCCGGACATTGCGCGCGCACTGGGCGCTGGCCGAACTCGGGCTCGACTACGAGCACAGGCCGATCGGTCCGCGGACGGGCGAGACGCAGACGGACGAGTTCACGAAGCTCAATCCGCGCCAGAAGATCCCGCTGCTCCAGGACGGCGATCTCGTGCTCGCCGAGAGCGCGGCGATCGTGAACTACCTGGCCGAGACCTACGGCCGGCCGGACGGCCTGGCGCCGGCCGCGGGCAGCGAGGCGCGGGCACGGTACGACCAGTGGTCCTTCTTCGTGATGATGGAGCTCGACGCCCACACGCTCTACGTGATCCGCAAGCATCGCGACCTCGCCCACCTCTACGGCGAGGCGCCGGCGGCGGTCCAGGCGGCCTCGGAGGGGTTCGCGAAGCAGGTCGCCGTGGCGGAGCTCGAGTTCGCGGACGGCCGGGACTTCCTGCTCGGCGACCGATTCACCGGCGTCGATATCCTGCTCGGCAGTTGCCTGGACTGGGCGGTTGCCTACAACGAGCCGATCGGCCCGCGGCTCGCCGCCTACCGGGAGCGGCTGAACGGGCGGCCGGCCTACGTCGGGGCGGCGGCCGCGAATTTCCAGACGAGGCCGGAGTTGCTGCCGCCCTCATTGCGCGACGCCGGAGCGGCCGGCGGATCCCCTTGAAAGGTCGACGCAACGCAGGAGGAGCACGCTGATGTCACCCCTTGTCATCAAGGTCATCGCCGGCCTGTCGATCTTCGGCATCGCCATCGTCGGCGGCATGATCCCCATCCTGGTCGCGAGGCAGCAGGCGAGCCGCCGCTACCTCTCCCTGGGCAACGCGCTCGCCGGAGGCATCTTCCTCGGCGTCGGGTTCGTCCACCTGCTGCCCGAGGCCGACGAGGCGTTGCGGGGAGTGGTGGACTATCCGCTGGCCCCGCTGCTGGCGGCCCTCGGCGTGGGCCTGCTGCTCCTGATCGACCGGGTTGTGCTCGAGAACCGCAACTCGATGCTGGGCCAGGAAGAAGAGGAACCGACCAGGCCGCCCTTCTACGCCTTCGTCCTGCTCGTCGTGCTGTCCGTTCACTCGATCATCGCCGGCATGGCGCTCGGTCTTCAGCCGGAAGCCGCTGCCGCGCTGGTGGTGATGTTCGGCATCCTGTTCCACAAGGGCTCCGCCGCGTTCGCCCTGATCGTGACCGCGCACGCCGCGGGCAACCGGGCGTTGTGGCAGACGCTGGCGCTGTTCTCGGTCATGACGCCGATCGGGATCGTGCTCGGCACGGTGGCGGGAGAGGTGCTTCAGGGCAGGGCGTCGCTCGTCTTCGAGGGCAGTTTCAACGCGCTCGCTGCCGGCACGTTCGTCTACGTGGCGGTGATGGACGTGCTCGACGCGGAACTCTCGCGGGAGCGGGACCGGATCGCGCACTACGTGCGGAGCGCGCTGATCGGCGACGACGACGTGCCGATGCCCGAACAGGACCGGGACCGCTGGCTCAAGTTCGCGCTGGTGCTGATCGGCATCGCCGTGATGGCGATCATGAGCATCTGGCACGTGCATCCCGGCCACGCGCACGACGGTCACGATCACGGGCATGCGCATGGGCAGCAGGAGGCCCACGCTCACGACGAGGACGACGAGCACGACGAGGCAGATCACGAGGGCCACGCGCACGACGAGGCCGGCCATGACGATGACGGCGAAGCCGGCGGCGACGATCGGGACGAGGCGGGCCACGACGATCATGACGGGCACGATCACGAGGACGGCGACGCGGGTCATGACGACCATGACGGGCACGATCATGGGTAGGCCGGGCGGTCTGCGTCGGACGGCCCGCGCGTTCTGACGCCGCCTTCGGCGGCAGCCGGCGGGAACCCGGGTGGCGCGAGCCGCGTCCACCCGTGAACCAGTCCGCGCGCCCGTCATCGGGCGCGCGGATGGCACGCCGGCGCACCCAGTGCGTGACGTCGTCGCTGGCGAGCTACTGCCGGAAGCAGGTGCGTTGGCCGTCCAGCGTGTCGACGTCCGTGCCGAACTCGCCGGCCGGCTCGGCGCCGTTCTCGCTCAGCAGGAAGGCGACCAGGTCGGCCGAGGCCGCCGGGCCGATCGTGCCCTCCCGGCCCTGGGGCATCGTCTCGCGGATCGTCCGGTAGAGCCCGCTGGCGGCGCGGTTCCGCCAGTAGCTCGTGAAACTGCGGCCCGCGACCGCCGCGCCCTGGGCGCCGCCGCGCAGCGTGGGCCCGTGGCATTCGGCGCACTGTTCCCGGTACAGCGCCGCGCCGCGCTCGGCCTGCTCGGCGGAGAATGCGGCGCAGGGGGCCGCCGCGTCGAGCAGCGGCGCGTCGATCATGATCATCGGCGGCGGCTCGCCGGCGGTCGCCGCGCCGGCGGCCGCCGTGACGGCCAGCTGTTCGATCGGGCCGCGCCCGGCGGTGTCCGAGAGCTTGAAGGCATAGAGCAGGTTGGCGCCGGAGCGCGCGTTCAGGTTCCCGAGCCGGTTGAAGAGGCCGCTCAGCAGGTCGCCGCCGCCCGCGCTCACCGCGACGTACTGCTCGCCGTCGACCGCGAAGCTGACCGGGAAGCCGCTGACCGGGCCGCCCAGCACCGTCTCCCAGAGGACCTCGCCTGTCGCGGCGTCCCACGCGCGAAAACGCCGGTTCGTGTTGCCGGCGAACACGAGCCCGCCGCCCGTCGTCAGCACGGACATGACGCCCGCCGGCTCCTCGAACCGCCAGAGCGACTCGCCGGTGCGCGCCGAGACCGCGTCCAGGCGGCCGACCGTCGTCTTGTTCGGCGCCAGTTGCATCCGGAAGTTGATGCCGTAGCCCTGCGGCGGCCCCTCGCCGTCGCCGGTGATGATCGGCGACATGCAGACGTCCTGGAGCGGCGCGTAGACCGCCTCGGTCAGCGGGCTGTAGGCCGCGGTGGGCCAGTCCTTGCCGCCGCTCGCCGCCGGGCAGACGACGCCGTACTCCTCGTCGCGGGCCTTCGGGATGACCTCCTCGTTGACGGTGACCGTGCCGGTGTGCGGGTCGATGTGGGTGATCACGTTCTGGAACACGGTCTCCCGCGCCCACAGGAACTCGCCGGTCTCCCGGTCGAGGGTCCAGAGGATGGCGGTCTTGCCGGGGAAGCCGGTCATCACCCGCCGCCGGTCGCCGCGTTCGAGGGTCGGATTGATGGACCAGGCGGCCTCCTCGTCGGGCTCCATCTCCAGGTCGACGAGGATGCGCTCGAACGGGTGGTCGAGATCCCAGTTGTCCCGCGGCAGGTGCTGGAAGTACCAGGCGAGTTCGCCGGTGTCGGCGCGAAGCGCGAGGGTGCTGTTGGAGTAGAGGAGCGACCCGGCGCCGCTGCCGCGCAGCACTTCCGGCGACGGCGCGGGCACCGAAGTGCCCCAGTAGACGAGACCGAGGTCCGGGTCGTACGAGCCGACGTGCCAGGCGCCGACGTGGAACCGGCGCTCCAGCGGCAGGCCGCCCCAGGTCTCGTCGCCGGGTTCGCCCGGCCGCGGGATCGTGTGGAAGCGCCACAGTTCCCGGCCGTCCTCGGCGTCGTGCGCGGTCAGATAGCAGCCGCCGGCGACGGACATGTTGCAGGAGCGCCCGCTGATCACCTTGCCGTCGGCGACGATCGGACCGGAGGAATGGGCGATCCGGCTGTCGCCGACCCGGGTTTCCCACACCAGCTCGCCGGTGTTCGCGTCCAGGCGGATGATGAAGGCGTCCATTGTGGCGACGAAGAGGCCGTCCTGCCAGATCGCGATGTTGCGCGTGATCCGGCCCAGACCCTGGCCGAAGCGCCGTTCGGGGTCCGCCCCCTCGGGGTCGAGGTAGTCGTGCTCCCGGCGGTACTCCCAGATCAGGTCGCCGGACCGCGCGTCGAGGGCGTGAATCACGTCCTCGGGCTGCGGCAGGTAGACGATGCCGCCGCGCACGAGGGGCGTCGCCTCGTTGGGGCCGTCCTCCATCGGCGCCGCCCAGGCGAAGTCGAGTTGTCCGACGGTCTCCACGTTCACGGCGTCGAGCGCGCTGTAACCCCAGGCCGATAGATTGCCGCGGAAGCTCAGCCAGTCGCCGTCGGGCGTCGCGGCGAGTTCGGCGTCGGTGACCGGCTCGATCAGCGGGCCGGCCTGCCCGTGCGCGGCGTCGAGCGCCAGGAACGCCAGAAGTGCGGCGGCCGCGACGGTGGCCTTGAACGCCACGGCGCTGCACGGGCACTGGCCCCGCATTCTGCTTGCGGTGGCTTCGCATTCACTCATCGGTTTCTCCTGCCTGTTGCGGGGCGACCTGGAAGGGCACCGACGCCATCTGGCGGTCCCAGAAGAGCGCCAGGCGGCCGCCTTCCGGGGTCACGTCGAGGAACTGCCAGGACAACTGTTCGAAGGACATGGGCAGCGGCTGGAGGGTCATGTCGGTGCGCAGGACGTCCTTGTCCGGGGTGTAGCCGTAGGCGCCGAAGAGCGCCGTCCGGTCGTGGTAGTCGTAGCGCTCCTGCGCCGGCCATTCTGAGACGATGAGGATCCACCGCTCCGGGCCGAGCTGGATGAACAGCGTGTACTCGCCCGGGTCGAGGCGGGTCTCGTCGATGATGAGCGGCAGCTCGGTGATCAGCCGGGTCGTCAGGTTCGCGCCCGCTCGCCACACCGGGGCGCCGTCGTTGAGGAAGGCGATGAAGTCGGGCGGACCGAAGATGTCGCGGCCGCGGCGCAGCGGCCGGCCGTACCTGACTTCGATCCAGCCGCCGTTGACGTAGCCGGAGCGCGGGTCGAAGTAGCCGCCGATCTGGGTCGCGGCGGCGCCCGCCGGGCTGGCCGGCCGATCCTGGGCGGCGGCGATGCCGGCCCCCGTAAACAGCTCGGCGCCCGCGACGAGAAGCGCCGCGGACGTCGCGAATCCGAAGCGGCTGGCGTGGCGGCACCCCCGGAGGCCGGCGCTTCGCGCCGGATGCCGGCGGGGACGCCGGCGCACCCAGTTCGTACCGCGCAGGCGGCTAGCCGTCACTGCGCCGGGACTATTTGACCGCGTCGAGCGTGATGTCGAACGACTGGCCGGTGGGCGTCTCGATCGAGATGACGAACTTGTCGTCGGCGGGGCGGCTGTAGCCGAGCTTGGCCAGAATTGGCGCTCCTTCGCCCGTGTCCTCGAACTTGATCATCCGGTCCTTCGACTCGACGAGCTTCATCACCAGGAAGCCGTCGTAGCGTGGCTTCATGCCGGGGTCCCACTGCTTGAGACGCAGCACCAGGGAGTCGTTCTCTTCCTCGATCGTGATCAGCTCGATCATGTTCGTCGTGCCGTCGGGCGAGAAGCCGCGGACCCGGGCCACCATCGAGCCGTTCTTCGGGATGGCCCAGTTCTCTTCCAGCGCCGGGCCGCTCCAGGTTCCGGTCATCCAGGCCAGGTCTTCCACCGTGGGCCCGTGGTTGTCGGCGGCGGCGGTCACGGTGAGAAGGCT